>JBIKPC010000027.1:0-9821 GCA_044357675.1 Candidatus Planktophila sp. | reverse complement strand
GCTGATATTGCTCAAGCACTTGCACATGCAACAGCTGCATTAGAGGCTGAGCGTGATCGCAAAGTTTTGTTGGAAGAAGTCGTCGATATAACTTTGCCAGTAAATCGTTCACATCGCGGCGGCTTGCATCCAATAACAATTATTAAAAACGAAGTCTCTGATTTCTTCATTGAACAGGGCTTTGCAGTTGAAGAAGGTCCTGAACTTGAGTCTGGGTGGCTGAACTTTGATGCGCTCAATATGCCAGCAGATCATCCAGCCCGCACCATGCAAGATACGTTCTTTATTGAACCCGTTGAATCTGGAATGGTTTTGCGTACGCATACCTCGCCAGTTCAAATTCGTACGATGCTCACACAAGAACCGCCTATTTATGTTGTGTGTCCCGGCCGCACCTTCCGTGCTGATGAGCTTGATGCAACACATAGTCCTGTCTTCCATCAAGTAGAAGGTTTAGTAATCGATAAGGGCATAACGATGGCCCACCTAAAGGGAACTCTAGATAATTTCGCCCGACATATGTTTGGCCCAGATGTAACCACACGATTGCGACCATCTTTCTTTCCCTTTACCGAACCAAGTGCCGAAGTAGATATTTTCTTTAACAACCGCTGGATCGAATGGGGCGGTTGCGGAATGGTTAATCCAAAGGTGCTTGCTACGTGTGGCATTGACACAGATGTGTACAGCGGTTTTGCTTTTGGTATGGGCCTTGAGCGCACACTTATGGTTCGACACGGCATTACAGATATGCACGACATCGTCGAAGGCGATTTACGTTTTACTCGTCAGTTTGGAGTTGGCCTGTAATGCGCGCTCCTTTATCGTGGATCAAAGAGTTTGTAGACATTCCAGCAGCTGTTACAGCTGAGCAGATTTCAGATGGATTAATCCGTGTTGGCTTTGAGGTTGAAGAAATCATCCAGCAAGGCGCAGATTTGACTGGTCCGCTTAAGTTTGCAAAAGTTTTATCAATTGAAGAAATTACAGAATTCAAAAAGCCTATTCGCTATGTGGGCATAGATTGCGGTGAAAGCGAAACTCGATATGTAATTTGTGGTGCAACAAACTTTGCAGTTGGGGATTTAGTTGTTGCGGCTCTACCTGGAGCGGTACTTCCTGGCGATTTTGTAATTGGTGCACGTGAAACCTACGGGAAGACCTCCAATGGCATGATCTGTTCAGCTCGCGAACTAGGTATCAGCGATGAACATGCAGGAATTATGGTTTTTGCTGAAGGTGAAGTCACCATCGGGGCAGATGCGATCGATGTTTTACACATCAATGACGTCATCTTTGATGTTGCGGTCAACCCCGACCGTGGATATGCCTTAAGCATTCGTGGTATTTCGCGTGAAGTTGCCGCCGCTCTTAACTTGAAGTTCACCGATCCAGTTAACGCGTTGCGTGGATTGAAGTTTGAAGAAACCGGCAAAGGCGTCACTGCCAAAATTGCAGAAAAGTCCTCCGCATCAGTTTTCTACCTGCGCACCTTGTCTAATTTTGATCCCAAAGCGACAACCCCAATTTGGATGCGTCGACGTATTGAAAAGATGGGAATGCGCTCAATTTCCTTGGTTGTAGATGTGACAAATTACGTGATGCTAGAACTTGGTCAACCTTTACACGCCTTTGACAAAGCAAAGATTAAGGGTGGACTTACGATCAAGCGCGCAGGTAAGGCGCAAAAATTTAAAACGCTGGATGGTGTAGAGCGCACATTAGATCCTGAAGATTTGATGGTGTGTGATGATGATCAACCACTTGCACTTGCCGGAACGATGGGTGGGCTTTCTTCTGAAATTACTGAGACAACAACTGAGATCGCACTAGAAGCGGTGCACTTTTGTCCAGTCTGCATTGCTAAAAATTCTCGTCGCCACAAGCTTTCATCAGAAGCGTCGCGACGTTTGGAACGAGGCGTGGATGCGTCGTTAGCTGAGTTTGCTTCTGCTCGATTTGTTCAACTTCTCACAACCCACAGTTCTGCTCAGCATGTCTCAACGCAGGTTGATGGACAGCCTATTTATGCACCACTAGTTACCTTTGATCCTGGATATGTCTCAAGGACATTGGGTTTTGAAATTCCAGCCAAGCAAGTAGCAGAGTTACTTCGGGTCGTTGGCTGTGATGTTGATGAAAAGAGCTTCACGGTAGATCCGCCATCGTGGCGCGCGGATCTATTGACTGCTGCAGATTTTACTGAAGAAGTAGCCCGCATGATCGGCTATGACAAGATCCCTTCAATTCTTCCACCCCGACCTTTGCATGCGACATTAACTCCTACTCAAAAGCGACGCCGCGCAGTGGCGACAATGCTGGCAAGTCGTGGCTTTGCAGAGGTACAGACATTCCCATTCACTAATCAAGCAACTATTGATTCAATGGGATTTGTAGGCGAACGTGCAGCAACGTACAAAGTTGCTAACCCGATGTCTGAAGAGTTTCCTCTGATGCGTGTTCATCTAGTTCCTGGCTTGATTGAGGTGGCACAGCGCAACATCAGTCGCGGCGCAAAGGACTTTGCGATCTTTGAGATGGGTTCAATTTTCCGCAGTTCACAGAAATTGGTCAATGCCATATCTCCGGATCTTGCTAAGCGACCTGCTCAAAAAGTTATTGATGAAATCTTCGCAAGTGTTCCACAACAGGGCTTTCACGTTGCAGGTTTGCTTGTTGGAAAAATTGAGAATGAAAATTGGCAGGGAAAGGCACGCTCTTACAATTGGCAAGATGCAATCTCTTACGCCCAAGATATTTTGGCACTGTGTAATCTTGAGTGGACTGTAGCTCGCTCAGATCTAGCACCTTGGCATCCAGGTCGTTGTGCTGAGTTAATTGTTAATGGAAAAGCGGTTGCACATGCTGGAGAACTTCATCCGCGCATAGTTGCTGCATATGGTTTGCCTGAACGTTCAGTCGCATTTGCTGTTGCCTTAAGCGCTCTTCCAGATTCGGCTCTAGTTCGACCTACAACTGTCGGCACCATGCCAGCAGCGGTACAGGATGTAGCACTAATTGTTGACGCACATGTCAGTGCGGCAGATGTTCAAGGCGCGTTGCGTGAAGGCGCAGGAGAGTTGCTTGAGTCGATTACTTTGTTTGATCGCTACGACAAGATAGGTGATGGAAAGATTTCCTTGGCCTTCACCCTTGTTTTCCGAGCACAGGATCGCACCCTTACAGGGGAAGAAGTCTCTGCAATGCGTGAGGCAGCCACGGCTGTAGCGGCGGCCCAGTTCGGAGCAGTTGTTCGAACCGCATAATTATGCATAGGATTGCATAATTATAGATTGTGCATTACCCTTGAGCCATGAAAACAGCGGTGATTGGGGCAAGCGGGTATGCCGGCGGCGAACTTTTAAGGTTGCTCGCTATCCATCCACATTTTGAGGTCACGGTTGTAAGTGCGCACTCGAATGCAGGGGAGCAGGTCGCAACTGTTCATCCTCAACTGCAAAGCTATGCGGGTAAAAGTTTTGTAGCAACCGATTCAATCGATTTCTCTGCGCTGGGACTTGTGTTTCTAGCTCTACCTCACGGTGAATCAGCGTCGCTAATCGCAAAGATTCCAGCTCATGTGAAGATTGTTGATCTGGGAGCGGATTTCAGACTAGAAAGCCCGGCTCAATGGGATAAGTATTACGGAGGAAAGCACGCAGGTTCATGGGTGTACGGATTGCCAGAACTTGCATCAGGCCAACGCGATGCAATCAAAAAAGAAAGCAAAGTCGCTAATCCAGGATGTTATGCAACATCAATTGCACTCGGAATTGCACCTGCCCTAAGTCTTATTGATGTTTCAGACATCGTGGTAGTTGCCGCATCTGGAACGACTGGTGCAGGCCGCAGCGCCACAGTAAATTTAATTGCAAGCGAGGTAATGGGATCACTTTCATCCTACAAATTCGGTGGAGTCCATCAGCACACACCTGAAATCGAACAAGCACTATCTGCAGTCGCGCAGAAGGAAGTGAAGATTTCATTTACGCCCATTCTTGCTCCAATGCCACGTGGAATTCTCTCCACTATTACGGCTAAGTTGAATCAACCATTGACGACACAGCAAGCACACGCTCTCTTTGCGCAGCATTATGCCTCTGAATTTTTTGTTGATGTTTTGCCACTGGGGCAAATGCCCAAAACAAGTGCCGTGACCGGAAGCAACAAGGTTCAATTGCAGGTAGCTGTTGATGAACACACAAATCGCCTTGTCGTCTCGGTTGCAATAGACAATCTTGGAAAAGGCGCTGCTGGGCAAGCTATTCAGAATGCTAATTTAATATGCGGCCTGTCAGAGATTAGTGGCCTGGCCTTCGACGGTATTGGCGCATAAGGTTTTATTGTGATTGTCGTAAAGTTTGGTGGCCATGCCATGAAGGATGAGAACGGCAGTTTTGCTAAAGCGATCGCTGCGACATTACAAGCAGGGGAGCAGGTAGTTGTTGTCCATGGCGGTGGACCACAAATTGATGCTGCGCTACAGGCAAAAGGGATTGTTAGTACTTGGTTGGGTGGATTTCGAGTTACCACCAAGGAGATTTTTGATGTAGTCGAGGATGTTTTAGTCAATCAAGTTGGTACCGAAGTTGCGGTAACACTCAGTAAGGCTGGAATCAAGGCGCAAGCGATGTCTGCTCGCACATTGCCAACTGTCATTGCTAATCGTCGGACACAGTTGATTGATGGCACACCGGCAGATCTGGGATTTGTCGGCAATGTTCAGAAAGTTAATCCAGCGACATTGCTGGAACTTCTTAATCAAGGGATTGTTCCGGTAGTAGCGCCAGTTTCTTCAGATGAAGATATGAAAACAGGACTTAACGTAAATGCTGATTTTGCAGCCGCGGCTATAGCAGCTTCATTAGAAGCATCTGCCTTGATAGTAATGACTGATGTCGCTGGCATCTATCGAAACTGGCCAGATAAGAGTTCTCTGATTGCCAGTATTTCTGCACACGAACTTGAAGATATCAAATCTGGCTTTGCCGAAGGAATGGCACCAAAAGTTCAGGCAGCACTTGATGCGCTGTCTTTTGGTGCGAAAGCTGTACGAATTATTGATGGAACAAACCCCGATAGCTTTGCAGCAGCGTTGGCTGGTACAGGCGGAACGTTGGTGGTACATGACTAATAATAAATATCTGAGTCGTTGGGATAGTTCCTTACAGAACAATTATGGAAAACCCGCCATTACCTTGGTTAAGGGTAAAGGAATAGTCGTAACTGATGCAGATGGCAAGAGTTACCTTGATTTCCTGGGAGGAATTGCAACGAGTGTATTGGGCCATGCTCACCCAGTGATTGTGAAAGCAGTAACCAAGCAGGTTTCAACACTTAGTCACATTAGTAATTTTTACGCCCATCCCAACGCAATTGAATTAGCTGAGAAGTTAGTTGGTATGACAGGAGATAAAAGCGCAAAGGTTTTCTTTTGCCAATCAGGAGCCGAAGCAAATGAAGCAGCGTTAAAACTTTCACGTCGCACAGGCAAAGTGCGTGTTGTCGCTGCCCAGGGCGCCTTTCATGGTCGCACGATGGGTGCACTATCACTGACTGGGCAACCATCTAAACGTGAACCATTCCTTCCGCTGATTAAAGGTGTAAAACATGTTCCTTACGGCGACATTGATGCGATGCGCAAAGCGGTCAGCAGAAAAACTGCAATGGTAATTATTGAACCAATCATGGGAGAAGCTGGAGTAATTGTTCCTCCAGCTGATTACTTGCAGGAACTTCGTTTGCTCTGTGACAAGAATGGTGCGCTACTAGTAATTGATGCGGTGCAAACCGGTATGGGCAGAACAGGTGACTGGTTTGGCTATGAATATTCGGGGATCACACCAGATGTAATTACATTGGCTAAAGGTTTGGGTGGCGGACTACCACTCGGAGCAATGATCGCACTAGGTAAAGCCGCTGATTTATTTCAGCCAGGAGATCATGGTTCTACATTTGGTGGAAATCCTGTTACAACTGCTGCTGGACTTGCCGCAATAAAATTCATTGAATCGCAAAAGATTTTAAGCAAAGTTGAAAAGCAAGGTGCGCATCTAATGCAAGAACTAGCACTTATCCCAGGCGTTAAAGAGGTTCGCGGAGCTGGACTATTGCTTGGGATCGAACTGGAGTCGCTAAAGGCTTCTGATGTATCAGACGCGATGCGAGCTGCAGGAGTGCTGGTTAATGCTGCCAATGCAACAACTATTCGTATCGCACCTGCATTGATAGTTTCGGATGCACAAATCAATAAGTTCATTACTATTTTCAGAAAGGTAATTGCTGATGCAAAGTAATGCCCAGTCAGTCTCGGCTCGTAGAGCGAAAGCGATCGCACTCATTCAATCTGGATTAGTGCATTCACAATCAGATCTGGTGGTGTTGTTGAAAAAGTCGGGGTACAAAGTTACGCAAGCAACAGCTTCTAGAGATCTGGAAGAGATTGGCGCTGTTCGTGCTCGCAATAAGGATGGCGAAAGCACCTATCAAATAAGAGAAAGTGCTGATGCCGCGATTGTTCGTAGTACTCCGCTGCCAGCAAAACTGATTTTGTCTGTTGATCACAGTGCAAATTTGGCGGTAATTCATACTCCTCCGGGGGCGGCTCAGTTTTTAGCCAGCTCCTTAGATCACGCCGCTTTAACAGGGGTCATCGGCACGATCGCCGGAGACGACACGATTATTTTGGTATCGAAGAAAGCGACAGGTGGAGCACATTTAGCGAAAGAATTGCTCGCTTACGCACAGACAGATGGAAAGAGGAAGTAATGGCGCTATGGGGCGGACGATTTGCACAAGGAGCTGAGGAATCAGTCTTTGCGCTGTCCAGGAGCGTGCACTTTGATTGGCGCTTAGCCCCGTATGACCTGCGATCATCAAAAGCGCATTGCGCAATCTTGGAAAAGAGCGGGTTGATCGATACACAAGACGCCCTAGCTATCGCACATGCCCTTACCGATCTTTCAGCAGAAGTGGCTTCCGGGAGTTTTGTAGCCATTGATTCAGATGAAGATGTACATAGTGCTTTAGAACGAGGATTAACGGAAAAACTCGGAGCCATCGGGGGCGCTCTGCGCGCCGGTCGTTCTCGCAATGATCAGGTGACGACAGATCTTCGCCTCTTTGCAATAGATCACATGCTTGAAGTCGCTCGGTTAATTACAGTTATGCAAACTGCGATTCTTGAAAAAGCAGCTGAATATGTCAATGATCCTGCTCCTGGTTTCACACATATTCAACATGCACAACCGGTTTCATTTGGTCATGAATTAGCAAAGCATGCCCACGCCTTTGCTCGCGATCTTGATCGTATAAATGATTGGCTTGCACGCACATCTGTCAGTTCACTTGGCGCTGGAGCACTTGCCGGATCATCTCTTGCTCTAGAACCAGCGTTTACTGCTAAGAACTTAGGTTTTAACTCAACATTTGCAAACAGCATCGATGCAGTTAGTGATCGAGATTATGTCGCCGAGGCCTTATTTATTTGCGCCATGATCGGAAATCACCTTTCGCGCATTGGCGAAGAATGGACATTGTGGGCCTCGCAAGAGTTTGCATGGGCAAAAGTTGCTGATGCTTATTCAACTGGTTCATCCATCATGCCCCAAAAGAAAAACCCCGACATGGCAGAACTCGCTCGCGGTAAATCAGGTCGACTAGTCGGAAATCTCATGAGTGTGTTAACAATGCTTAAGGGATTGCCATTTGCATATAATCGCGATTTACAAGAAGACAAAGAGCCTTTGTTCGACAGTATTGATACTTTGATGTTAGTTCTACCTGCCGTAACCGGAATGATTGCAACTACCGATTTTGATCGTGAGAAGATGTCACTTTCTGCTCCAACTGGCTTTTCGTTAGCCACAGAAATAGCTGACTATCTTGCACGCAAGAAAGTTCCATTTGCTCAAGCCCATGATGCTGCCGGACAGTGCGTGCTTGCGTGTGAATCATCGGGCCGTCAATTACATCAATTAACTGACTCCGAATTTCTACAAATCCACCCACAACTAGATGGGGGAGTGCGCGATGTTCTAACAGTCCATGGCGCTATTAATTCACGGACAACAGCTGGAGGAACCGCCCCCGCACTTGTTGCTACTCAGATCAAAGATGCTTTAGCCGCCAATGCCAAAACCGAGAAAGAAATTGCCAGCAAGCACACGGCATTTTCAGAGATGATGAGCGCATGAATCTAATTGAAGACCTCCGCTGGCGTGGCTTATTAGCCCAATCAACTGATGAAAAGGCCTTGTTAGATTCACTGAAAAAGCCCATCACTTTGTACGTCGGCTTTGATCCAACAGCACCATCTTTGCATGCCGGTAACTTGGTTGTGCTTCTTGTACTTCGACGTTTTCAACTAGCAGGACACAATCCAATTGCCTTGGTTGGCGGAGCTACTGGTTTGGTTGGGGATCCAAGTGGCAAGAACGAGGAGCGCACACTTAACAGCACTGAAATTGTTGAAGGCTGGGTTAGCCGTATCCGTCAGCAAGTTTCAGCATTTCTTGATTTCGATGCACCAAAGAATCCTGCAACAGTCGTTAATAATCTTGATTGGACATCACCACTAAGTGCAATCGAATTCTTACGCGATATCGGAAAGCATTTCAGTGTTAATCAAATGCTTGCTAAAGATTCTGTTTCGGCACGTCTTGAAGGTGGTGGAATTTCATACACGGAATTTTCTTACCAAGTTTTACAGTCATATGATTTTCTAGAATTATATCGACGTAACAATTGCACACTACAAGTTGGTGGCTCAGATCAATGGGGAAACATTGTTGCCGGCCTTGATCTCATTCGCCGTGTTGAACAAGGCAGTGGTCATGCACTGACCGTTCCACTTTTAATGAAAGCTGATGGAACAAAGTTCGGTAAGACTGCAGGTGGCTCTGTTTGGTTAGATCCCGAAATGACATCGCCTTATGCGTTTTTCCAATTCTGGCTGAACTCAGATGATAAAGATGTTATTAATTTTCTGAAGGTTTTTTCATTCAAATCGCACGAGGAAATTACCGAACTAGAAAAATCACACAACGAGAATCCTGGATTGCGTGAAGCCCACCGGGCACTTGCGCGTGAATTAACCTCACTTGTTCATTCGGAAGAAACAACACAACGAGTAGAAGCTGCTGCACGTGCTTTATTTGGTCAAGGTGAACTTTCTGAACTCGATGAAGTAACACTTGCATCCGCACTTGCTGAACTTCCGCGTACATCTGTTTCGTCAACAGAGGAAATTCCAACATGGGTGGATCTCTTAGCAGCAACTGGTGTTGTTGACTCGAAATCAGCTGCGCGCCGCATTGTTAAAGAGGGTGGCGCATATCTCAATAATCAGAAGATTTCTGGTGAAGATTTCAGACCCGCAAAATCTGACTTTTTATGCGGAAAATATGCGGTTTTGAGAAAGGGCAAGCGGGATCTTGCCGCCGTCGAATTAGTCTAATTTCGCCAAAATAGCCTTAAAACCTTAGCGGGCATGGATAATTTGCACTTCAACACTTAGTTCAATATCGTCGGATTACCCGCTAACCCGATTTGACCGGTCCTGCGAGGGTATGTATAGTTACGCTCCTTGCTGGGAACGGACGATTTAGGCCGGACAGTAGGCGTCGAAGATCAAGTAATTGAGCTTCAGCCAGACCAAGTACCTCATTTAGGCCAGTTTGACCGAGCCTGCATGCATGCACTAAGTTTGGCGATCTGCCCTGAAAAATAGGAGAAATCCTGGGACTCAGTGCGCATCCGTACCTTGAGAACTCAACAGCGTGCCATAAGTCAATGCCAATAGTGGCTTAGTTCGTCATGCT
>JBIKPC010000003.1:0-29681 GCA_044357675.1 Candidatus Planktophila sp. | reverse complement strand
TTGCCGTTACAAAAGATTTTTGCAGGTCATTCTTTACTCGAATTAGCACACGAACTTCGTTACCCAGATATTGATGGCTTGTATTCAGCGGTGGGGGACGGCCACGTCTCTGCCGCATCAATCATTGATAAATTGGTTACAGCGTTAGGTGCAGAAGATTCTCATCCAGAACCTACGATGGAAGTTTTTCCTAACCGCGCACCCACTACTAGACGTTCTAGTAATGCAATTGATGTAGAAGGTGCTGACGACGTACTTGTAAAACTCGCTCGCTGTTGCACTCCGGTTCCTGGGGATTTGATCATGGGTTTCATTACTAAGGGCAGCGGTGTTTCAATCCATAGGACAGACTGCACCAACGCCCACGACTTACAGGTTCATCAGTTGGATCGAGTCGTAAATGTTAAGTGGCGTCTGGGCGCTTCTTCAGTGTTCCTAGTAAATATTCAAGTGGAGGCTTTGGATCGAGCCTCTTTGTTGGCGGATGTAACTCGTACCTTGTCCGATCAGCACGTAAACATTCTTAGTGCTGCGGTCAGCACTTCAAAGGATCGAACCGCCTTTTCACGCTTTACCTTTGAAATGGCAGATGCAACTCATCTAGATGCAGTTTTAGCAGCGGTGCGTGGCATCGAAGGTGTTTACGATGTTTATCGAACAACTAATAATTAGCCAAACACTTCACTAGTTAAATTCAGCAAGACCCTTTTCGGCTTCGGCTAGCCAAACTTTTCGGGCTATTGCAGATTCTGCGGCTTCTTCAGATTTCTTTGTGTTGCCATTAGCGGCAAACTTCGCAGCCGCCTTTTCGTAGTTGGCAATGGATTCAGTTAGCTGCGCGACGACCTCTTCAGCACGTTTCTTTGCTGCAGGATCAGTCTTGCGCCAAATGTCAGCCTCTGCTTCCTTAACAGTGGATTCAACCTGTGACACGCGCGCATCAAGAGCGGCACGCTTATCACGATGAGTCATGCCAATCTTTTCCCACGAGCGTAAATGTTCATTTAATACCTTACGTGCTTCCTTCACATCAGTGACAGGAAGTACAGCCTCGATCAGAACGAGTAGCTCTTCACGTTTCGCCAAGTTGGTAGCCATTGTGACATCGCGTTTTTCTAGATCAGCATTCTTTGCAGCGAAGAATTGATCTTGTGCAGCTTTAAAACGAGACCACAATTTAGCGTCATCATTTCTCTTACCGCGTCCGGATGCCTTCCACTGATCCATCAACGCTTTGAATCGCTTGGCAGTTGGAACCCACTCAGTTGATGTTGCTAATTTTTCTGCCTCTTCCACGATGACTTTCTTAGCATCTGCAACCACTGATTGCGTTGCTTCTAATGCTGCAAAGTGTGTGCGACGACGCTTATCAAACTTATTTCGAGATGATGAAAAACGTTTCCATAGATCGGCATCTGCCTTCTTATCAAGGCGAGGAGCAGCCTTCCATTCATCAAGTAGCACCTTCAAACGATCACCAGTGCTCTTCCAACTCTCTGACAGCGCCAAACTTTCGGCTTCAACAACAATCTTTTCTTTTTCAACAACAATTTGTTCACGACGTGCTGCCTTCGCAGCAGTTTCGGCCGCCTTCTTGGCTTCAAATGCTTCTCTATGACCTTCGATCAAAGGTTCGATCTGTTCAACAGAAGCGGCCAAAGCTTCAAGATCGCCAACACCGTTGAGCTCCTTAACTTGATCGCGCAATTTTTTAACAGCTAAATACGCATCAGAAGGAACCATCGCACCACTCTTAATACGCGCTGCAAGTAGTGCTACCTCGGCGGCAAGAACTTCGAACTTGCGAACAAAATACGCTAACGCCTCTTCAGGGGTTTTACCTGGGTATGAACCGACGGCTGTTTCACCGTGTGATGTACGCACGTAAACAGTTCCATCATCTGCGACTCGACCAAAAGCTGAAGGATCTCCGATCAACGCACTTGCTGCACTGGCCTGTTGTGGGAAATTCATATCTGTCATGAGAGTGATCCTTTCAGCGCGTTTCTTCTTTATGAAGTTCGCTATGTGGTGGGTGCGATGCTTAGAAGTTTCAACGCTTCTGAGCGTGGGTTGAGGGCGTATTCGTGTGCAAAAGGTACCCTGTCTCATGGTGTGAGCGTCAATCGCACCCCAAATTGAGCGTGAAATTAGGAGGCGTACGGGATGCTTATCGATTCCTTTGCTGCTCCTATGTTTGCCACTAACTGTTGGGTGATAGCTACTGAGCCTGGGTCTGAGTGCGTAGTTATCGATCCAGGGATGCCTGATGTCTCGCATCAACTGACGGAGCTTTTAGAAAAACATAATCTCAAACCCGTAGCCATCATTGCCACACATGGACACTTAGATCACACCTTCTCAATTCAATCGATCGCCGACGGATACGACATCGCCTCCTATATTCACTCTGAGGATCGTGCGTTTTTAGGAAACCCAGCGCTATTGCACGGCCCCGAATTTGTAGCAACTTTGTCGGGAATGGATTTCACTGAACCAAAGGATGTTCGTGAGGTTCGAAACGGTGATGTTATTGATTTAGTGGGACTCTCATTTAGGGCGATTCATGCACCAGGGCACACCCGTGGATCCTTAATGTTTGAAGTTTCCAATGAGGTATTAATCAGCGGGGATGTGCTGTTTGCTGGTTCGATTGGGCGAACAGATTTACCGACGGGTTCGGCCAAGGAAATGGAAGAGACATTGCGTAAAAAAGTTATTCCACTATCTGATCACCTTCGTGTACTACCTGGGCATGGACCAGATACAACTCTGGCTCATGAGAAAAAGAACAATCCATACCTTAAGAGTTTGGTAGGTCGCTACTAATGGCAGGTCAAAAAATTTCTGCACCTAAGGGTGTCAGCGAGTACGTTCCAAGCAGATCGAGTGCATTTGAATTTATCCGCGAGAATTTAATCGCGCCGGCAAAGAGTGCTGGATATCAATTGATTGAACTTCCGGTTTTTGAAGATACTGAACTGTTCACACGAGGTGTTGGCGAATCTACAGATGTAGTCTCAAAGGAGATGTATACATTTGAAGATCGTGGAGGACGTTCGATTACATTGCGTCCCGAAGGTACTGCCGGTGTGATGCGTGCGGTTATCGAACATGGTTTAGATCGTGGACAACTGCCGGTGAAGGTTTGGTACTCAGGTCAATTCTTTCGTGCAGAACGTCCGCAAGCCGGTCGCTATCGCCAGTTCTACCAAGTTGGAATTGAAGCAATTGGATTAGATGATCCAGCAATCGACGCTGAAGTTATCGCAATAGCTGATGCAGGTTTTAAAGCGATCGGATTGAGTAGATATAGTTTGGAGATTACTTCGCTAGGGGATGCTGAGTCACGAGCGGCTCACCGCATTGATCTCGTCAAATTTATTTCAACACTTACATTGGATGAAGCAACAGCTGCGCGAGCATTAATTAATCCACTACGTCTTTTTGATGATAAGCGCGAAGAAATGCGCAAAGCGATGGCGGATGCGCCTTTGCTGATCAACTACCTCAATGAAGATTCACGTCTGCAATTTGCACAAGTTCAAAAGTATCTGGATGCACTAGGAATTGCATATGTGGTTAATCCACGAATGGTGCGTGGCCTGGATTACTACACCGGAACAACATTTGAATTTGTCCACGAACTATTAGGTGCTCAATCGGGCATCGGCGGCGGCGGACGCTACGACGGATTGATGGAACAGCTAGGAGGTCAATCTCTCTCTGGGATTGGCTTTGGATTAGGTGTCGACCGCGCCTTATTAGCCGCCGAGGCTGAAGGCGTAATTGGAGAGGAAGCATTTGTTTCAGATCTCTTCATTATTCCCTTGGGTGAGGTAGCAAAAGTTCAAGCATTAATGATCGCAACAGCTTTAAGAGCCAAAGGTAAAACTGTCGAAATAGCATTTGGAGACCGAGCGCTTAAGGGAGCTATGAAGGGTGCCGATAAGAGTGGTGCCACACATGTGATTGTCCTTGGCGAATCAGAGATTTCAAGTGGGACCGTCGAATTGAAAGAGATGAAATCTGGTCACACATCTTCAGTTAAGATTGACTCATTGCTCGAAGCACTCTAAAACGAAAAATTGGACTAATTAATGTTGCGCACACATGAAGCAGGATCACTCCGCAAATCCAATGCGGGTCAGATAGTCACCCTTGCAGGTTGGGTATCACGACGTCGCGATCATGGTGGGGTAGCTTTCATTGACCTTCGTGATGCTTCTGGCTCGGTTCAGGTCGTCATTCGCGACGAGAAAGTCGCTGGATCACTGCGTGCTGAATGGTGTTTGCTAATTACTGGTGAGGTAGTAGCTCGCCCTGATGGAAATCAGAATACAAACATTGCAACAGGTGAAATTGAAGTTATGGGTGACACAGTAGTTGTCCTATCTGAATCTGCTCCATTGCCCTTTCCTGTTGATAGTGGAGATGACACTGATATTAATGAAGAGGTCCGTTTGCGATATCGCTATCTGGACCTGCGCCGTGAAAAACCAGCGCATAACCTGCGTTTACGTTCAAAAGTCACATCAACGATTCGTCGTGTGATGGAGGAAGAAACATTCCTTGAAATCGAAACGCCTTATCTGACCAGATCAACACCAGAAGGTGCGCGTGACTTTTTAGTACCAGTTCGTCTGCAACCTGGCAGCTGGTATGCCTTGCCACAGTCACCACAGTTGTTCAAGCAATTGTTGATGGTTGCGGGAATGGAAAAGTACTATCAAATCGCACGGTGTTTCCGTGATGAAGATTTTCGTGCTGATCGTCAACCAGAGTTCACACAGTTAGATATTGAAATGTCCTTCATTGATCAGGAAGATATCTTGGCGATCGCGGAAAAGATTGTGGCGCGAGTTTGGAAAGAGACCGTCAACTATGAGATTCCTCTTCCACTGAAGCGAATGACCTACACAGATGCAATGACGCACTACGGTTCTGATAAACCAGATTTGCGCTTTGATAATCAACTGGTCGATCTCACATCATTCTTTTCAGAGACGCCTTTTAGAGTTTTCCAAGCGCCATATGTCGGCGCAGTAGTCATGCCTGGGGGAGCCTCGTCTGCTCGTCGCGAATTAGATGCTTGGCAGGATTGGGCTAAGGCGCGTGGTGCTAAGGGTCTTGCTTATATTTTGGTCAATGAAGATGGCACATTGGGCGGCCCAGTTTCAAAGAATATTTCTGAAAAAGAAACAGCAGGAGTCGTGCAAGCCGCCGGGGCTAAGGTCGGAGACGCAATTTTCTTCGCAGCTGGTGACCGCACAAGTTCATTGAATCTTTTAGGCGCAGTTCGATTGGAAATAGGAAAGCGATGCGGATTAATCCCAGATGGTAAGTGGGAATTTTTATGGGTAGTAGATGCGCCGATGTTTGAGCCAACTGATAACGGTGGTTGGACCGCGGTTCACCACCCATTTACCGGACCAAAGCCTGAATTTGCAGCAACATTCAAATCTGATCCTGCATCGGCACTTGCTTATGCCTATGACATTGTTTTGAATGGAACTGAATTAGGTGGTGGGTCAATTCGTATCCATGATCGCACTATCCAGAAGGATGTTTTCTCTGTTATCGGGTTAAGTGATGAAGAGGCCAACAGTAAGTTTGGATTCTTGCTCGAAGCTTTCAACTATGGCCCACCTCCACATGGCGGAATAGCACTTGGATTAGATCGCGTCTGTGCATTGTTAACGGGATCTGACTCAATTCGTGAAGTCATTGCTTTCCCTAAGACTGCTAGCGGTGGCGATCCATTAACTGGCGCACCAACGCCAATCACTCCGGCTCAACGTAAAGAAAGCGGAATTGACTGGGTTCCACAAGCGCCATCAGCACTGTCAAAATCACCTCAGGAAAGTTAAGGGTCAGGTAGGCTAACGGTATGGGTCCAGGCGGAATTGCAACAATAATCGCAGCATCATCACTTGCTGTGATTGCGTTGGCTATTGCATATGCAATTATTCGAGTTGGTCGTTTGATCGACGAGGCAAAAACTTCATTGAAGGCTTTAACAGATGAGGCTGCACCGTTGATAGATGAGGTTCATACAACCGTAACTCTGGTCAATGGGCCTTTACACAGCATCAATCGCGTAACAAAGAACATTGAAGATTTATCGGACAAGGTAAATGAAGCGACAACAGGATTCATTAATAAAAATGGCTCTGCAGTTAAAGTAGCCGGGGCACTTTTGTCTGCGGCACAAATGAACAAGGGGCGCACTAAGAAGAAGAAGGCTGAGTGATCCTAGCTAGTGGAATCCGCCGAGATCCGTACGCGCTGGCTGCGCTTCTTTGAATCCGATAACCGACAAGGTTTAACTCATACTGTTGTCCCTTCAGCATCCTTGATTGCTGATGATCCAAACCTTTTATTAGTAAATGCTGGCATGGTGCCATTTAAGCCCTTCTTTCTTGGTGAAGTAACTCCTCCGTATAAGCGCGCAACATCGGTACAGAAATGTGTTCGTACATTAGATATCGATGAAGTCGGTAAAACAACACGTCACGCATCCTTCTTTCAAATGTGCGGTAATTTTTCCTTTGGTGATTACTTTAAAGAAGGCGCAATTGCGCTGGCATGGGAGCTTTTAACTCGCCCAATTTCAGATGGTGGTTATGGTTTTCCCGAAGAAAAATTGTGGGTAACCGTTTATCTAGATGATGATGAAGCAGCAGATATTTGGCATAAAAAGATTGGCGTTCCTAAGGAGCGAATTCAACGTCGCGATATGGCTGATAACTTTTGGTCAATGGGAGTTCCTGGACCATGTGGGCCGTGCTCTGAGATTTATTATGATCGAGGACCTGCATATGGCGCAGAGGGCGGACCAATTGCAGATGAAAATAGATACCTTGAAATTTGGAACCTTGTTTTCATGCAGAATGAACGTGGCGCAGGGGGCGGAAAAGATAGTTATCCAATTCTTGGTGAACTTCCAGCAAAGAGTATTGATACTGGTCTTGGTTTAGAGCGCACAGCTGCTTTGCTACAAGGTGTAGAGAATATTTATGAAATCGATACAACGATCATGATTCTCAATCGGGCATCTGAATTGACGGGCGTTAAGTATGGATCATCCGAGAAGTCAGATATCGCCTTGCGTGTAATTGCAGATCACGCGCGAACATCAGCAATGCTAATTGGTGATGGTGTAACACCAGGAAATGAAGGCCGCGGCTATGTTTTGCGCCGCATGATGCGCCGCACTATTCGCAATATGCGCCTTCTGGGTTCAATGGATCCAATCATGTCCGAGCTAACCGTCGCGGCCATTGGAGCTATGGGTCCTCAGTATCCTGAGCTAGTTACGGACGAGAATCGGATTCTTTCTGTCAGCGTTTCTGAAGAGGAAAGCTTTTTGCAAACGCTCAAGAGCGGAACACAAATTTTTGATCTTGCATCGGTCGCTCTAAAAAAGAGTAAAGCGACAGTCCTTCCGGGTGATGAGGTTTTCAAACTTCACGATACCTATGGTTTCCCATTTGATTTAACCCTCGAAATGGCACGCGAAGAAGGCCTTGAAGTTGATGAAGATGGTTTCCGTCGCTTGATGAAAGAACAAAAAGATCGCGCAAAAGCTGATGCCAAGGCTAAGAAATCGGGTCACACAGATGTTTCGGTTTATAAGGCGATTGCTGACAAGAGCGGTAAAAGTGAATTTATTGGGTATGACCACCAAAGTTCTGAATCTAAGGTAACTGGAATTGTTGTTGATGGTGTGGGAGTAGCTAGTGCCACAGAAGGCGAAGATGTAGATGTTGTTTTGAACCGGACACCATTTTACGCTGAAGGTGGTGGCCAGTTAGCCGATGGCGGCCGCATTACCTTAAGCAACGGAGCGGTTGTCGAGATTGAAGATGTTCAATCACCAGTTCCAGGTTTGTCGGTTCACCGTGGTCGAGTAATTAGTGGTTCGATCGAAGTTGGTGCCGATGCACTTGCCGAGATTGATGTCGAGCGTCGCCATGCAATTTCTAGAGCTCACACAGCAACGCATATGGTTCATAAAGCATTCCGTGAAATCCTAGGTGAAACTGCAACACAGGCAGGTTCTGAGAACTCACCAGGTCGATTCAGATTTGATTTCCCGGCTACTGGTTCAGTCCCAATGAGTGTTTTAAATGAAGTGGAATCTCGCGTTAATACTTTGTTGTTAGACAACCTTGAGGTCACCGCCGAAAGCATGAGTCAAGCAAAGGCAAAAGAACTTGGCGCTATGGCGCTGTTTGGTGAAAAGTATGGAGACGTTGTTCGAGTCGTAAGCGTTGGCGATTGGGCACGCGAACTGTGTGGAGGAACGCACGTAGATCGTTCTGGACAGTTGGGCGTTATCAAGTTACTCAGCGAATCCTCTATTGGCGCAGGGGTACGTCGCGTTGAAGCACTAGTAGGCATGGACGCATACAAATTCTTGGCTCGTGAACATATTCTGTTGAACTCATTAACTGAATTAATAAAAGGCGCACGTACTGAAGAGCTGCCAGAACGAATTTCGGATTTACTAAATAAGATGAAGGAAATCGAAAAGGAGTTGGCAACCGTCCGCTCTTCTCAAGCACTTTCTCAAGTGGGCGATCTTGCCAAAACTGTCACAGTCGTAAATGGGGTTTCCTACATAGCTTCCGTGATGGCAGATGGAGTATCCGGCGATGATCTGCGAAAGATTGCAATTGATCTGCGTTCTCGGGACGATAATTCAGTTGTCGCTCTCATTAGTGCAAATGATGGTAAACCAGTATTAGTTGTTGCAACTAGTGAAGGCGCGCGCTCTAAAGGTGTAAAGGCTGGCGCACTAGTGAAGATTGGCTCAACGGTTCTTGGCGGTGGCGGTGGCGGCAAGGATGATTTCGCACAAGGTGGCGGAACGGATTCGTCTAAGTCCCTAGATGCTCTGACTGCGATCTCTAACGCACTCATTGGATAAATGATGCAGCGCGGACGTCGTATCGCCTTTGATTACGGAGATGTACGTATAGGTGTTGCAGTAAGTGATCCAGATTCGATTCTCTCCTCGCCGTTAACAACGCTCAAGACAAGTGATAAAGAGTTGCTTAAGCAGATTTCTGCAATCTTTTCTGAGATCGAGCCAGTCTCAATATATGTTGGACGCCCTGCTTTGTTAAGTGGCAACGATGGGTCTGCAACAGAGAAGGCTAAAGAATTTGTTGCGCTCTTGGCCACTGTTACCACGGCACCGATCGAAATGATTGATGAGCGTATGAGCACGTTAAGTGCGGCTCGCAACCTGCGGGAAGCAGGTCGTAACGCTAAGGATTCAAAGAATGCAATTGATATGGCCGCAGCTGTAGCTATTTTAGATTTTGCAATAGAGATTGAAAAAAGAAAGTGAAATTTCGTTTCCTAGCTATAGCCATATCGATGGTCCTTGTCGGTGCTGTCTTCATTGCACGGTCCGGACCAAGCGTTGCCCCAGATTTTGAAAAGATGCTTTCCTTCGATGGTAAGCCAGAAATTATCGTTGATATACCTGCAGGATCATCTGGTTCAGCGATTGCACGGTTGCTCTTTGACAACGGCATCATCAAATCCTCAGAGTCCTTTTTTCGTGTTGCTGTAGGGGACAAGCGATCTGAAACAGTTGCTCCAGGGAATCATCGTTTGACGCTACAAATTTCCGCTAAACAAGCACTAGAACAGTTATTGGATGCCGATCGCATTCCTAACCTCATTCGAATGTACGAAGGGGGTTGGAAGAGCGAAGTCATCACTGCACTTATCGCATATGGGTTTACTAAGGCAGAGATAGATCAAGCATTCAAGACGGTCGTGCTACCAAATGAATTTAAGGATGCTGAGGGCTTACTATTTCCGGCCCAGTACAGTTTTGCTAAAGGAACAACCGCGATTCAGGCGATTCAGGCGATGGTCGATCGCTTTACAGCTGAACCAATCACCAAGCAATTACTTGCAGGAAGCAAGGAATTTTCCGCGTTGCAGCTTCTTACTATTGCTTCAATTGTTCAGGCTGAAGGAGATGAAAAGGATTTTTCAAAAGTTTCTCAGGTCATTCGAAATAGGTTGACAATAGGTATGCCGTTGCAGATGGATTCAACAGTGCATTTTGTTAAAAAGGTACGCGGTCAGATTTTCTTGAGTTCTCAGTCGACTCTGATCAATTCTCCGTACAACACATATAAGAAATACGGTCTGCCACCTGGCCCGATTGGCAACCCAGGTGTTGCTGCCATGACAGCTGCTTTGAATCCCACCAGCGGGGATTGGTTGTATTTCATTACAGTTGCACCCGGTGACACGCGTTTTACGAAATCCAACGATGAATTCAACACGTGGAAAGCGCTGTACATAAAGAACCGAAAGGCAGGTGCATTCAATTGATCGCTGCTGGCGTTCTTGGTTCTCCTATTGCGCATTCCCTCAGCCCACTTTTGCATAACACGGTTTATGGGTATCTAGGTATCGAGGCCTCGTATGCGGCCTACGAAGTTGCGTCGGGAAACCTGCGTAATTTTCTGGATAATGATGGATCTTCTTTGAACTGTCTTTCTTTAACGATGCCTTTGAAGGAAGAGGCCATGACTATTGCCGATTCGATTTCGGATCTTTCCCGCACAATTCAAAGCGGTAATACCTTGCATAAGGAAAACGGGCTCTGGAATTTGACGAGCACTGACGTTGATGGCTTTACACATGCACTTAACTTTAATAACAGAGATGCGAAAGGCAATGTGTTGATACTGGGTGCTGGCGCAACAGCCCGAGCAGTAGTTGCAGCGTGTCATGGAGTAAGTGAGACGGTAACCGTCATCAATCGTAACCCCGATAGACAGGCACCGATGAAGCACGCTGCGCCAGATATGAAAATGAAGTTTCTTCCATGGGATTCGGAAATCAACTTTAATGAATTTGATTTAGTAGTAAACACAACACCGGGGGATTCAGCAGCACACTTTGCGAACAAAGTAGACGCTGTTAACGCTACATTTTTTGAAGTTCTCTACAATCCTTGGCCAACGCAATTGTTGATGCAGTGGCGTAAAGCAGGTGGTTATGGAATTGATGGTTTAGATCTACTTATTCATCAAGCCATCTCGCAGGTTGAAATCTTCGCCTTACGCACTATAGATCGAGATTCAGTCGCAAAGATGCTTCGCACGGTTGGCGAGAAAGCACTTTCTTAATCCACAACCACGATTCTGTGGTGTTTTATTGTGTAATTTGGTGAAGTGAATTTTGCGCTCTTGCTGGTTGCGATACCCATGTGTATCGCGGATGTAACTTCATACGTCATCCCTAATATCTACACGAAGATTTTGTTGTACGCAGCGTTGCTGCATCTTTGTATTTTTGGACTCGGATCTCTACGTGATCTCCTTATTTCCGCTGCGCTCTTGATGTGTCTTGTGTTTTTTGGAATAGGAATGGGCGATATCAAGCTTTTGGGGTTGATTATCATCACACACCCGTTTAACACATTCGAATACTTACTCAGCACACTTCTTGTGGCTGGGGTTCACATAGTGGTACTGATAGGACTTCATCGCAGGATTCCATCGAAAATCCCCTTGGCACCAAGCATCTTTATTGCCCTTCTAACTTATTTGGCAGCGAGATAGCGCGGTTATCTGCAACAATATGCACATGCGTTGGTTAACAGCTGGTGAATCTCACGGACAGGCATTAAGCGCCATTGTCGAAGGAATCCCTGCTTCAGTATCAATCACCACAGCAGATATTGATTTTCATCTACAGCGTCGTCGCTTGGGTGTCGGCCGTGGAGCGCGTCAAAATTTTGAAGCAGATAAGGTGACAATTCTTGGCGGCGTACGTCTTGGCTTGACGCAAGGTGGACCAATAGCGATTCAAGTTGGTAACTCGGAATGGCCAAAATGGGAAAAAGTGATGTCTGCCGATCCCGTACCAGAGGATGAAATTAAGGATTTAGCACGCAACGCTCCACTAACGCGTCCTCGCCCAGGTCATGCAGATTTGGTAGGAATGCAGAAATATGATTTGGATGACGCACGAGCGATTTTGGAACGTGCTAGTGCGCGAGAAACTGCCGCCCGCGTTGCCCTTGGTGCGGTGGCACGAAACTTCTTAGAGCAAACAGTTGGTATAACAATTCTTAGTCATGTGCTCTCAATTGGCTCTGTTCGCGTGGCCGATGATGCAGCCTTACCGCAAGCTGGTGATATGACGGCGATCGATGATGATCCAGTTAGATGTGCTGATTCAGCAACGAGTGCGTTGATGATTACCGAAATTGAGAATGCTCACCGTGATGGTGACACCTTAGGCGGAGTTGTCGAAGTCTTGGCCTTTAATATGCCACCGGGCTTGGGATCGCATGTGCATTGGGATCGTCGTCTTGATTCTAAATTAGCTGGTGCAGTTATGGGTATTCAAGCAATTAAGGGCGTCGAAATCGGAGATGGATTTAAAACAGCGACTCGTCGTGGATCCGTTGCACACGATGAAATTGAAAAAGATGGAACCGGAAAGATCGTACGACGCACCGATCGTGCGGGAGGTACTGAAGGCGGAATGTCTAATGGCGAAATTCTGCGAGTACGCGCAGCGATGAAGCCCATTTCTACCGTTCCTAAGGCGTTAGACACTATCGATGTCGCGACCGGCGAAGCGGCTAAGGCGATTAATCAAAGGTCTGATGTGTGTGCAGTTCCAGCTGCTGGAGTTGTTGCTGAAGCGATGGTTGCACTGGTCTTAGCTGAAGTTGTCCTTGAAAAGTTTGGTGGAGATTCGGTAACTGAAACTCGTCGAAATTTCGAGTCCTATATAGCCAACCTGAACTTTAAGTAACAGCGCGGCCATGACTCGCATTGTTTTAATAGGTGCACCAGGTAGCGGTAAAAGCACAGTAGGCGTTGCGTTGGCGGCACACCTGCAATGGCCCTTTGTTGATACAGATGCCTTGATTGAATTGAAAGAATCTAAAAAGATCACTGATCTCTTTGTCGAGAATGGTGAGGAGTATTTCCGCAGTGCTGAATTTGCAGCACTACAAGAAGTTCTTCAGGAAGACACTGCTGTAATAAGCCTTGGTGGTGGAGCACCGATATCCGATGGCGCTCAAAGTGTGCTGCAAGCATCACATTCGATCATTATTTTCTTGGATGTTTCTCTTGCGACTGCAGCTCCGCGGGTTGGATTCAACCGTGATCGCCCATTGCTTCTTGGTAATCCTCGTGCCCAATGGCAGGCGTTATCTGAGTTGCGAAGACCGATCTACGAGAAACTAGCAACTCTATCTATTAAAGTTGATGACATGACCGTAGATGAAATAATCGCGATTATTGAATCGAACCTCCCATGACCACAATAATGGTTAATGCTGAGCGTTCTTATCCTGTTAACTTCACAGATTCTTGGATAAAAGAGCTTAAAGGGTTGTGTGAGGTAAGAACCCGGGTTGCGGTAATTGTTTCGGAAACATACTCACCTGATTTGGCAGAACTAAAAAGTTTTGATTCAGATCTGCATATTTTTCAAGTCCCAGATGGAGAAGATGGGAAAAGTGTTTCGACTCTTATTTCATTATGGAATTGGCTCGGTGCAGCAGGATTCACCCGATCAGATCTAATTGTGGGTATTGGTGGGGGAGCGATAACGGATCTAGCAGGCTTCGCAGCAGCTTCATGGTTACGTGGCGTTGATTGGGTTGCGGTACCAACTTCGTTGGCGGGAATGGTTGATGCCTCAGTTGGCGGCAAAACTGGAATTAACTCTGATTATGGAAAGAATTTGATTGGTGCATTTCATTCGCCGATAGCGGTTGTCATAGATACCGATTTTTTGAAGACTCTCTCTGATCGTGACATAGCCGCCGGTATGGCTGAAGTCATCAAGTGTGGATTCATTGCCGATACGGCAATTCTCGATCTTGCCGCTGCGCACTCGGTTGAATCTTTGCATTCAAATCCCGTGGTCATCACGGAGCTCGTCCAGCGCGCCGTTGCAGTTAAGGCTGCAGTAGTATCGGAAGATTTCAAAGAGAGCTTTGCACGCGAGGCGTTGAATTATGGTCACACACTGGGGCATGCAATTGAAATCTACGCTAAATATCAATTGCGTCACGGCGAAGCGGTTTCGATTGGGTTGGTATTTGCTGCAGAGTTAGCGGCGGCGCGAGGTTTGATAACACAGGAAGAATTAGAACGTCATCGAAGTATTTTGATGTCGTATGGATTGCCAATCACTTACGAGCGACAAGCGTGGCAGAAACTTGCACCTTTACTTGCATTAGATAAGAAAGCACGTGGAAACACCATCAGATTTGTTGCACTCAATGGGATCGGTACAACAATAAGGCTTGAGGATTTAACCTCCGACGAACTTGATGCTGCTTATGAGAGAATCTGTTCATGAAGTTATTAGTCCTTAATGGCCCCAATTTGTCACGTTTAGATATTCGTGATTCAGCCATTTACGGTGACCTTAATTATGCTGAATTAAAATCGATGATCGAGATCGCAGGTAGTAAGCACGGTTTCGAAGCTGATGTGCGTCAAAGCGATGATGAGGCAACAATCATTGGTTGGTTACATGAGGCTGCAGATCAAAAACTGCCAGTCATCATCAATCCGGCTGCCTTTACACATTATTCATACGCTATACGAGATGCCGCAGAGCTAGTGAAGTCACCGTTAATCGAGGTTCATCTATCTAATCCGTTGTCTCGAGAAGAGTTTCGTCACACCTCTGTTATTTCAGGTGTAGCCAATGGAACTATCGGTGGATTTGGGCCAAATTCTTACGTATTGGCCATCATTGCAATGCAGAATCTTGTAGTCAAGTAACAAAGCACCCCTTTGGAGCAGGTATCCTTACCTCTTCAATTACTTTTGATTTAGACCAAATCGATAAAGAGCGGGTGGAGTAGCTGTGGCATCAACAAATGATCTAAAAAATGGAATGACACTTGATATTGAAGGTCAGCTGTGGACTGTCGTTGAATTCCAACACGTTAAGCCTGGCAAGGGTCCAGCCTTTGTGCGCACGAAGTTGAAGTCAGTACTAAGCGGCAAGGTTGTTGATCGCACATACAACGCTGGAGTCAAGATTGACATTGCAATCCTGGAAAAGCGCGAAATGCAGTACCTTTACAAAGAGGGCGATGATTTCGTGTTCATGGATACTAAAACTTACGACCAGATGACAATAAGCGCTGCAACGGTTGGCGACGCTGCTAATTACATGCTCGAAAATACAGAAGCAATTGTTGCGGTCAACGAAGGAAACCCTTTGTATATCGAACTTGCCGCATCTGTTCCTTTGAAGATTACCTACACAGAGCCTGGGATCCAAGGAGATCGCTCATCTGGTGGAACTAAGCCAGCAACGGTAGAAACTGGAATTGAAATTCAAGTTCCACTTTTCATCAAGCAGGATGAGGTTGTTCTGGTTGATACACGTGATGGGTCTTACCAGGGTCGCGCTAACTAGTGTCTGCTCGTAGTAAGGCGCGCAAGCAAGCCTTGGATTTACTGTATGAAACAGATATTCGAGGAACTAATCTTCTAGAAACTTTGATCGAACGTGATATTCCTGCAGAAGGACCAGATGCCCGACCAATCCGTGAGTACACCCGCGAACTAGTTAATGGAGTTTCTGATAATCGTCGCAAGATTGATGAACTAATTACGACCTATGCTCAGGGCTGGGATATGGATCGCTTACCGGCCGTTGATCGCAATATCTTGCGTTTAGGTATCTATGAAATTCTATGGTCTTCCTCGGTCCCAACTAGTGTCGCAATAGATGAAGCCTTGGATTTAGCCAAGGAGCTGTCAAGTGATGATTCATCTAAATATATTCATGGAGTACTTGGTCGAATCGCAAGCATCAAAGACACTATTTCGATCTAGGAAATCCATACTCTCGCATTACATGTTTGATTTCCTCAGCGGTTAGACCAGTAAAGACTTCCAAGTTATTGATGTCTTGTCTGCGAAGTGAAATTACTTCACCATTCCAATCTCCTCGCATACGTGCAATGTTGCGAATTACTTCAACTATCTTGTGACCTGCAGGAGTAGAAGTTGTCAGAATTTTGCGAATATCGATACTGACCCGTTCTTCTGCCAGGTACTTTTTCGGGGCCTCAAATAACTCAGAGATTGGAACTTCATACAATCTGGCGATAGAGATCAACTTGCGCGCACTAACTGATCGGTCCCCGCGTTCATAGGATCCCAGGGCAATCGCCGATAGTTCGCCTTTGGAAAGTTTCGCGGCTTGGATAAGAGTCAGATGTCGGGATTCGCGAATAAGTCGCATGCGTGAACATAGGTTTTCTAGCTCTGCTTGAGCATAAATAGTTGTCATGAGAATGACGCTATTGCACTCTCGACACCTGGAGATAGCGATATCCACAGCCATGCTCTGTCGATGCTAGTATCTGCCCTGCATCCTTTAACAACCCATCCAGAGAGGTGGGAAAGGAGATTTACATGAGCGTAGCCCTGTCCGCACAAGACATAACACGTGCGTTGACCCGTATTTCCCACGAAATCCTTGAGAAGAATCAAGGTGCAACCAACATTGTCCTTTTAGGCATTCCTACCAGAGGCGCACATATAGCTTCTCGAATTTCAGCAATCATTACGTCGATTGAGGGCACTGAAGTCCCTACCGGAACGCTGGATATCACATTGTTTAGAGATGATTTAAGGATTCGACCACCTCGGGCAATCATGCCAACCAAGATCCCGACTTCAGGGATTGAAGGTAAGGATGTCATTCTAATTGATGACGTTTTGTTCTCGGGCAGAACTATCCGTGCTGCATTAGATGCTCTGGGTGAAATTGGAAGACCGCAAACTGTGCAGTTAGCTGCGTTAGTAGACCGCGGACATAGAGAACTCCCGATTAAGGCGGATTTTGTTGGAAAAAATCTTCCAACTTCCAAAAGCCAATCAGTAAAAGTTCTCTTAAGCGAGATCGATGGCCGGGATGAAGTAACTATTGAGGAGGGGGTTGAATAATGCGCCACCTATTATCGATAGCTGATCTCAATAAATCTGAGGCTATATCTATTCTTGATACCGCAAGTGAATTGGCGCGAGTTAGCGATGGGGCGGTCAAGAAATTGCCAACTCTGCGTGGACGAACCATTGTTAATCTTTTTGCCGAAGATTCAACACGAACCCGTATTTCTTTTGAGGCTGCTGCTAAGCGTTTGTCAGCCGATGTGATCAACTTTTCCGCCAAGGGTTCTAGCCTCAGTAAAGGTGAATCATTAAAAGATACGGCGATGACGTTGCAGGCGATGGGTGCTGACGCTGTAGTTATCAGACATTCGGCGTCGGGAGCAGCGCAAAGATTAGCTGATTGCCATTGGATGTCAGGAAGTGTTGTCAACGCTGGAGATGGAACCCACGAACATCCAAGTCAGGCTTTGCTTGATGCATTCACAATTCGCAAGCATTTAGGTATGGGTGGAAGCGACTTAACTGGACTTAGTATCGCAATTGTTGGCGACATATTGCACTCACGTGTTGCGCGATCAAACGTTTTATTGTTATCAATGTTGGGAGCGCAAGTAACCTTGGTGGCCCCTCCAACCTTGCTTCCTGTCGGAATTCACAACTGGCCAGCAACAGTTTCTTATGATTTCGATTCAGTTATCCCTCATGTAGATGTCGTGATGATGTTGCGTGTGCAACAAGAGCGAATGTCGGATCTTTTTTTTCCAAATGCACGTGAGTATTCACGATACTTCGGTTTGAATACTGAGCGGATGGGAAATATGAAGAAAGGTGCAATTGTTATGCACCCGGGACCTATGAATCGAGGACTCGAAATCTCTGCTGAAGTTGCCGATAGTGCGCGCTCGGTGATTACTGAGCAAGTCACCAACGGAGTCAGCGTCCGGATGGCGATTTTGTATGTTCTGCTTGCTGGTGGAGCACTAGAAGTTGGGGGCAACTAGATGACAACTTCGGACTATTTGATCAAAGGCGTTTCCTTGCCGGATGGCACTAAGAGTGATCTCACCATCCATGAAGGCCTTATCTCATCGATCGAAACTGATTTCAAAGGTGAAGCACGGACAGTAATTAATGGCACAGATTGTGTTGTCTTGCCTGGGCTTGTTGATCTTCACACTCATTTGCGTGAACCAGGACGAGAAGATGCCGAAACAGTTTTAAGTGGTAGCCGTGCCGGAGCTAAAGGTGGATTTACGGCAGTTTCGGCAATGGCAAACACATCACCAGTTGCAGATACAGCAGGTGTTGTCGAGCAGGTTTACAGATTGGGACAAGAAGCTGGGTTATTAGATGTTTTCCCAATTGGTGCGGTCACTCAGGGTTTAAAGGGTGAAGCACTTTCCGAAATTGGTGCCATGGCTGATTCCGTCGCGCGAGTTCGGGTTTTTAGCGATGACGGCAATTGCGTTTCTGATCCTTTAGTTATGAGACGAGCACTCGAATACATAAAGAAGTTTGGGGGAGTCATTGCCCAACATGCGCAAGACCCTCGTATGACAATTGGTTCTCAGATGAATGAAGGCGAAATGTCAGCCCGATTGGGACTTAAGGGTTGGCCTGCTGTTGCCGAAGAGGCAATCATTGCGCGGGATGTTTTACTTGCTGATCATGTGAAATCGCGATTGCATATCTGTCACTTAACAACTGCAGGTGGAGTAGAAATTATTCGCTGGGCTAAAGCTCGTGGAATAGATGTCACTGCAGAAGTGACCCCGCATCACCTCTTACTCACTGATGATTTAGCTAGTTCGTATGATCCTGTTTACAAAGTCAATCCTCCTTTGCGTACCGAAGCAGATGTTCACGCTCTTCGTGAGGCATTAGCAGATGGAACAATTGACATTGTTGCCACTGATCATGCGCCACATCCAACTGAATCCAAAGAATGCGAATGGCAGGAAGCGGCTTTCGGAATGCTCGGGTTGGAAACGGCGCTATCTATTGTTCAAAAAACGATGATTGATACAGGTTTTATGAACTGGAACCAAGTTGCTGATCGTATGTCGATCGCTCCGGCACGCATCGGCGGTTATGAAAATCATGGTCAAAACCTGGTTGCAGGTTCAATCGCTAATTTAGTTGTGATTAATCCAACTCTACAATGGACAGTAGACCGCGATTTAGTTCTATCAAAGTCATCCAATACTCCATACCATGGTCATGAACTGCCTGGCGTGATCACTCACACCTTTTTCAAAGGCACAGCGACATATAGCAACGGAAACGTAGCTTCAATCGGGGGCAAGTAATGGCTAGTGCGTTTCTGGTCCTTGATGATGGTCGAATTTTTGAAGGTTCATCATGGGCGGCTACCGGAAAAACTTTTGGAGAAGCTGTCTTTCAAACCGGAATGACTGGATACCAAGAAACATTAACGGATCCTTCGTATCACAAGCAGGTTGTCATTATGACCGCACCACATATTGGGAATACTGGGATAAATGATGCCGACAATGAATCTGCAAAGATTTGGGTGGCAGGTTTTGTGGTGCGCAATCCATCGTCATTAACATCGAATTGGCGCGCACAAAATGATTTAGAGGCTGAGCTGATTGAGCAGGGAATCGTCGGTATTCAAGGAGTGGATACTCGTGCGGTAACACGACACTTAAGAGACCGTGGAACCATGCGCGTTGGTATTTTTTCAGGATTAGAAATGACACGCGAAGAAATGGTTGTTGAAGTGCGCAAGACCGAGGCAATGGCTGGTGCCTACTTGGTGCGTGACGTATCTACGCCCAAGACCGTAATTGTCCCCGCTATAGGAACAAAGAAGTTTACGGTCGCAGCCCTTGACCTTGGAATCAAAGCTGCCACGCCTCGCGCTTTAGCCGAAAGAGGTGTTGAAGTACATGTAATGCCTTTTGATACATCTGCCGCCGAGATATTGGCTATGAAACCCGACGGAGTCTTTCTGTCCAATGGTCCTGGCGATCCGTCAACGATGACTGATGTCATCGATGTAGTGCGTGAATTGTTGCTAGCCGAAGTTCCTTTATTTGGAATTTGTTTTGGTCATCAGATCCTTGGTCGTGCTTTAGGTTTTGAAACATATAAGTTGCAATTTGGTCATCGCGGAATCAATCAACCAGTAATGGATAAAAACACAGGCAAAGTAGAGATAACAGCCCACAATCATGGCTTCGCCGTAAAAGCTCCGACCGATTCTGAGTTTGCAACTGTCTACGGTCGCGGGGAAGTCACACATATCTGCCTGAATGATGGAGTCGTAGAAGGATTGCAACTCCTTGATCGACCGGCATTTTCAGTTCAATATCATCCGGAGGCGGCTGCAGGTCCGCATGATGCGGCCTATCTCTTCGATCGATTTATAGATCTAATGTCAAAGAAGGTGCATGCCTAATGGCTCTTGATACTTCGATAAAGAGTGTCCTAGTAATTGGCAGCGGACCAATTGTGATCGGTCAGGCATGCGAATTTGATTACTCCGGTACTCAAGCCTGTCGAGTTTTGCGAGCCGAAGGTATCCGAGTAATTCTAGTTAACTCTAATCCAGCAACAATTATGACTGACCCAGAGTTTGCAGATGCAACATACATAGAACCGATTACACCTGAGATTATTGAACGAATTATTGCGCACGAAAAACCCGATGCAGTTCTGGCTACCTTAGGAGGCCAGACAGCTTTAAATGCAGCGATTGGTTTGTTTGAACGTGGAACATTGGCAAAATACGGAGTTCGCCTAATCGGTGCGGATGTGAATGCAATTCATCGCGGCGAAAATCGTGAATTATTTCGTGGCATTGTGGAAAAAGTTGGTGGGGAATCTGCAAAATCCAAGATTTGCCACACGATGGAAGAAATTATTGACGCAGTCGTTGTTCTCAATTATCCAGTCGTTGTTCGCCCTTCATTTACGATGGGCGGTTTAGGCTCTGGAATTGCCTTTAACGAGGCGGAACTTCGTCAGATTGCTGGCGCAGGTCTTCGTCATAGTCCAACTTCAGAGGTTTTGCTAGAAGAATCTATTATTGGATGGAAAGAGTATGAACTCGAAGTCATGCGCGATCACAAAGATAACGTTGTAATCGTTTGCTCGATCGAAAATCTTGATCCAATGGGTGTTCATACAGGTGACTCAATAACCGTTGCTCCGGCCATGACATTGACTGATGTCGAATATCAGAAATTACGCAATTTATCGATAGATATTATTCGAGAAGTTGGGGTAGAAACTGGTGGTTGCAATATTCAATTTGCAGTAAATCCAGACAATGGTCGCATTATTGTCATCGAAATGAATCCGCGGGTATCCCGGTCAAGCGCGTTGGCATCTAAGGCGACTGGTTTTCCAATCGCTAAGATCGCTACAAAATTGGCTATCGGCTACACCTTAGATGAAATTCAAAATGACATCACGAAAGTTACTCCAGCATCATTTGAGCCAACACTTGACTATGTAGTTGTAAAGGTTCCTCGTTTTGCCTTTGAAAAGTTCGCTGATGCTGATCCACGCCTAACAACGACCATGAAGAGTGTTGGCGAAGCAATGGCCATCGGTCGCTCCTTCTCAGAGGCGCTTATGAAGGCATTACGATCACTAGAACGCAAAGAGGCAATCTTCTCCTGGCCAACCATCAGCTCTTCCGAATTATCATCACTGATGCAATCGATGAAAATTCCAACTGAGTACAGATTGCAACAGGTTCAAAAAGCGATGTGGGCTGGTGCAACTGTCGAACAGGTTTTTGAGGCAACGAAAATTGATCCTTGGTACTTGCACCAAATAGAAATTATCAATTCCCAAGCCTTGGTTATTTCTCAGCCGGGTGAGTTAACAAAAGATTTGCTTCGCACCGCAAAGACTCAAGGATTCTCTGATAATCAGATCGCATTGTTACGAGGAGTAAGTGAAGATGAAGTTCGCAGAGCTCGCCATCATCTAGAGATACGTCCTGTTTATAAGACAGTTGATACCTGTGCTGCTGAATTTGAAGCTTTCACTCCCTATCACTATTCAAGTTATGAAGAAGAGAGCGAAGTTCGCCCTCGCACGACTCCAGCAGTAATTATTTTAGGTAGCGGGCCAAATCGTATTGGTCAAGGAATTGAGTTCGATTACTCCTGCGTGCATGCCTCGTTCACCTTACGCGAAGCTGGTTACGAGACAATCATGATTAATTGCAATCCTGAAACTGTCTCGACGGATTACGACACAAGTAACCGGTTGTATTTCGAACCATTAACTCTTGAGGATGTTCTAGAAGTTGTACACGCCGAAACACAGGCAGGTCCGTTACTTGGTGTTATTACCCAGTTAGGCGGTCAAACTCCACTTGGCTTGGCGGCTGGCTTGAAGGCAAACGGCGTAACGATTCTTGGAACATCTCCTGATTCGATCAACCTGGCCGAAGAACGTGGTGCCTTTGGAAACATTTTGGCCGAACAGGGTTTGAATGCGCCACAATTTGGGATGGCATCTTCGCAATTAGAAGCCACAGCAATCGCACATGAGATCGGTTATCCGGTACTAGTCCGACCTTCATTTGTACTTGGCGGAAGAGGTATGGAGATTGTTTATGACGATGCTGCGCTTGGCGGTTTTATCACGCGAGCCACAGATATCACTCCGGATCATCCAGTCTTAGTTGATAGATTTTTAGATAACGCCATTGAAATTGATGTTGATGCACTCTTTGATGGACATGAACTCTTCCTTGGGGGAGTCATGGAACATATTGAGGAAGCAGGTATTCACAGTGGTGATAGCGCCTGTGTTCTTCCGTCGATGACGGTAACGGATGAACAGCGCGAGGAAATACGAGTAGCAACGGAAAAGATTGCACGCGGTGTTGATGTTCGCGGATTGATCAATATTCAATTTGCTATTGCCGACGACGCTCTCTATGTGCTTGAAGCCAACCCACGTGCCTCGCGAACAGTTCCATTTGTAAGCAAGGCAACCGGTGTTCCTTTAGCAAAAGCTGCAGCAAGAATTTCTGTCGGTTCAACTATTGCCGAACTTCGTGCAGAAGGTTTATTGCCTGCTTCAGGTGATGGAGTCGCACGCGGTGTTTCAGTTAAGGAAGCGGTGTTGCCGTGGAATCGATTCCGTCGAACCGATGGAAGAGGAGTCGATGCCGTGCTGGGTCCTGAGATGCGCTCTACGGGCGAAGTCATGGGCATCTCACCAACTTTTGGCGAAAGCTATGCTAAAAGTCAGATTGCCGCCTTTGGTCCACTACCAAAATCAGGAACAGTGTTTATTTCTTTAGCTGATAAAGATAAGGAAACTGGCATAGAACCAGCGATGGGATTTTCTGATCTTGGCTTCCATATTCTTGCTACAGATGGAACAGCACTGTTTCTTCGAAAGCACGGTATAGAGTGCACCACAGTCCGAAAGAACTCTGAAGGAACTGGCGCAATGGGTGAAAAAACAATCGTAGACATCATTAATGCGGGCGAAATAGACCTAGTAATCAATACTCCGGTCGGACGAGGTACTCGTGCAGATGGTTGGGCGATTCGTACAGCCGCGGTGCAGCGATCTATTCCTTGTATTACGACAACCGCTGGATTTAGCGCCGCCGTGGATGCAATTTCTTTTCTGCAAAGTAGCCCATTAAGTATCAAATCATTGCAGGAATGGTTGGCTTAAATGTCGCAGATTAATAAAAGCGCGCAGCAGTTATTGGCACCAATCGTCAGTAATAAAAAGGTTGGTCAGTACCACCAAATCATCGTCAATGTTGGCGATCTAGCAGCCATGTGCAAGCCGGGAAACTTTGTCGCTATCAATGTCGGTGGAGATACTTCCAGCATGATTTTACGTCGCGCATTCGCGATTTCTCGAGTATCGGTCAATGCAACATTTGGCGGAACTATGGAACTCATTGTTGCTCCACATGGTCAGGGAAGTAAATGGTTGTGTGCACAAGGTGAAGGCGCAGTATTAGATATTGTGGCGCCGCTCGGAACTGCTTTTGGAATCCCAACGGAAGCTGTCTCCGTTTTGCTAGTTGGCGGCGGCTACGGTTCGGCCCCTTTGTTTGGTTTAGCTGAGGTTCTCAACGCACGAGGTTGCAGAGTCGATATGTTACTTGGTGCCAGTACTGCGTCGAAGATTTATGCCCCGATGGAGGGTAAGCGTGCCGTCAACTCGATGCGTATTTATACAGAAGATGGAACCATGGGACAGGTTGGACGTGTAACGGATCCGATTCCCGAAATTATTAGAGATTTAGACATAGCGGTTGTTTACTCATGTGGACCAATGGCTATGTTGTCAGCAATTACCAAGATCACCGATGCATTTTCTGTCGTGCATCAATGTGCAGTAGAAGAAGCGATGGCATGTGGCATCGGAGTCTGCATGACATGTGTTTTACCGGTTAAAAATGATGACGGCACAGTGTCAATGCTGCGCTCGTGCATCGATGGACCAGTAATGGATGGCGCTAATGTTTTGTGGGATCAGGTTGGTAAACAACAATGACTGCTTTAGATTTTTCTACTACCATCGGCAACACCTGGTTTCCCGCCCCAACTTTTACAGCTAGCGGTTGCGCGAGTTCTGGTCGTGAGTTAGCGCAATTTTTTCCATTACGTGAAATGGGTGGAGTCGTCACCAAGTCCGTTATGTCTAAGGCCAGACACGGACGTCCAACTCCACGTATGGCTGAAACACCAAGTGGCATGCTCAACTCAATCGGTCTACAAGGCCCTGGTATCGATGCCTTCATAGCCAAAGATATTCCGTATTTAGTAGAGCAAAAGGCTCGCATTATTGTTTCCATTGCCGGTGAAACGGTAGAAGAGTATTCGACGCTAGCTCGCAAATTGAGATCCATTTCAGGCATCAGTGCAATTGAAGTGAACATTTCTTGTCCCAATGTAGAAAATCGTGGACTTGTATTTGCTTGCGATCCCGAAGCATCACGACGTGTAATAGATGGAGTTCGCCGCACAATTGGGGGAGAACTTCCCATAATTGCGAAGTTATCTCCTGATGTAACAGATCTTGTATCGATCGCGCGCGGAGTCGTAGATGCTGGTGCAGATGGATTGGCTCTTATTAATACCGTTCTAGGTATGGTTATAAATATTGACACCATGCGTCCTCATTTAGGTGGGAAAACCGGCGGACTCTCTGGTCCCGCTATTCGACCTATTGCTGTGCGCGCGGTGTATCAAGTCCATGCGGCTCTGCCACATGTTCCAATTTTAGGAATGGGTGGAGTTGCATCCGGCAAGGATGCTTTAGAAATGATCTTGGCTGGAGCAAGTGGTGTTTCTATCGGTACGGCAAGTTTTGGGAATCCAACTGCGATAATGAAAATTCAGAATGAACTAAAGCAGTTGTTGATCGATCGGGGATTCACATCTCTTAAGCAAGCCATCGGATATGCACATCGACCAGAGAATGAGTCTGCTGATGAATAACGCACCCATTGTTCTAGCGGTAGACACCCCAAAGTTAGCAACTGCGATTGAGTGGGTAAAAGCCACAAACGATCTAGTGTCCGTTTACAAACTTGGCCTAGAGTTTTTTCTTACCTTTGGAAGTGATGGTGTCAGGGCGATAAAAGATGTTACCGACTCCGAAATTTTTCTGGACTTAAAACTTCACGATATTCCGCACACAGTAAGTGGTGCTGCTAAAGCGGTTTCACACCTTTCACCGAAATTTTTGACGGTGCATGCAGCAGGTGGAACAGCGATGGTAAAGGCCGCGATTGAGGCATCACCCACAACACATATAACTGGAGTGACGATTTTGACCTCATTGTCAGAGGATGATGTCAGCGAGATAGGCTTTAGTAGTAATGCCCTTCATTCAGCTGTTGCTTTAGCCAACTTGGCTGTTTCGGCCGGAGCAGGTGCAATCGTTTGCTCTCCTTTAGAAATAGCAGCGATCCGAGCTGCGGTAGGACCGACACCGATCATCATCACTCCAGGTGTTCGTCCCGCTGATTCAGCAGCCACCGATGATCAAGTACGCACGATGACACCAAAAGCGGCGATTGAAGTGGGTGCAAACTTGGTAGTTATTGGTCGTCCTATTACTAACAGTTGGAAGCAAGGCGCAGCAGCTATGCGCGAGCGTGCGGCGGAGATAGCCGCCGAACTTATCTAGATTAAAGGCTAGATTTGTCATATGGGATTACCGCCACAACTAACGCCGGAGCAGCGCCAACACGCCCTGCTCAAAGCGGCAGCTTCGCGAAAGCGTCGCGCCGAGGTAAAGGCACAGATGAAAAATGGCGAGTTATCCATAGAAAATATTTTGGAGATTTCTAAAAGCGAAGATGCTGTGGCAAAGATGCGAGTAAAAGAGTTGTTGGAGTCTTTGTCGGGCGTTGGAAAAGTTCGCGCGCAATCACTAATGGAACGTTTAAACATCTCGCCATCACGTAGAATTCAGGGCTTAGGTCGGCTGCAAATTAAGCAGTTGCGCGAGGAGTTTATGAAGTCAGAACATGCAATAAAGCCTGGCAAACTCATTGTGCTTTCTGGTCCAGGTGGAGTGGGTAAAAGCACTGTTGCAAAAATGGTTCGCGAAGCTGGAGATTTTTGGGTAAGCGTTAGTGCAACAACTAGAAAACCACGCGCCAACGAAGTACATGGACACGATTACTTTTTTGTTAGTGATGAAGAGTTCACCCGCATGGTTAAGGCTGACGAATTCTTGGAATGGGCCGAATTTGCCGGCAATCGTTACGGAACTCCGCAGGAAAAAGTCGAACATGCATTATTGCTTGGTAAGAATGTTCTGTTGGAGATAGAAATTGCAGGTGCGAAACAAGTTAAGGCCCACCTGCCGCAATCAATCCTGGTATTTCTGGAGCCTCCTACCTGGGAAGAGTTAGTCGCACGGCTTGAAGGCCGTGGCACCGATAGCCCAGAGCGACGGGCTGAACGGTTGGAATTGGCTCAGGAAGAGCTTGCCGCAGCGGCATTTTTCGATGTAGTGCTGGTAAATGACCAGGTCGAGGGCGTGGTCGGAAAACTGGTAGAGTTAACCCATAATTAGTAGGTGCTATTAATTCAGTATTGATCAATGAAGCGGGGTACACCATGGATGGAATCACTAATCCACCGATTGACGAACTTCTAGACAAGAGCGGTTCTAAGTACAGTCTTGTTTTGTATGCTGCAAAGCGTGCTCGTCAGATCAATGCGTATTACTCACAGCTCGGTGAAGGCCTGCTTGAATATGTAGGACCACTAGTTGAAACCCACGTCCATGAAAAGCCGCTTTCGATAGCTCTTCGCGAAATCAACGAAGGTCTTCTTACAATCGAAAACCTCGAGCCAACAGCTTAAAACTTTCTCTATGTCACTAATTGGCCGTGAAGTAGTACTCGGCGTTGGTGGGGGAATAGCAGCATATAAATCCTGCGAATTGCTGCGTCGTCTTCAAGATCGTGGTTACTCAGTCACCGTGGTTCCTACCCCTGCCTCATTAAACTTTGTAGGCAAAGCAACCTGGGAAGCTCTCTCCGGTCGCCCGGTTAACACGCAAGTTTGGGAAAATGTTCATACCGTTCCGCATATCGCTTTAGCTGAATCTGCGAACTACTTTTTGATCGCACCTGCCACTGCAGATCTAATTGCCCGTCTTGCTGCAGGTCGCGCGGATGACCTTCTGACAAATTTAGTCTTAGCCTCTGATGTTCCCAAGATGTTGGTGCCAGCAATGCATCCTTCAATGTGGCTAGATCCTGCAACTGTTGCGAATGTTCAAACTTTACGTTCTCGTGGTTTTATCGTTATGGAGCCTGAAGTTGGTCGCTTGACCGGTAATGACATTGGGCCAGGACGTTTTCCAGAAACACCTTCAATTCTTGAAAAGTTTGATGATCTGACCGGAAATATTCAGGATTTTAAAGGCAAGCGCGTACTTGTTACAGCAGGCGGAACACGGGAAGCAATTGATCCTGTTCGATTCATTGGTAACAAGTCATCGGGTAAACAAGGGGTTGCTATAGCTCTTGCAGCACGCAATCGAGGTGCAACGGTGCATTTGATCGCTGCCAATTTTGATACATCTGACTTAGACGGAATAGAGATCTCTACAGTAGAGAGTGCCTCAGATATGCAAAAGGTTTTGTCACAGCAGTTTCCTCTGTGTGATGTGTTAATCATGAGTGCCGCGGTTGCAGATGCGAGACCTAAGAATATGTCTATGGAGAAAATCAAGAAGGCTTTGTTCGGCAGTATCGAATTAGAAGAAAATCCTGACCTATTGGCTTCCTTGTCAGCCTCTAAGAAAGGCCAACTCATCATTGGCTTTGCGGCAGAGACTAAGGATCACCTGCAAGAGGCTCGCAGAAAGCTTGAAGCCAAGGGGTTAGATATGATTTATGTTAACGATGTTTCAGGCGGGGCGATATTTGGCCAGGACCATACTATGGGTACCATTCTCTTACGCAATGATGCGGATATAGCGATCAAGGAAGTCTCCAAAGACGCTCTCGGAAATTTACTTCTTGATCAAGCCATCCGGCAGTTAGGTTAAAAATATGTCAAAGCGTCTTTTCACTTCAGAATCAGTAACCGAAGGTCATCCAGACAAGATTGCAGATGCGATCTCAGATGCTGTCTTGGATTCATTATTGTCACAAGACTCAAAGAGCCGCGTTGCGGTTGAAACACTTATAACAACTGGTCAAGTCCATGTTGCCGGTGAAGTTACAACTGATGGTTACGCCGATGTCATGGGAATTGTTCGCGATACAGTTTTAAATATCGGATACGACTCTTCAGATAAAGGCTTCGATGGAAATAGTTGTGGAGTTTCGATCTCGATCGGTCAGCAATCACAAGATATTGCACAAGGCGTCAATGATGCGTACGAACATCGTGTTGCATCCGCCGTTGATCCTTTAGATCTTCAAGGTGCTGGCGATCAGGGTCTGATGTTTGGTTACGCCTGTGATGACACGAAAGAGTTAATGCCATTACCAATTTGGTTGGCCCACGCACTTGCTCAACAGTTAACCAAGGTTCGTAAATCAGGAGCTCTGCCTTATCTTCGCCCAGACGGCAAGACACAAGTAACCATCGAATATGACGGTGACAGAGCCATTGCTCTCAACACTGTTGTTATCTCGAGCCAGCATGCTGAAGAAGTTGATGTTGTTAAGAAGTTGACACCTGAAGTCATCGAATATGTCATTGATCCAATTTTAGCGAGCATCGATCTGCCAAAGGCTGATTTGCGCACTTTGATTAATCCAACTGGTCGTTTCGTAATTGGTGGCCCAATGGGAGATGCAGGCTTGACGGGTCGTAAAATTATTGTTGATACATATGGTGGAATGGCACGCCACGGTGGCGGAGCATTCAGCGGTAAAGATCCATCAAAGGTAGATCGCTCAGCTGCTTACGCAATGCGTTGGGTAGCAAAAAATGTTGTAGCAGCCGGCCTTGCCCGTCGTTGCGAAGTACAGGTTGCTTATGCAATTGGAAAGGCGCAACCGGTTGGAGTTTTTGTTGAGACCTTTGGAACCGAAACTATTCCTGTTTCAAAGATTCAGGATGCTGTCTTGTCGGTGTTTGATTTACGTCCAGCGGCAATCATCCGAGATTTAGATTTACTTCGCCCGATTTATTCGCTAACTAGCGCATATGGTCACTTCGGTCGTGAACTTCCTGAGTTTGCATGGGAACGAACCGATCGCGTGTCAGCGCTACAAAACGCAATCAA
>JBIKPC010000026.1:0-9863 GCA_044357675.1 Candidatus Planktophila sp. | reverse complement strand
CCATGTATTTATTTCCTTCGATATGTGGGTGTTTCGAGAAATCCTCGAATCACGGTCTTCCTCTTGCTCCAGCGATACCGATTATGCAAAACATGAAACGGGTACTGATTAAGCGTCCGACTGAGGTGAACTCTACCTCCTACCGCCCCGTATGCCTAAAGCGGGGGTAGACAGTTTCAGGCTCATGGGTGTGTAATTAAGGGGTTCACCAAGCAATTGGGACGCGAAAATGCCGCTGGGGAAGGTCGCATTTGGCGCATCTTGCTAGGAGAACCATGGAACGTTTAACCACGCCTTCAAACCGTCAGCAGGTTCGAGGTTTCTTAACCATTCATTCTGCCCCTTCTGCGTTGCGCCATCACATTGATTGGGCGATCCAAACCGTGTTGGGTAATTGGATAAAGTTGTCGTGGAGTCCGCAGCCCTTGATGCCGGGAACTTTTCGCACGCAACTGGAATTTCGTGCACCCCAAGGCGCAGCAGCTGAAATTGCTAGCTCGTTACGTAGTTGGCATTACCTAAATTTCGAAGTTATCGAAGGAACAGATCTTGGTGGCGAGCTATTTCGTTTCACACCAGAACTTGGAATACATCGCGCAGTTGTAGATCAATCAGGCGCGGTTCAAGTAAATGAAAATCAGTTAACCGCAATCCTTGCGCAATCATTTGATGAAGAATCTATCCGGCAAGGGATCGCCGACATGATGGGAAATTCTTGGGAAATCGAACTAGATCGCTTCAGGAGTGTTGGCCTTCAAGAATTGCCTCGGCTTCGTGCAATCTAATAGGTAAGATACTGACATGACTCAACTAAATGAAAGCCCAATAATCACCGTAGAACGTCGCAAAGCAATAACCATCATTATTTCCGCCGTAATCGTTTCACTTGCCATTGGTGGTGGATTAATGAAGGTTGGATCTGGTTTTGCATCTCGCAGCAGTGATGGAATTACCGTAACTGGTTCTGCAAAGACAACTGCAACTGCAGACAATGCGGTGTGGACTCTTAGTGTCTCCCTCTCATCACCAACTGTTGCAACAGCTGTGAAGAAAGTTGATGCTGATGTTGAAGCACTTTCAGACTACCTGACACAAGGTGGAATCTCTGCTGATGGCTTAACACTTGGCGCTGTTTCAACATATGCGAACGAGGAGTACGTCGGCGGTAATGCAACAGGTCGAATTCTTTCCTACCGTGCTTCACGCGAAGTTACTGTGCGCTCAAAGGATGTGCAGCTAATTTCCAAGCTAAGTCAAGGAATCGGAACATTATTAGCTACTGGAATTAACGCCAATAATTATGGTCCTCAGTACTACATTTCAAATCTGCCAGAGCTTCGCCCACAGCTAATGGCTGAAGCGATGAAGGATGCAAAAGTTCGCGCAGAAGCGCTAACAAAGGCTGTCGGTGGAAACATTGGCGCACTTGTTAATGTAAAAGCTGGGCCAATTCAAATCACAACCCCTGATTCAACAATGACAGCTGATTACGGTAACTATGACACTTCAACAATTGAAAAGACTGTTACCGCAACTGTTTCGGTGACCTTTAAGAGCTAAAGAGGAATGTTGCCGTGGGATCCACGGCGGTGAGGTGCGTTAGCAATAGTTTTTGCTAGCGCACTTCGCGTTTGTGCAGGGTTTAACATTTCATCGACAGCGCCGATTTCAATCGCCTTTAGAACTCCACCTGAAACCTTCTCATGCTCTGCAGCAAGTTCAAGTTCCATTGATTCTCGTTGCTCTGCAGGCAGGTCAGCCAACAGGCGACGGTGTAATACCCGCACCGCTGCAACCGCTCCCATAACTGAAACTTCAGCGTTTGGCCACGCAAATACACGGGTTGCACCTAATGACTTCGAATTCATTGCAACATAGGCACCGCCGTATGCGCGGCGAGTAATTAAAGTAACTCGAGGAACAACCGATTCTCCAAATGCGTGCAACAACTTTGCACCCCTTCTGACCGCGCCTTCCCATTCTTGTCCGGCGCCAGGTAAGAATCCTTGAACATCTGCAATAACAATTAACGGAATTCCAAAGGCATCACATGTGCGCACAAATCGGGCAGCCTTTTCACCAGCTGCAGCATCGAGCACGCCTGCAAGGTGTGCGGGATTGTTGGCAAGTACTCCAACAGTTGCACCACCAAGTCGTCCCAGTACTGTCGTCATATTTGGTGCCCACATTGATAACAGTTCAATGTGGTCGGTATCTTTATCAAGAATTGCATCAACTAATGGATGAACTTCATAGGTGCGCACACTTAATGCAGGCACAAAAGCAGCTAGATCTAAGTCTGCTACCTCAGGATTCATAAAGCCTTGATTGGCAAATAAGGCTGTTAATTCCCGAATATCTTCAAAAGCTTCTTCTTCGCTAGCGGCAATTATGTGTGCAAGGCCGCTATTTTTCCTATGTGCTTCAGGTCCACCCAACAGCGCCATATCAATATCTTCACCCGTAACACTTTTTACAACATCAGGACCTGTAACAAAGATGCGACCTTCGGGTGCCAGAACAACGACATCTGTTAGCGCAGGACCGTATGCGCCACCACCTGCAGTTGGTCCAAGTACTAACGAAAGTTGCGGGATGCGACCACTGGCAGAAATCATCGATTGGAAAACTTCTCCGAATGCATCAAGAGAGGCAACACCATCACTTAATCGAGCACCACCGCTGTGCCAGATTCCAATGATTGGCACCTGTGCACCCATCGCCGCCTTGTATGCCGAAACAATTACCTTGGAGCCATCAACACCAAGTGCCCCGCTTTTTATTGTGGCATCAGATGCAAAAATTACAACCCTGTTGCCTTTAACCGTTGCCGTAACAGCAATCATTCCGCATTCAGTGCGGGGAATCAGGAATTCAAAGTTTCCATCATCTACTAGCCGCACAATCCTTGAAATCGGATCGCGTGGATCATGCGAGGTAGGAGACATTTATAAGCTCTTAAAGGCCAATACAACGTTGTGACCACCAAAACCAAATGAATCATTCAACGCTGCAATATCACCAACAGGCAGTGCACGTGGCTTATCTCTGACAACATCAACGGTCACAGCAGGATCTAGTTCATCAATATTAATTGTTGGTGGAGCCAAACGATCTTGCAGCGCCTTTACAATAAATACGGATTCAACCGCACCAGCACCACCAAGTAAGTGACCCGTCATCGATTTTGTTGCAGAAACTGCAACGTGGTCAGCATCTTTTCCAAGTGCTGCGCGCAATGCATTTGCTTCAGCCACATCTCCCGCCGGAGTAGAAGTCGCATGAGCGTTCAAGTGGACAATATCTGCAGTTGTTAATTCAGCATCTCGCAATGCAAACTTAACTGCGCGTTGTACACCAGCACCAGATGGGTCTGGTGCGGCAATGTGATAACCATCAGATGACAAACCTTGTCCTGCGATTTCGCAATAAATCTTTGCTCCACGTGCTTTCGCGTGTTCGTACTCCTCTAAAACAAGAATTGCGCCGCCTTCGCCCAGTACAAAGCCATCGCGATTTACATCGTATGGGCGTGATGCGCGGGCGGGATCATCATTACGAGTAGACAGGGCCTTCATTGCAGCAAAAGCTGCCATTGGTAATGCGTGACATGCTGCTTCCACACCACCACTGACAACAATGTCTGCACGGTTGTTGCGGATCATTTCAAATGCATAACCAATTGCTTCGGCACCCGATGCGCAAGCGCTAACAGGTGTGTGGACTCCGGCTTGTGCCTGTAACTCAAGACCAATGTTTGCAGCTGGCCCATTAGGCATCAGCATCGGAACTGTATGAGGGCTAACTAACCGAGCGCCCTTGCCATTTAATATGTCATATTGCTCAAGCAGGGTTGTTACTCCACCGATTCCTGATGCAACTACAACGCCTAAACGCTCTTTATCTAACTCTGGCGAGCCCGCATCTTTCCAAGCTTCACGAGCTGCGATTAATCCAAACTGTTCTGATCTATCGAGGCGTCTGATTTCAACGCGCTCCATTTGCTCACTTGGCTCTACCGCTACTCGCGCTGCGAAGGTCACTGGGATTGTTTGTGCCCATTCCTCGGTCAAAGAGCGCACACCACTTTTGCCAGCTAAAAGGCCAGCCCAAGTTGTTGCTACATCTCCGCCCAGGGGAGTGGTTGCACCAAGTCCAGTGACAACAACGCGACGACGAGTCATTTACTTAAAACTTACTTTGATGCGTTAACTATGAAATTAACTGCGTCTCCAACAGTCACAAGATCTGTCACGCTCTCATCAGGAATCTTTACACCGAAACGCTCTTCAGCTGCAACAACAACTTCAACCATGCTGAGTGAATCAACATCTAGATCGTCGGTGAAGTTCTTATCCATCTCAACTGATGCAGCAGGGATACCGGCTACTTCTTCTACGATTTCCTTGAGTCCTGCAAGTACATCTGCTTGTGCAAGTGCCATTGTCTTTATGTCCTCTTCTGTATCGATCGGGCGTGCAAGGTCATTATTGTGTATCAAGTGCGCTCTTACTTACGAGTATTGCACGCCGTAAGTGGCGTAAATCTCAATGAATTTTATGGCTTAGGCGGAAGTTCAACAACCTGTCCCGCATATACCAAACCTGCACCGTAGCCGATTAGCAGCGCCAGTTTTCCATGCAATTCTGGATGCTCTTCCAAAATTCTATCCATAGCTAACGGTATTGATGCCGCCGAAGTATTTCCGTTAGTGCGAATGTCATCTGCAATCAAAACAGAATCTGGAATCTTCATTTCCTTCGCCATAGTTTCGATGATGCGAATATTTGCTTGGTGTGGAATAAATGCACCAAGTTCATCAACTGTTACTCCCGCAGCTTCCAGAGCTTTCAAACCAACCTTGCTCATTGAATAAACAGCCCAGCGGAATACAACTTGTCCTTGTTGCGCAATATTTGGCCAGCCAAGTTCAGCAACACCTTTATCAGGATTTTTCTTGAAATCAAGAAATGATGGAGTCAAGGTAATTGCATCGCGGGAATCCGCGTCCGACCCCCAAATAGTTGTGCCAATACGTGGTTGGTCGCTTTGACCGATGATTACAGCACCGGCACCATCAGCAAAAATAAATGCAGTGGCACGATCGTCAGGATCTGTGTAGTCAGACAATTTTTCAACACCAATTACCAGAACATTTCGAGAAGTTCCTGCCCGAACTAAATCACTTGCCAAGCCAACGCCGTAGCAAAATCCTGCGCAGGCCGCACTGAGATCAAAGGCGGCTGCTTTTGGATTGCCTAGCTCATTGATTAATTCCGTTGCCGCACTTGGTGCCTGAAATGGATATGAGATCGTTGAAAGAATTACAGTGTCGATATCTTCGATACTTAACTTCGCACGCTGTAAAGCCATTTCACATGCAGCTTTTGCCATGGTTATGACGGTTTCATCATCACCAGCAAAGCGGCGTGATTCAATTCCAGTGCGTTGCACAATCCATTCATCTGTCGAGTCGATGCGATCGACGATCTCTGAGTTTGGGACCTGGCGCTTTGGGCGATATGTGCCGACAGCCAAAATTCTGCTGTGGCCTAATGGCGTTGCTGTGATACTCATAAGTGCCTTCCTGCAAACTCTTGTGCCGCTTCAACATCATCTGCGCTCTTTAGCGCAAAGGTTTCAATTTCAGGGGCTGCGCGCTTTAGTAAGCCAACCAGAGTTCCGGCTGGCGGCAGTTCAATGACACCCGTAACACCTAGTGATTTCAAAGTTTCCATGCATAAATCCCAACGAACTGGGTTAGCAATCTGGTTAACGATTCGACTAAGTACCTCTGCGCCAGCTGTTACTACCTGGCCATCTTTATTGGAAATCACTTCAATCCCGACCTGATGGATTGCAATAGCTGATGCCAACGCGCGAAGAGGTTCGACAGCTGGTTGCATAAAATGTGTGTGAAAAGCTCCTGCAACAGCCAATGCTCGTACTCGCGATCCTGTTGGGGGATTTTCGGTTAATGATGAAAGTGCCTGCAGATCACCTGCTGCAACAATTTGTCCTGCACCATTGTCATTTGCCGCAACTAAGTTAAGCGCACTAATGGTCGCTAAGACTTCTGTTCGATCTCCACCAAGTATTGCTGACATTCCAGATGGGGAAGATGCTGCAGCTTGTGCCATCTCAAGACCGCGCGCACGAACAAGTGTGAGCGCATCAATTTCGGTTATTGCACCCGACATGGTGGCAGCGGCAATTTCTCCGACTGAATGCCCCGATGTAACGGCAAAACTCTTGATCCCTAATGCATGTGCCCCTAGCAAGGAAGCAGCAACAATAAGCGGCTGCGCATTGGCGGTGTCTTTGATTTCTTCGGCATCAGCAACTGTGCCAAGGTGCAACAAATCTAAACCAATCGCATCAGACCAAGAAACTAGTAGTGCTTTCAGCGAAGCATCTTGAATCCAGCTGTTGAGCATTCCTGATGTTTGTGAGCCTTGTCCAGGAGCGATGATTGCGAGCACATGCAGATATTACTGCGCATGCATACTTACTATCTAGTACGTGAGACAAGCCAAACAAGCACGCTGTGTTCTGCAACCTCAACTTTTGAACCAGGCGCTGCGATAACTGGTTCGTAGGTTGCAACATTCTTTGATGCATCAAAAATGCACCGGAAAGTTTCGCCCCAGCTTGCATCAGGCAGAGTAAATGTTGTTACTTCACGAGAAGAATTGAGCATAAGCAACAATCCCTTAGTTGGATCTGCTTCGACAAAGACAGTAATACTTCGTTTCTCTTCATCTTGCCAATGATCATCACTCATTTCATTTCCACTAAGTGAAAACCAGGCAATATCTTTTCGTTTTGTACCTTCATCGACAGCGCCAGTAAAGAATTCGGAAGCAACATCTGCTAGATATGTTGCGCGAATCTGTGCCAGCGATTGCACTGCAGCCAAAATATCTGCTTGCTCTTCATTTAGATTCCACGACAATGCCCAGCCACCATCAAATGATTGCTCACTCTCATGCGTGTGCGTAATTGGCAATGAGTAGCCATTATTAGAACCACTCTGAGTACGACTAGCTTCATCGCCCATGTTGAGCATTGGAACGCCAGATGACAACATTAATGTTGCCAGTAGGGATTTCTTTAGACGATTTCGAATCTCGTTGATTCCGGCATCTGATGATTCACCTTCGTGACCGACATTCCACGAACGATTGGAGTCATTGCCATCTTTGTTATCTTCGCCATTTACTTCGTTGTGCTTGTGGTTGTAAGTAACCATGTCATGAACCGTGAATCCATCATGGGCGGCCACAAAATTAATTGACGATGTAGGTCCTCGATAGTGAAATACATTGCTGGACCCACTGATACTAGAAGCAATATCGGAAACACCCTCACCAAAGCCACGCGCGAGATCGCCTAACCAGAACTGTCGAACAGAATCCCTATAGGCGTCATTCCATTCGCGCCAAGGATGAGGGAAATCTCCTAAGGAATATCGAGAAATGTCCCACGGTTCGGCAATCATTTTAAAATTGCGCAGTACCGAGTCGGCACCGATAGCAGCCATGAGCGATGAATTAACTGCGCTATCACTCGTGTACAGGGCCGTTGTTAAATCAAATCTAAAACCATCAACTCCAACTACATCAATCCACCAGCGAAGTGAATCAATGATTTGACGCACCGAATGTGGCTTACTGGCGGCAAATGTGTTTCCGCAACCGGTGACATCTACATAATTACCAGTTGAATCCTGACGGTAGTAAGCGTGATTATCGATTCCTCTGTACGAAAGAGTTGGGCCACCAATTCCACCTTCGGCGGTGTGGTTATAGACAACATCTAATATGACTTCGATTCCGGCGGCATGTAGCTGATCAACTGACCATTGCAATTCGCTAATCGGGTTGCTGGTAGCTGCGTAGGCACGATGGGGAGCGGAAAACAAAAGTGAGTTATAACCCCAGTGATTAATTCGTCCACGGTTATAAATTGCTGGCTCAGTGATTGATTGGGCAATCGGCAATAGTTCTAGCGCGGTTACTCCAATAGATTTTAAATGTGCAATCGTGCTGGGATGTCCTAATGCTTTGTAGGTTCCACGTTCATTTTCAGGGATTTCATTATTGAAGGCAGTTAATCCTTTAACGTGTGCTTCATACACAACAGTTTTTGCCCATGGGACTAAGGGACGCACAATTTCACGCGGACCATGATCGGTTACGACTGAATACGGAACCTTGCCTGCGCTATCTCGTGCATCGCGTTCAGTTAAATCACCTGCACCGTAGGCATCGGTTGCTACATGGCCATAGATTTCAGGTGAATAAGTAACATCGCCATCAATTACATGCGCATATGGATCAAGCAACAATTTGGAAGCATTAAAGCGAACGCCGTGTTGTGGAAGCCATGGACCATAAACCCGATAGCCATATCTTTGGCCAGCGCGTACCCCTGCTAAATATCCGTGCCAGATGGGGCCATTGCGATGGGACATTGCAAAGCGGGTTTCAACCATTGCGCCGTTGACTTCATTAAATAGGCATAGCTCGATGGCATCTGCGGCGTTGCTCCAGATTGCAAAGTTGGTTCCGCCATCTGTAACGGTAGAACCGAGGGTGCGAGGATCTGCAGGAAGCATGGCGTCATCCTGCCCTGAATAGGCTCAAAAGGAGGGTTGATTCCAGTGTGATTGTGTAGCCATTTAGGGTTACTGACCAGTAACATTTGCCCCATGAAGATTGCCGTGTGCGTTAAGCAGGTCCCAGATTCATGGGCCGAAAAGAAAATGGTCAATGGAATTCTTGATCGCGAAAATGTTGATGCTGTTCTTAACGATCTCGATGAGTACGCCGTTGAAGAGGCACTTCGTATCGCCGAAGCACATGGTGGAAATGAAGAAGATGGCAATAACACCATCACGGTAATTTCTATGGGACCAGAGCGCGCGACAGAAGCAGTTCGCAAAGCGTTGTCAATGGGTGTCAATGATGCAATTTTGATTACGGATCCACAACTTGCCGGAGCAGATGCGCTCGCAACATCAGCTGTGCTGGCTGCAGTAATTGAAAAAGGCGGCTTCGATCTAGTTATTTGCGGAACAGAGTCAACTGATGCGCGCATGAGTGTCGTGCCTGCAATGTTGGCAGAGCGTTTAAATGCTGCTCAACTAACTTTTGCATCAAAGGTTGCTGTGGATCCTGCTGCCAAAACAGTTTCAATTACACGTGTCACCGAGGCGGGTGTTGATGAAATGCACGCACAGTTCCCATGTGTTATTTCTGTTGTAGAAAAGATTAATGAACCGCGCTACCCATCGTTTAAGGGAATTATGGCGGCAAAGAAAAAGAGTATCGAAAGTAGAGATTTAGCTACCGTTGGAGTTTCGGCTATTGCTGCATGGTCATTAGTTGCAGATGCGACACCGCGTCCAGCACGAGCTGCAGGTATTAAAGTTACAGATGATGGAACTGGTGGCGAACAACTGGTTTCATTTCTAGCAGAAAAGAAGTTGATATGAGCAAAGTATTGATTCTGGCTGACTTTGTCGGCGCAAAAGCTACTAAGACAAATGCCGAATTAGCTACTGCTGGTGCGCGTATTGGCGAAGTTACAGCTGTTGTCCTAGCTCCGGTCGGACAAGGTTCAACCTATGCAGCTGCGATTAATCGTGGTCCAATCGCAAACATAGTCGTTGTCGAATCTGATGCTTTCGTTGCTAATGGTGTCGCGGCTGCGGCAGATGTTTTGGCACAAATTATTGCCGCACAATCTCCATCTGGCGTACTTATTGCATCACATGCTTTTGGTAAGGAAGTTGCTGCCCGAACAGCGGTTAAGACTGGTTCTGGAATCATTACCGATGCCGTTGATGTTTCAGCTGA
>JBIKPC010000124.1:0-2800 GCA_044357675.1 Candidatus Planktophila sp. | reverse complement strand
GTCCAAACCTTCTTGCCAGCCTTTGCAGCATCTGTTGCAGCTGCGAAGTTACCCGCACCTGATCCACCTGCTGCTGAGTAAATAACATCTACACCCTTATCGATCATTCCCTTAGCAATAACCTTTGCCTTAGCTGGGTCATTGAAGCCTGAGAAGTCAGGGAACTCAGTGATGTACTTGACATCAACAGTTACCTTCTTGTTTGTTGCCTTAGCTCCAGCAACATATCCAGCCTCAAACTTTTGTAGAAGTGATGTGCGAACGCCACCGATGTAACCAACTTTGCCTGACTTTGTTGCAAGTGCGGCTGCAACGCCAGCTAGGTATGAACCCTGCTCTTCAGCGAATACAAGACCTGCAACGTTAAGAAGATCTACTGATGAATCATCGATAATTCCAAACTGAACTTTTGGATAGTCAGATGCAACTGCCTTGATTGGTCCACCGTATAGGAAACCAACAGCGATGATTGGGTTGTAGCCAGCCTTAGCAAGCAAACGAAGCTTATCTTCGCGCTCTGAGTCTGTTCCCTGCAAAACTGTTACTTCTTTAGCTGCAACGCCAAACTTCTTCTTTGCTGCATCTAGACCAACTGCTGCTGAGTCGTTGAATGACTTATCGCCACGTCCACCGATGTCATAAGCAAGGCCTACTTTTACCTTTGATGCTGCTGTTGCTGTTGGAGCAACAAATGCTGTTGCTGCCAAAACAGTTGCAGCAACAACTGCTACAAGACGAATTACTTTCTTCAATTTTCCTCCAAGGATTCAAGGGGATCTTCAATACCGGCTTTTAAGGGCAAATACGGAAGCTTTGTGTGATTGGGAGCCTAATACTCACCCATGATTAAACTCAACACGCCAGCCGTCATTTTGATATCGGCGGTGTAACGTTTTGGAAAACTCTCAACTAGGGGTTGAGATTAAGGCTTAATTACTTCACTAATCCCAGGTTTTTGTAGGCATTCTGTAGGGTTTCTGAGGCCACAGAACGTGCTTTGTCCGCGCCTTCGTGCAGAAGATCTATGAGGTGCTTTTCATCCTCTAGAAGTTCCAAAGCCTTTGCGCGAATTGGGCGGAAGTATTCGACTACTACTTCAGCAACTGCGCCCTTGAAATCGCCATAACCCTTGCCCGCAAATTGATTTTCAAGTTCTGAAATAGAAGTACCGGACAATGCCGAATGAATCGTTAGCAAATTACTAATGCCAGGCTTTTCTTTTTCATCAAATGTAACTTCACGGCCCGCATCTGTTGCTGCGCTTTTAATCTTTTTTGTATTGGCTTCAGGAGTATCCATAAGTTCCAAAACACCTGAAGTAGAACCAGATGATTTACTCATCTTTGCGGTTGGCTCTTGTAAATCGTAAATCTTTGCACCGGCCTTTAAAATGTAGCCCTCTGGCAATCTAAAAGTTTCACCAAATCGTGAATTAAAACGTGTAGCTAAATCACGAGTTAATTCAATGTGCTGACGTTGATCTTCGCCAACCGGAACAAAGTGTGCTTGATACAAGAGAATGTCTGCAGCTTGCAACATTGGATATGTAAATAGTCCAACGCGAGCAGTATCTGCCCCACCCTTTGCAGACTTATCCTTGAACTGAGTCATACGGCTGGCCTCGCCAAAACCTGCCAGACATTCCATTACCCAGCCCAATTGATTGTGCTCTGCTACATGGGACTGCACAAACAATGTTGATTTTTCAGGTGAAATACCAAGTGCAATTAATTGCGCCGCAGATGCCAGTGTTCGCTTTCTAAACAGCGCTGGTTCAATCTCACCGGTTAGGGCATGCAGATCAACGATGCAGTAAAAAGCATCATTGCCTTCTTGAAGCTCGACCCATTGCTTTAGCGCGCCTAAGTAATTGCCTAAGTGGAAGGAGTCACTTGTTGGCTGAATGCCGGATAGAACTCGCTTCTGTGTCATGGACACAATTCTTTCATAGTTAAGCAGATCGCGAGATCAATAGCTGGCCCGCGCGTTTGCCTTCCATAGTTAAAACCGTGATTCGGATGCCGTTGACGTTAACAACATCATGCTCACGTGGAATCCGGCCCAAGAAGTGCATGACAAAACCACTTGCGGTCTCATATGGGCCTTCTGGAATATCTAGCCCTGTCTGCTCAATTAACTCCTCCATGGAGATAAGGCCATCTACCTCGAAGTCACCGGTGCGTTCCTCGTGTGAAATCTCTGCTTCATGCTCGTCATATTCATCGCGAATATCACCGATCAGAACCTCAACTAAATCTTCTAGGGTCACGATTCCATCAGTGCCACCGTACTCATCCAGAACAATTGCTAGGTGTTGACCTTGAATACGCATTTCGGTCAGCGCAGGCAAAATTCCTTTTGTACCAGGCAAGTACATAATGTTTCGCACTAGTTCAACAATCTTGGTTGTTTTGCTAGCAAGTGATGTATCCAGCAAATCACGCACATGGATAAAGCCAACGACTTCATCAGATGAACCGCGTACAACTGGGTAGCGTGAATGCGCCTTATCAACTGCTAATTCAATTGCTTTACCAACGGTCAGTGAAGCATCCATGAAATCTACCTCGGTGCGGGGCACCATGACTTCATGCACCTGGCGTTCTGAAGCGTTAAATACTTCTTCAACAATGTCACGTTCTTCGGCGGTCAAGGCGGCATGGCCAACAACTAAATCAAGTAGCTCTTCTTCTGACATCTGGCTGCGTTGTTCTTTTGGATCAACGCCAAATGCGCGCACCACAAAGTCGGTTGATTTTGAAAGCAACCAAATAATTGGGCGGAAAATATTTGCAACAAT
>JBIKPC010000122.1:0-2842 GCA_044357675.1 Candidatus Planktophila sp. | reverse complement strand
CTGCGAAGGCATTGTTGCTGGGCCATAATTTCCATCACCAGGAGCACCTGCATGAATTTTCTGAGCAAGTGCTACAGCCTTTTCAATAAAGGCATCAGCAACCTTTTCATCAACATAGACTCGTTCAGCGCCAATACAGGATTGTCCTGCATTGGCCATCGCAGACCAAATAGTTGCGTCAACTGCGCGATCTAAGTTGGCATCTGAAGCAACAATTACTGGATCTTTTCCGCCACACTCTAAAACAACTGGAGTCATGTTTGATGCACACGCAGCTGCAACTAATTTCGCGGTTTTGGTTGAACCAGTAAATGACAACTTATCTATGGCGCTTAGACACAGTGCATTTCCGGTCTCTGCTAAGCCAGTCATGGTTGTAAAGATGTCTGCAAAAGGTGCAACGGTATTGAAACTCTCTTCTAGCCATACCCCAACGCCAGGTGTGTACTCACTTGGCTTAAACACAACGGTGTTTCCAGCAGCCAATGCATATGCAATAGATCCAACAGGAGTAAAGATTGGATAGTTCCAAGGACCAATTACACCCACAACACCAACTGGTGATCGCTCAACAGTTGCAGACATGTTCGCCATCAAGGCACCTGGGGCGCGATAAGAAGTTCGCATTATGTCTTCAGCATGTCTGGCAGCCCAGCCGATGTGACTGACCGCCATAGATGCTTCAAGCTTGGCATCACTAATTGGCTTACCTGTTTCTAGCGAAACTAGTGCAGCGATCTGATCAATGTTTTTAATTATGTAACTACTCCAGGCTAACAAAACCTTTTTACGTCCAGAAAAACCTAATGCAACCCACGAAGTACTGGCGTGACGGGCATGCTCAACAATCTCGGCAACCGCCTTGGCTGAATTAATTGGATATGCACCTACGGCCTCGCCAGTAACAGGATTAAACGAATTAAAAGCTTTAGAAGATTTTGAAGTGGCCATGCGAATAAGCCTAGTGCGGTATAGATAGGATTTGAAGTATGAGCGAGGTAGTTAGATCAAGCAGTGTCTTTGAGGCCTCACGCACACCATTCCATGTAACGACATCTGATGGTGTTGATCTAATTGGTGAAATTGCAGCACCAGTTGGCGAATCAAAAGGTGCCATTTTGTGCTTGCATCCGCTACCGACTGCTGGCGGAATGATGGACAGTCACATCTATAAAAAGGCCGCTAACCGCTTACCTGCGATGGCAGGCATAACTGTTGTTCGATTTAATACGCGAGGCACATCTAGTGAAGCTGGCAGTAGTTCTGGAACATTTGATAACGGGAAAGCTGAACATTTTGACGTGGAAGCGATGCTTTCTTATTGCTTTGATACCTTGAAGTTAGAGAATCTATGGGTTGTTGGTTGGTCCTTTGGTACTGATCTCGCCCTTCAGCACGCAAAGGATCCACGGCATAAGGGGCTGATCTTGCTAAGTCCACCTTTGCGCACGACTACAGCTGAACAACTTCAGTATTGGAACTCAGATTCTCGACCAATCATCGCCTTAGTGCCCGAACTTGATGATTACCTTAAGCCAGCTGAGGCTCGACAACGATTTGCTGTTGTTCCTGCAATGAAAATAATTGCCGTCGAAGGTGCGAAACATTTATGGATTGGCGAACCGTCAGTCCATCGCGTGCTCTCTGAAATAAACAGCATTGTGACCGGCGAAATTGCGCCGCTTCCAACTGATTTTTAACTGTTATTTGCGCGAGGAATAACCACTTCATCAAGGATCAAGATAATTGAAGCTGCCACTGGTACAGCTAGCAAGCCACCGACTAATCCCAACAATGATGAACCAATGAGTGCGGCAACAATTGTTACTGCGCCAGGAACATTCAACGTTCGCTTCATGATTCTCGGGGTAACGACGTAGTTTTCAATTTGTACGTAAACAATGTATGCCACAAATGCAATTGCGCCGATTGCTACAGATTGGGTTAATGCAATCAAAGTGACAATTCCAGCCCCAATGAAGTGGCCAATAAGTGGAATAAGTGCGGCAACCAATACGATCATGCCGATCGCAATTGGTGAAGGCATACCTAAAACTGTAGCCAAAATAACCACAAATACCGCAGCCATGGCAGCAATCAATATTTGGCTTCCCACGAAAGCGCCAACTCGTGCAATAACCGCATTTGTTAATCGCCCTACGCGATCGCGTCGTGTCGCAGGAACTAAGGAAAGACCCAAATCAACTGCTTGTGGCAATGATGTGATGAAGTACAAGGTAAGAACCAAGATAGTAAGTGCGGTAAAGAAACCTGACAGAACAGATTTTCCGACACCAATAACTCCACCAAAGGTGCTGATCAACAAAGTGCCATCAGATGTAATTGTCTTTAACTTTTCCTGCAAAGTATCGATTAGCCCAAATTGTGTATTGAGCTGATTGATCGTTTCATTTTTCATCAGATCACTCAATAATTGTGGTGCATTTTCAATGAGTTGTGTTCCTTGGCTAATTACTGGTGGAACTACAACCAGAGCAAAAAAGAGCACGAAAAGAATCACCGAAGAAAAGATAACTGTTACCGCGGTGCTTCGAGACATCCTTCGTTTGCGTAGCGCTTCAACCGCAGGGTTTAAGCCAGTTGCCAAGAACAAGGCGATCAAAATCAGAACAAAGATCTGACTGGCACTTGCAAGTGCTCGCATCAAGACGATTGCAGTTAATGCGCCAAGAGTTGCAATAAACCCAAAATAAAATGGATGGGAGCGATTGATTGGCTTGCCCAAAATTCCATAATCATCTGGTGCTTTTTCAGATTTAGGGGAGCGAGCGGCGGCTTTCTTGATTCTCTGTGTAATTGCCATGGTTACATTCTAAAGTGC
>JBIKPC010000120.1:0-2851 GCA_044357675.1 Candidatus Planktophila sp. | reverse complement strand
GCTAGATGGTTTGGCCATCTCAAAGGCGAGAACTTTTGTTTGGCTTTATGAAAGCAGATGCAACTATGGAAGAGACTGTTTTAAATACTGGCGACACAGCCTGGATGTTAATAAGTACCGGTTTAGTAGTTCTAATGATCCCGGGCCTTGCACTGTTTTACGGTGGCATGGTTCGTGTCAAGAGCGTACTTAATATGATGATGATGTCATTTGGCGCACTAGCGATTGTTTTTGTTTTGTGGATTGCATTTGGTTTTTCAATGGTGTTTGGAGACTCTGTTGGGGGTATGGGCCTGATCGGTGATCTCGGTCAATTTACATTTTTGAAAGGTTTAGATAACTCAACTGCGCTGATTGGAACTATCCCGGCAGCTGTCTTTATTGCTTTCCAGGGAATATTTGCCGCGATTACCGTTGCACTGATTTCGGGTTCAATTGCAGATCGCGCAAAATTTGGTGCATGGATGGTGTTTGCTGGTATCTGGGCAACCCTTGTTTATTTCCCAGTTGCACATTGGGTTTTCGCCTTCGATGACTTTGTTGCTACAACAGGTGGATGGATCGCCAATGATTTAGGCGCACTCGACTTTGCTGGCGGAACTGCTGTTCATATCAATGCAGGTGCTGCCGGATTAGCACTTGCTTTCATTCTTGGAAAGCGTGTTGGTTTTGGAAAAGTTCCGATGCGTCCACACAGCTTGCCTTTGGTGATGCTTGGCGCAGCCCTTCTATGGTTCGGTTGGTTTGGTTTCAATGCTGGATCAGCAATCGCATCAAATGGAACTGCTGGTCTTGCTCTACTAAATACGATTGGTGCAACAACAGCGGCGGTACTTGCTTGGCTTCTGGTTGAAAAACTTCGTGATGGCCATGCAACAAGTCTTGGCGCGGCATCAGGTGTAGTTGCAGGACTTGTAGCTATTACCCCGGCATGTGCTTTTGTTGGTGCAAGTGGCGCACTGTTAATTGGTGCAATCGCGGGCGGGCTTTGCGCACTTTCAGTAGGGCTCAAATTTATGTTGGGATATGACGATTCACTCGATGTTGTTGCGGTGCACCTTGTTGGTGGAATCGTTGGAACAATCATGATTGGCTTCGTCGGTGTTGACGTTGGCTTATTCAATGGTGGCGGAACAGAACAACTTGTGAAACAAACTATTGGTGCAGTAGCAGTGTTGGCCTATTCATTTGTGGCAACGTTGATAATCGGAAAGATTGTAGATCTGACCATTGGCTTTAGAATCACAGAAAACCAAGAACTTACGGGTATCGATATCGCAATTCATGCCGAGCCTGCGTATGAGTTATCAGACAATAGCCAGGGCAGTATCTATGAATTCTCGAGAGGGTCATAAAAATGAAACTGATTACCGCAATCATCAAGCCATTCAAGTTAGAAGATATTAAAAATGCACTGCAAGGCGCTGGGATAACGGGAATGACAGTTTCAGAAGCAAGCGGATTTGGTCGTCAAGGCGGTCACACTGAGGTGTATCGGGGTGCTGAATACACCGTCGATCTAATTCCAAAGGTACGCATTGAGGTACTAGTCAATGACATTGATGCGGAGGCGATAGTTGATGTGATTGTTAAGGTGGCTTCAACTGGCTCCATTGGTGATGGAAAGGTTTGGACTTCACCAGTTGACCAAGTGATTCGCGTTCGCACCGGAGAACGAGGCTCTGAGGCAATTTAACAGGGGTTGAAGTACTCTTCAGCTCTTATGTTTGAGTCCCTGACATCTCGTTTTAGTGGAGCGTTCTCCTCCCTTCGCTCGAAGGGCAAGATCTCTACCTCTGATATCGAAACAACCTGTGATGAAATCCGCCAGGCGTTGCTGGAATCTGATGTTGCGTTATCTGTCGTTGAAGATTTCATCGCAGATATTCGACAGAAGTCTTTGGCTGCTTTGCCAGCAATGCAGTCGGGTTCCAATCAAGCAAATGCCATCTTTGAAATTGTTAACGCAAGTCTTATCGAAATTCTTGGGGGACAAGCTCGCAGAGTTCGCTTTGCTAAAAATCCACCAACAGTGATCATGCTTGCTGGTTTGCAAGGTGCGGGTAAAACTACCTTGGCTGGAAAGCTGGCAAAGTTTTATGCAGATCAAGGTAATACACCGCTGTTGGTTGCCTCAGATTTACAACGACCTAACGCTGTCACACAGCTGCAGGTAGTTGGTGAGTCAGTCAATGTTCCGGTCTTTGCTCCTGAGGCAGGGAATGCCGAGACTTCAGGAATGTATGGCGGCGATCCCGTGAAGGTTGCAAAAGCTGGTATTGAGTTCGCAAAATCTAAGCAATACAACATGGTCATCGTTGACACCGCAGGTCGACTTGGCGTTGATGCAGATTTAATGAAGCAAGCATCAGATATTCGAGATGCCGTTAAGCCTGATGAAATTTTATTTGTAGTCGATGCCATGATGGGACAGGATGCTGTTAGAACATCTCAAGCATTCTTAGATGGTGTTGGTTTTGATGGGGTAGTACTAACGAAGCTTGATGGTGATGCTCGGGGTGGTGCGGCACTTTCTATTGCATCGTTAACAAAGCGTCCGATCATGTTTGCATCAACTGGTGAAAAATTGCACGAGTTCGATATCTTCTATCCAGATCGCATGGCCTCACGAATCTTGGGTCTTGGAGATGTTGCAACACTTGCAGAGCAGGCCAAGAAAGCTTTTGATACTGACACATCAGCGAAGTTGGAAGCAAAATTTGTCAGCGGTGAAGATTTCACTCTAGAAGATTTTCTAGAGCAGTTGCAGGCGATGTCCAAAATGGGAAACATGTCCAAGATCCTTGGGATGTTGCCGGGTGCTGGTCAGATGAAAAAGCAGATTGAGAAC
>JBIKPC010000121.1:0-2851 GCA_044357675.1 Candidatus Planktophila sp. | reverse complement strand
AATTGGGCTTGTTACGTCGCTCTTGGGTGCACCTGTCCTGATTGCACTTGTGACAATTAAAAACAATATTTGGAAAACTCAATGATTACTATCAACGAGATCACTATTGTCCGCGATGGGCGCGAGATTATTTATGATTACAGCGAACAAATTCCGGCTGGATCAATCACTGCAATTGTTGGTCCTAATGGTTGTGGTAAATCAACATTGTTAGCGGCTATTGCTGGCGACATTGCTCCTATTAAAGGCACAATCACAATCGATGACGTACATCCGATACTGACATCACCTTCACAATTGGCAAAAATTCGCGCCGTAGCTATTCAAAATCAGAGCTATTCCTTGGGCTTTAGTGTTAAACAGATCATCGAAATGGCTGGTCCTGCTGCAGAAGTTATGCAGGCTTTGGATTTAACATCGTTGGCAGACCGCTTGGTGACAACTTTGTCTGGGGGAGAAGCCCAGCGCGTTTCAATTGCTGCAGCCATTGCTCAAAAGACTCCGGTATTGCTTTTGGATGAACCACTTGCGGCGCAAGATGTGAGCAGTCGAAAAAGGATTATTGAATTGTTAAAAAGTTTGGCAGAAAGTGGTGTAACAGTTGTTGTAGTCGCCCACAGCAGCGAAGCTGAATTAACGTGGGCCGATAAAGTTATTAAGGATTTCTTGTAACTCTGGCCACGATTTAGCAAAGCTAGGGTGCAGCGCCATCTGACTTACGTGATCGATATCAACCCATCGAACTTCGTGGGATTCATCATTTACTTCGTGGGCAACTAAACCATCCGCCGCCCGTGCTATTACGGTGTCATATTTCCAACTGCCGTGATCATCGGTAAAGGTATGAAGCGGCGTCAACAGTTGGGTATCGATTCCGGTTTCTTCCACCGCTTCCCGAAATGCGCCTTCAATAACGCTTTCATGAGAATCACGTGCACCGCCAGGAATTCCCCAAGTGTCTCCGTTATGAACCCAGGGGGCGCGGTGTTGTAACAAGATTTCCGTGCCGCGAAAGATCAGAATTCCGGCTGCGCCGTTAAGGCCCCAATGTTTATTGCCGCAGGCGCATTCGACCCAACCATCACCATCGCGCGCTGCCATGGTCTTAGCCTGTCACATCTATCCACAGTTAGCGCAGCGACAGCTAGTGCGGTCACAGTGGCAATTTATGGTGCCGCACATGATGAAAATAATTCTGACGCTGGCGCTTTTGTTGTGTGGCATGCAGGCAGCAGGCGCTGCCGATCAATGTCAGAAAACAGCGTGCGTCAATGTGTATACCGACAACAACGAAATCATTATCGAAGCCCATAGGGGCAGCGCAACGGTCAAAAAAACTATTACACAGCTTCCCAAAAAGGCTGCGGTCAAGGTAATTACTAAACCCAAGGCGGTGCCTTTGTTTTTTCCACCTACAGCGGCAGCAAAACCAGCGATTAAGAAATCAACAGTAAAACGCACGTACAAGCCGATCATTAAAAAGGCTGTTACCAAGGTTAATTTAAGCGATCGCTTAACCAAGATGGTTCCCACAGCTGGTGTTGCCTATCAACCCGAATTTGAACCATTAGTAAATGTTCCGGTGTATTTCTGGTGTGACTTGCCAACACTTTTTCAAAGCCGAGTCGACATCATCGGCGAAGTTGTAGATGTTGCCTTACGACCATCATTTGTGTGGAGCTTTGGCGATGGCAGCTTTTATTCCACAACTGAAAATGGCGCACCGTATCCAAACGGCATCATCCAGCACACCTATAAGCAGCCCGGTACCTATCAGATTTCTTTACTAACTACTTGGAACGGTACCTACACACATAACGCTGCAGCCCGCGCAGTTACTGGCTCGGTAAAGAAAGTTTCTATTGCACTAATCACCATTGTAAAAGCCACTACTACTTTCAAAGGATAAGGATCCATGACAACTGAAAATACATATGTAAGCATCACCGCACTTCCACTTGCTACAGATATCGAGTTCATTGAAAGTGTCAATACCTTTGCGGTCTCCGCACTTAGCCCCGAACTAAATATGTTGCAACGTGATGGAGCAACAGCGGTCATTGATTTATCGATGCAATTTGCTGATCGTGGCTATAACTGCGATGTCGAGTTGATGTCACAAGTGGTGGGACGCCTGTCAGATATTCAGGTCCGCGATTTTGCAATGGGTACCCACAATGCAGAAACTTTTGATGTCTATTGGAATATGTGGCTTTATTTACTGCGCATTGCACCCAATGACTTTGTGGCTCCAGTTGCTTGTTTATTTGCCACTTTGGCATATGAACGTGGCGATAACGAACTTGCCTATCGCGCCTTAGATCGCGCAACTGTTGATGATCCTAAGTACGCCTTGACCATTTTGTTGCGTCGAGTCTTTGGTTCAGGCTGGCCGGCTGCCGCTTTTGCAGCAATGCGGGTAGAGCTGCACCCAAAGGTGACGGCTGGGATTTTTGAAGGGTAGTCGCTAGAATTACACCGTTCACGAGTCCTACGTACTAGCCCCGGCTTAGTAGGCGGCAACCCTCCACCGCGGCGGGGTGCTCCGGGTGACGAACAGGTCGCTAGTGCGACAAGCGCAGGTGAAGGACTCTTTGTCATGGATAACAAGCAACTGGTTACGGGTGCGTGGCTTGAAACGCATGATCCGGGCGAACGACAATTTATTTCAATTGGGTATTTACTTCTTGAAAATGGCGAGACCCTACCCAATGTCACTATTGCTTACCAAACATGGGGCACATTAAATGCAGCAAAAAATAATGCGATTTTAGTTAACCATGCGATGACCGGCTGGTCTGATGTTCCAGGGTGGTGGCCATCAATGGTTGGCCCAGGATTACCTTTTGAT
>JBIKPC010000119.1:0-2869 GCA_044357675.1 Candidatus Planktophila sp. | reverse complement strand
CGAATAGTGCGCTCAAGTAAGCCTGTAGCAATTAATTCTCCGCGGTGTGCCAACAATGAATCACGCATCAACACAAGATCGGCCAGCAGTTCAGCGGTGTTTGCGTAATCACGGTGTGGCACATGCGCTGCATCTTTCGCATGACGATCACGCGTAGCTGCCAATCGGTGCACGATTGCAGTTGCCTTCAAGCGATATGGCTCTTCTGCGTTCAGACGCAAAAAGCGTGGCTCAAACTCTGGAATGTTCGCAAGATCCTGGGCAACAGATGCCGATAGTTCTGGTGTTGCTCCGACAATTTTTGTCGAAACCGACAGCATCTGGCGCAAGTCATTCATAGCCGCAATAGTCACTCGAATTGCATGTCCAACCTGCAGGACCATGGCATCAGTTGTTACCTGCGCAGTAATATTTGGATTTCCATCACGGTCTCCACCGATCCAGTTACCAAAAGATAAAGGCTTAGCAGTGATCGGAACTTCAACGTCGATGCGCTTCATTTCTTTCGCAAAATCATTGAGAACTTCTGGAACAGTCTTTGTGAATAGATCATCTAGATAGTACAAAGCATTGAGTGCTTCATCCAAAGGTTCTGGTTGGCCTAAACGAAGCTCATCGGTTTGCCACAACAAATCTATTGTTTCTGCTAAACGATCTTGCTGCGCAGGATTTCGTGGGTCATCTAGTAACTCTGCGATGCTTCCCAACTTGTTTAATACAGAACGCCGTGCCGCCTCAGTTGGGTGCGCAGTGAAAACAGGTCGTACAGACATCGCACTTACCCATTGTTCGATATCTTCTTTACTTAATTCATGTCCAGGTGTCTGTGCCTTTAGTGCAGTTTCAATTCGATCAACTGCGCGTGCTAGCCACGAACCACCAGTTGCACGTGCATCAGCTAAGACGCGGGCACGGTGCACTTGTTCAGCAACATTTGCTAAGTGAAAATAAGTACTAAAGGCACGCACTAATTGGACAGAGTCTTCTACCGATAATTCGGCAAGAATTTGTGCGCCATTGCCTTCACGCACAGATTTACGTACCTCTTCAACTAACGCTAAAAGTTCAGGCCCCTCTTGGCGGACAAGTGTTTGACCCAACAAATCACCCAGTCGGCGCACATCGCTACGTAACCCCGCATCATCTGCAGCGATTGGACTCTGGCTCATTGGGCAATCCTCTCAGGTAACAGGGTCTGCTCAAAACAAATTACTCAAAACAAATTACTATTGGGTCATCAAGCCCCTCCATTTGGACCCCCCTCCAAAAGGAAATGGGGCCTTAAGGCATTGGAGGCAAGCATGCGCGGACTTATTCCCGTCATACCTTCCTCGCCCGATGCATCTCATATTGTGGCACCGCAATCTATGTATCCGTTTTTGCTGGCCACGCGCGCAGCATCACATCCGTTATTAGTTGTTACTAGTTCAAGTCGCAGCAGCGAAGATCTAGTTAACGAATTACGTGAGCTGTACGACGATGTCTTGGAATTTCCTGCTTGGGAAACATTGCCTCATGAACGCTTAAGTCCTCGCAGTGACACCGTTGCAAAGAGAATTCAAACTCTGTACGCATTGCAGAATCAGCATTCGATTAATCCAATTGTTGTAACACCTGTGCGCGGTGCGATACATCGAATCATTAGCAACCTTGGATCTCTGCCATTGATGAAGTTAGAAATTGGCGCAGAGCAATCACTCGATCTTTTGGTTCGCCACTTATCGTCACTGGCATATTCACGGACAGATTTAGTTGAACGTCGTGGTGAGTTTGCTGTTCGTGGTGGAATCGTGGATCTGTTCCTACCTTTAAGCAATCATCCGATCAGAATTGATTTCTTTGGTGATGAAATTGAAGATTTAAGTTATTTTGAAGTTGCAGATCAGCGTACATTCGCACCAGTTATCGGCAGTGTAGAAATTTATCCTTGTCGCGAAATGTTGTTAACACCTGAGATCAAACACCGTGCAATAGAGGTAATGGACAAGTACCCGGCTGCCGCTGAAATGCTTGAAAAAATTAGTGAAGGGATTGCCTTTGAAGGCATGGAGTCCTTGATTCCATTGCTCATTGATGAGACAGAAACCTTGTTGTCTCGTATGCCAGCAAATACTCAGATTGTTTTCATTGATGAGCAACGCATCCGTTCACGCGCAGCCGATTTATTAGCAACCAATGAAGAGTTCTTGAATGCATCCTGGTCCAACGCCGCTTTGGGTGGGATTGCACCATTACATGATGGCGTGGGCACCTATATTTCTTGGGACGAGCTCAATAATGAAATCATTTCCTGCGGTGTATCAAGAGCTGAATTGAGTCCATTCGGAACCGACTTAGAAGAAGACACTGTCTTTCTAGAGTATTCACCGATTGACCCAATGCGCGGAGACATCGAACGCACAATTGCAGTCTTGCGCCAATCATTAGAAGAACAATGCACAGTTATTTTTGCGACCCACGGACACGGAATGCTCGAACGCTATGCGGGGATGTTTAGAGGCGCAGATCTGCCAGTACAGATAGTTGAAAACTTAGTTGCTACTCCGAGTAAGGGCAGCATTCACCTGACTACTTCAATCATCACCCATGGCTTTGAGAGCGCCGAAGACCACATCTTCTTTATGACTGAGCGCGATTTAACAGGCAGCAAGGGCAGCGTTAAAGATGGCGAACGAATGCCATCAAAGCGAAAGCAAGCAATTGATCCATTAGAACTAAAGAGCGGTGATTATGTTGTTCACGAACAACACGGCATCGGTCGTTATGTCGAATTACTAGAGCGCACAGTTGCTGGTGTGACTAGAGAGTATTTAATTATCGAATATGCACCTGCAAAGCGTGGTCAACCAGGTGATCGAGTATTTGTTCC
>JBIKPC010000118.1:0-2877 GCA_044357675.1 Candidatus Planktophila sp. | reverse complement strand
CGCACAGCAATTAGTGAAGGAGGTCGCCCATGGGTCGCGGCCGCGCAAAAGCAAAGCAAACCAAAGTTGCACGTGATTTGAAATATAACGCGCAAGATATGGATCTTGATCGTCTTGCCAAAGAACTCCATGGCGAAGTCGATAACACTTCACGCAAGGATGACGATGATCCTTTTGCTGAAGGCAATTACATTCCACGTGCGTGAGAGCAACACCGTACGTCGCTTCACTTCGTATCTACGAACCACTTTCTGCATTTGATCCAGCTGATCGTTTGCGCTGGCAAAATTTAGAAAGCGATGAAACAAGTTTCAATCGTGAAGAAGAGTTAGCGCTACATCGAGTTGTTCAACCCGAGCCACCAGCAGGTCGCCCCGACGGGGTTCATGTTTTAGATCGCAATGGCATCCGTTACGTATCTCCTTGGGCAACTGCAACTCGTTGTTGGGCGGCATTAGATAATTTCAAAGATTCTTTGCCAAGCACTGTTGTTCCATTCTTTGTTTCATCTGCAATGGAAGAAGTTATAACTGCAGGTGTTGATTTATTGGATGACAAAGTTCCGCATATTCTTAATGAAACGTGGATAATTCCGCCTCGTTGGTTTATTTTGTTTTCACCCGACGAACGAGTCCGCGGGGATAATCAATTTGGCAAATATTGTGTTTCTCATACAACAATTGCTAATGCAAAACAACGATGCGATAGCGCACACGATGCAGTCCTAGGCGCATTCGGTGATGGTCCGGTCGAACAAGAACTCGAAAATCTTTTTGCATGGCTTGAAATGTTCCACCCACAATCATTAGTCGAACTTGATTACGGCGGTTTAGCTAATTACATGGATAAAGCGCTACGCGATTCAGGTGACATTGGATTAGATGCAGACACATCAATTGAAGATGTAACTAGTTCAGTTGCTGGCCTTGCTACCGCTGATGGCATGGCGGCCGGGGTTGGATATCAACGTTTAATGTCCCGTTGGCGCTTAGTTCAGGCCTTCGAACAATCCTCCTAAGTATTGCTTGATGCTCAAATACGGGTAATACTTCACCCCAATACAGGCTAAATCGGACACAGCGCACACTAAAGGAGTCACTATGAACAATCGCATCCCTGATGCCGAAGTTCTATTGACCCCGAAAGAGGTTGCACAACGATTTCATGTAAATCCAAAGACTGTTACACGCTGGGCAAAGGCTGGAAAGCTGACAGCTATTCGCACATTAGGTGGCCATCGTCGCTATCGTGAATCAGAAGTTCTAGAACGTTTGCGCGAATATAAAGAGTCAAGCTCTTAGTTGGTTAGGCGGTAGACTTAACGCATGGCCGATAAAAATGATGACATGAAGGCACGAATGCTTGCCGCCCTTGAAGCTAAAAAGAACAAGCCAGGTGCACCAGGTACGCAAAATCATTCTGAATCAGGATCAAAGATCCGTGGCGGACAACGCAGCGGTGGAGCTCCTCAGGTTCAGCGCAAGGCTGGACCTTCAGGTTCAGGTTCTGCTGGCTAAATTCTTTACTGAGTAATTACCAGAGTTGATTGCGCTTCAACGACAACCGAGCTACCAGTTAGTTTGCGAATAACCGAAGTTCCAGCGATTCCAGATTCAACTAGAACCGACCAATTTCCAGATTTCGGCAAAGTAATTGTTTGCTTAGTCGTGTTTGCATTGTGCACAACAACCAATGTTGCTGCAGAGTCTTTCACTGCACTGCCATTAATTGAGTAAGCGATAGTTCCTTCTGGTGAAGTTAAGAACTTCAGGTTTTTTCTTACCTGATCTGTGGTTTCCATACGGAAGGCAGGATGCGCCTTACGCAAAGCGATTAAGCCCTTGAAGTACTTAACAGTTGAAGCATGTGTTGACTGAGTGCTCCACTTTAAGGAATTTACAAGGTCGCTAGATTTATAGCTATTTGAATCCCCACCCTTTGATCGCAGAAATTCTTGTCCTGCTTGCATAAATGGCATTCCCTGAGCCAGGAATGGAATTGATGAAGCCAGACGGCTCAATTGTGCGATTTCAGCTGGCTTTGCATCCTTAACGCTGGCAGTAATTTTGTCTACCAAAGTCATGTTGTCGTGTGATTCCACATAGTTTACAGATTGACCTGGTGCTGTTGTTGTCCACTTTGTCATTATCTCGGTGGAGTAATCAGTATTACCAACGATACCTGCAAGGACGTTCATTTTTGAAGTGAACTTTCCTGTGGCAAAACCGGTGTCAGCGGAATCAAAAACAGAACCCTTGATTCCATCACGAATTTGATCATTAAAGTGTGCAACTCCAGGCAACTTATCGATGTTGAGTTGGTTTGCTCGCTTATCTGCAGGCAGAGTTCCCATGTTCCAACCTTCTCCAATAACGAGAATAGTTGGATCAATTTTCTTGAGTGCAGCTGTAATTTCATTAATAGTTTGGATATCCATTAATCCCATTAAGTCAAAACGGAATCCATCCAAGTTGTACTCAGTTGTCCAGTATTTAACTGAATCAACAATGAATTTACGAACCATTGGTCGCTCAGATGCAACGTCGTTGCCACAGCCGCTACCACTAGTTAAGTTTCCATTGTCATCTCTACGGAAGAAATACCCTGGAACAATTAAGTTTTGACTAAATGTATTTGCGTTTGAAACATGGTTATAAACCACATCCATATTCACGCGAAGTCCAGCCTTGTGCAATCCCATGATCGCACTCTTTAGCTCAGTGATTCGTGCAGTTGGCTTGGTGGGATCAGAGCTATAAGAACCTTCTGGAACGTTGTAATTTTGAGGATCATAACCCCAGTTAAATGTAGGAAGATTCTCATTAACAGTTGCAAAATCAAATATCGGCAATAATTCGACGTGTGTTACACCGAGAT
>JBIKPC010000117.1:0-2919 GCA_044357675.1 Candidatus Planktophila sp. | reverse complement strand
CATTCCTTTCCAATGAGTGAAAGTATGCGCACATGTCAGATTTCGAAGAAGAGCTGGTTGAGGAGATTGAATCCTTCGACGCAATCGACGATGTAGTAACCGACCTCACAAGTGAAATGGATTTTGCAGTCGCGGCTTGGCACGAAGACGGTCGCTGGACTTTGGGCACACTGCCTGACCCTTATGACATTGCACAAATCATCACTCGCTTGAAATCACAACAAACAAATGGTGGCTCGATTGCGCTAATTTCAATTGACGAAGAGTTCTTTATTTTGATTCGAGTTTTAGGTTCGCACATTTCATTGTTCTTAAGTGATGCCACTGCCGCACTTGATTATCCAGTCGCAGAAGAATTAATGGAGATCGCTGATCTTCCAATTCCTGAAGATGATGAAGAGTCTGGTCCAGTCGGACACCTAGAAATCTTGGCTGATTTAGGAATGAACGGGATGGAAATTTCTGCTTTGTGTGATGATGAAGAATTATTTCCAGATGAACAGCTTGAAGCGATTGCAGCACGTTTAGGTTTTGGCGATCAGTTCACGGAGCTATTGGATCTGTGAACGATATTGAAATGATGCGTGTTGCAATTGAAGCAGCACGCAAAGCAGTGGCCAGCCAGGATATTCCAGTTGGCGCAGCAATATTTAATACAGCTGGTGAGCTAGTTGCTACTGGTCACAATGAACGTGAACTACACAATGACCCAACCGCACATGCCGAAATTGTTGCAATTCGAAAAGCAGCAGAAAAACTGGGGGATTGGCATTTAATAGATCACACCTTGGTTGTGACCCTGGAACCTTGTGCAATGTGTGCGGGTGCTATTGCACAATCACGTTTGCAAACAGTTGTCTTTGGAGCATGGGATAAAAAAGCGGGCGCAGTTGGATCGATGTGGGACTTGCTTCGAGATCCACGAAGTACCTTTAGAACTGAAGTTCGCGCAGGTGTTTTAGCTGAAGAATGTGGCGAATTGATTAAATCTTTTATACAAGAAGTTCGTAAGAAGGATTAAGAATCACCATAGATCCTTCTTCTTCACCAACCATGCCCTCGGCCCGCAACTGAGAACCAATTTCAAGACCTGCTATTTCACGACGACCCAAGAAGTGCAGTGAAACCCCACCTGTTTCATCCCAGATCTCAACTTCAAGGGTTGGGGCTGATCCACGAGGTGCGGTTTTAATTGATGTTACGCGACCTTGAACTTGAGCGCGCTTGCGCCATTCAATAATGCCAATAGGTGTCACATTTTCAGCATAGTGACTGACCGGCTCGACGTTAACCGGAACCTCTTTTTTAATTGCCTTAGGAACAACCGCGGCAGGTGCAACTTTTGCCACCGTTAGTAAATTTTTTCCAGCTGCGATGCGATCAATATCAAAAGGAACAATCGTCGCAACAACTCGTGGCAATTGTGAAATAGGAGCTGCAATTTCTTCTGCCGTTTGATCATGAAGCAGGCGACCTAAGAATCCAGAGTATGCGCGACGTGGAAGTAACAAAGTTAACTCAACATCTGGCTTTTCAGTCATACGAATTGAGTAATCCAAAGCAGCGTTAGCAAGACGACGATCAGGGCAGTCAATTAATTCAAGAGTTACATCATCTAGCGCATCGGATGCTGCCCATGCTTTTTGAATCTCCTCAGCACGACGATCATCAATTACAAAGTGAACGGCAGCTAAATTTCGTGGCTTCAAACTGCGCGCGTATCGAATTGCGCCAACTGTTGCAAGATCTACATTATCTACAAGCACAGTCACATCATGTCGTGCAATCGAAGTAGCACGCTCTTGATGTTGTTTTACTTCTAAGGCATTTTGTTCGCGGGTGTATTGACGTCGTAAACGCAAGAAAGCCATCACCAATATTGGTGCTGTGATTAAAACTAACCACGCACCTTGTGTGAATTTTACAACCGAGAAAATGATTACAACGATTAAAGAGATGCTGCCGGCCAAGCCATTGATAAATACCTTTGCTCGCCATTGTCCTGTCTTGTTACGTAACGCATGGCGGGTCATTCCAAATCCTGCCAATGTAAATCCTGTAAAGACACCGAGTGCATAGAACGCAACCAAGTGTTCTACAGAGCCTGCGGTAATTAACACCAAGAAAATTCCGCCACCGGCAAGAAGCAAGATTCCATTCGAGAAAGCTAAGCGGTGGCCGCGCTTTGTTAACTGGCGGGGCAGATATCCATCTGCAGCAACAAAGTTAACCAAAATAGGAAAGGCGCTATAAGTAGTGTTTGCACCAGCAAACAAGATAAGCATCGTTGCTAACTGGACCATTACGAACATTGTCTGGCCAATAACTCCATCTCCCATGATGGCTTTGGCGATCTGAGAAATAACCGTTGGGGTACCAGATTCATATGGAATAGCGTGAATTTTGTGGGCAAACCATGAAACACCAAGAACTAAGGTTCCTAGCAATGTGCTCATGATGTACAAAGTTCTACGAGCATTTACATGCTCTGGAGTCTTGAACAGCGCAACGCCGTCAGAGATTGCTTCCAAGCCAGTTAAAGAAGAGCCACCATTTGCAAAAGCACGTAACAAAATAAAAATCGCTGCGAAGGTGAGAAGGCCTTGCTCTTGCCCGATCTCGATTGCACCTGGTTGTTCGACACTTAGCTTGATCAATGTTCCGTTGAACTGTTTGTACAAACCAACGGAGAAAACAATAAACATACAACCAACGAAGAAATAAGTTGGAAGCGCGAAAGCTTTACCAGCTTCTTTAACTCCACGCAGGTTTCCGTAGGTAAGCAAAACAATGACAACTAAAATCATAGGAATCTTGTAAGGACTCAGTGAAGGAAATGTTGAAATAATTGCTGCAACACCAGCTGCTGATTGAATCGCGATAGTCACGATGTAATCAAGCATCAAAGCAACTGCTGCA
>JBIKPC010000116.1:0-2946 GCA_044357675.1 Candidatus Planktophila sp. | reverse complement strand
AAGGTTCGCACCTTGGAGGATGAGGATTACGCCAAGGGATAGCATTAGCAAATGGCCCGTAAATTACTGATTAGAGCAGCAGTCTTTCTAGGCGGCTTTGGTTTTGTGGCCGGATCTGTACTGTTCGCACTTGCCTATTTCACAGTTGATATCCCTGATGCCAACGAATATGTAAACAGTCAATCAACAATTATTCAATACTCAAACGGCGAAGAGATTGGCCGCGTCGGAACCCAAAACCGACAGATCGTGCCACTTGCTAAAATTCCGCTCAATGTTCGCTACGCAGTGTTGGCCGCCGAAGATCGTGGTTTTTACTCAAACAAAGCGTTTTCAGTAACGGGCATTTTGCGCGCCGTTGTTAATAATTTAAGAGGCGGAGCGTTGCAAGGTGGATCAACCATCACACAGCAATATGCAAAGACCGCCTTCTTGACCCCTAGCCGCACAATTCAGCGAAAAATAAAAGAACTTGTTATTGCTATTAAGTTAGAGAACCAGCTATCTAAAGATCAGATCTTCGAAAGTTATCTCAATACGATTTATTTCGGCCGCGGTTCGTACGGTGTTATGACCGCATCGCAGCAGTACTTCAATCGCAATGTTGAACAATTGACTAATTCACAAGCAGCGGTGATCGCATCTATCTTGCGCTCGCCAGGTTTGTATGACCCAGTCTTTAAAGAAGGCAACGCCGAACGTTTGGCTAATCGTTTTGAGTATGTAAAGAACAACATGATTGAAGCGGGATGGCTTACCAAAGAAGATGCCGCGAAGATGAAGTTGCCAACAGTTGCACCTCGCGCAACATCTGGACAACTAAGTGGGCCAAAAGGTCACATCATTGAAGCGGTACAAAAAGAGTTAGCAAAACTAGGTTTTAGCCAAGATCAACTACTTGTTGGTGGCCTTGTCATCAAAACAACTCTTGATCAAAAAGCGCAGCAAGCTGCGGTCGATGCCGTCAATAAGTTTTACCCTTCCAAAGCACCAGCGGATCTTCGAATCGGATTGGTTGCGATTCGTCCTGGAACCGGCGAAGTACTTGCAATGTATGGCGGACGTGATTATTTAGAGCGTCAATTAAATGATGCGACCCAATCAATTGCGCAAGCAGGCTCAACCTTCAAGCCATTCGCAATTGTTTCAGCCTTAGAACAGTCAATCCCACTGACATCAATGTGGAATGGTGATTCACCACAAACATTTGATGATGCTGGAAAGCCGTATGAAGTTTTCAACTATGGCAACAACGGCTGGGGACAAACTGATCTGATGAATGCAACCAGACATTCAATTAATACAATCTTTGTTCCACTTGGAATCAAGGTTGGCCCAACAAATGTTGTAGATGTTGCTCGCCGTGCAGGAATCCCTGACAGTGTTGCGATGATGCCAACACCATCTGTCGTTCTTGGAACTTCTAGTCCCCATGTCATTGATGTTGCTAACGCGTATGCGACATTTGCCGCGCAAGGAATTAAGTCCAAACCATTCTTGGTAACTCAAGTATTGGGATCAAATAAAGGTGTGCTGTACGAGGCGACACCACAAACTCAAGAGGTATTTAGCAAAGAGGTAATGGCAGATTTAACGTACGCGCTAAAGGGAACAATCACAGGTGGAACCGGAGCAGCCGCTCTTGCACTTGGCCGACCAGCTGCAGGTAAAACCGGAACATCGCAATCAAATGCATCAGCCTGGTTTAGCGCATACACGCCGCAAATTGCAGCATCCGTTGCTTTCTTCCGAGATAACGCAACGCAATCACTCAATGGCATTGGTGGAATAACTTCACTAACGGGTGGATCTTTGCCTGCACGTATTTGGACACAGTTCATGAAGGGTGCACTCAAGGGCGAACCAATTATGGATTTCCCAGCACCATCAAACATTGGTGGACTTGAGCCTGTTGTTATGACATCTGGCGGAAAGCAAACACCCAAGCCTTAATGAAGGAAATGAAGCTAGTGAAAGTTAGAACGCTTGTAGTTCTTGCCATATTTGCATCACTACTTTCTTTCGCAAAGTTTTCCCACTGCGAAAACACTGGCTGGGCAACGCCAGATCAATATATTCACGCTTGTTATAGCGATCTTCCCGCACTATTTGGCAGTCGCGGACTAGATAACAATGAGTGGCCATTTACAAGTGATGAGAACAGCGTCGAGTATCCAGTTATTACAGCCATGGTTATGTATGCAACTAGTTTTGTTGCTAACTCCCCCGCGTCATATTTTAATGTCAATGTCTTCTTTCTGATTCTGTTATTTATTGCAACAGTTGTGTTAGTCCGGAAAATACGACCTGAGTTTGCATATCTTGTTCCGATTGCACCAGCGATGATTGCATCGTTGTATATCAACTGGGATTTGTGGGCAATTGCAACGATGATGCTTGCGATCTATTGGTTTGATCGAAAGAAATATTTATATAGCGCGTTAATTATGGGTGTATCGATTTCAACAAAGTTTTTACCGATCTTTTTGTTAATTCCAATTGCATTTATTCTGTGGCGAGATGACAAAGTCAGAGAGTTAATAAAATATGTTTGTGTTGTAGCTGCAACCTGGATTGCAATCAACCTGCCATTTGCACTAACGACTCCGACGGGTTGGTGGCGTTTTTATAAACTTAATTTAGAACGCGGACCAGATTGGGGATCCTTTTGGTTAGCCTTGCAACAACTAGGTATCTCATTAACTAATCTGAACTATCTTTCAGTCTTGCTACTTCTGATTGCACTGACTTCGGTTGCAATTATGTTGTTCGAACTCAAATACACACCAACACTGGCATCAGTTGCATTTATAGTGTTGGCATCTGTGATGATTGCCAGCAAGGTGTATTCACCACAATATGTTCTGTGGTTAACACCATTGGCCGCAATTGCATTAACAAACAAAAAAGATTTGCACGCATTTTGGTTATGGCAAGCAACCGAAG
>JBIKPC010000115.1:0-2948 GCA_044357675.1 Candidatus Planktophila sp. | reverse complement strand
CTCCCGAGGAGGTGAACTCTATCGGTGGCTGTAACTATGATTACGCCAGATCCCTCGTACGGCGTTACCGTACTGAACTCCCCCAGGGCAGGAATGCAGCAAGGGTAGGTCCGCTCTGGCGGGTGTACGAGGGGTCCTTTTAATAGGGTTTGTAGGTAAGAAAATAGGCGCGACGAACAGTAGAGGAGCAGGCGATGTCATTAGCTTTGTATCGTAAATATCGTCCCTCTGTTTTTGCAGATGTCATTGGGCAAGAACATGTAACTGTTCCACTTTCAAATGCGTTGGAATCAGGTCGCACACACCACGCATATTTATTTAGTGGTCCTCGTGGTTGCGGAAAAACTTCTAGCGCACGAATCATGGCGCGCTCGCTAAATTGTGAAAAGGGCCCAACACCAAATCCATGTGGCGAATGTCAGTCATGTAAAGATTTAGTTGCGAATGGTCCGGGTTCATTAGATGTTATTGAATTAGATGCCGCAACCCACGGTTTAGTAGATGATGCGCGCGATCTTCGCGATAAAGCGTTTTTTGCTCCAGTACAAAGCCGTTACAAGATTTACATCATTGACGAAGCGCACCAGCTTGGACCAGGTGCGGCCAATGCATTGCTTAAAGTTGTGGAAGAGCCACCTGCACATGTAATTTTTATCTTTGCGACAACTGAACCAGATAAGTTGATTGCAACTATTCGTTCTCGTACACACCACTACCCATTCCGCTTAGTTCCACCTGGAACCTTGGCTGCACACCTAGAAAAGGTTTGCAACGCTGAAGGTGTAAAGGTTGATAAAGGTGTTATCCCACTTGTTGTTCGCGCCTCTGGCGGATCAGTCCGTGATGCACTTTCTGTCCTTGGTCAGCTGTTAGCTGGTGCCGGTAAAGATGGCGTTAGCTACGAAATTGCAATTCAACTACTTGGTTTCACAGATGGCGCATTATTAGATGATGCAATCGATGCAATTGCCGCTCATGATGGCGCAACCTTGTTTAAAACAATTGATCGCGTTATCGAATCAGGACATGACCCACGCAGATTTACCAGTGATATGTTGGAACGAATTCGTGACTTAATGATTGTTGATGCGCTTAAGGATTCAACAGTAAATTCAATTTTGCGCGATATGCCAGATGATCAAATGGAACGCATGCGCAATCAGGCAAACAGAATTGGTACGGCAAATCTTTCAAGGGCTGCAGATATTGCGGCAGAGGGTTTGACCCAAATGCGTGGGGCTACTGCGCCGCGCTTAATCTTGGAACTCATTTGCGGGCGCATTTTGTTGCCAATTGGGGATAACACTGATTCTGGAATGCTTTCACGCATTGAACGACTTGAGCGTGCAGAGAATATTGCTCCCCTAACTACATCCAGTCGTTCTTCAGAAACACGAGCCGTGGAGCCAAAAGAAAGAGCAACCTCCACTCACTCGGTTTCTGACATCACTCCTTCTAAAGATGAAGTTGTTGTAACGCCTACTAAAGAAAAAGAATCCGCCCCGGTCGCCGTACCTAAGGCTCATGTTCCGGGCAATTTTGATATTGCCGCACTTAGACGTGCGTGGCCGGATGTTATTGAAGATGTAAAGAAACGTCGCAGACTGACTTGGTCGTTGTTGTCGGCAAGTGCGCAGGTACTTAGCGTTGATGAAAGTGCGATCACAATTGGCATTGTTAATGCTGGGGCAAAGGAAAGTTTTGAACGTTCCGAATCTGATGTGATTCTGCGCAACGCTTTTATTGATGTTGTGGGGTTGGATCGAAAGATTGCAGTGGTGGTTGATCCTTCAATTAATACCAATACTCCCGCGGCGCGAGAGACACGAACATCTGAAGCACCAAGTGATGCTGTGCTTTTGTCAGGGGCGGCGTTGCTCGCTAAAGAGCTCGGCGCAAAAGTTATTGAAGGTAAGTAATAGATGTCAGGAATGTACGAAGGTGCAATTCAGGATTTAATTGATGCACTAGGTCGCTTGCCAGGAATTGGTCCAAAGAGCGCACAACGAATCGCTTTTCACATTTTGCAATCTGATTCCGAAGTTGCATCCGCACTTGTTGATTCAATCCGCGTTGTTAAAGAGCGCGTTAAATTTTGTGTTGTGTGCGGAAATGTTTCCGAAGAAGATGAATGCCGCATCTGTCGCGATCCTCGTCGTGATAACACCACCATTTGTGTTGTCGAAGAAAGTAAGGATGTAATTGCAATTGAACGTACTCGCGAATTTCGCGGTAAGTACCATGTGCTTGGTGGTGCGATTAGTCCCATTGATGGCATCGGTCCAGAACAACTTCGAATTCGCGAGCTAATGATTCGTTTGGCAGATGCCGGAATAGTGGAAGTTATCTTGGCAACTGATCCAAACCTGGAAGGCGAAGCAACGGCGACGTATCTATCCCGACTTATTAAGCCGATGGATATAAAGGTCTCCCGTTTGGCCAGCGGATTGCCGGTTGGTGGAGATTTGGAATATGCCGATGAAGTTACCCTTGGCCGTGCCTTTGAAGGCCGTAGGGATGTTTAATCTCATTAATTGAGATGTTTATCGTCTCAATATTTGGGAAAATCAGGAAATCGGGTAGCCCCAAAGGTTTGCGTGCTTCATGATTGAGCCATGGGACTAATTGTTCAGAAATATGGCGGCTCTTCGGTGGCCGATGCTGCCGGGCTAAAGCGCGTGGCCAACAGAATTGTGGCGGCAAAGCGGGACGGCAATCAGGTTGTTGTCGTGGTTTCAGCCATGGGCGATACCACCGATGAATTAATTGATCTAGCTGAGCAAATCACGCCAATCCCACAAGGTCGCGAATTAGATATGTTGCTAACAGCTGGCGAGCGAATTTCAATGGCGCTACTTGCAATGGCAATTAACAATTTGGGACACGAAGCGTTGTCATTTACCGGCAGCCAAGCAGGTGTGATTACAACATCTGCACATGGTCGCGCT
>JBIKPC010000114.1:0-2978 GCA_044357675.1 Candidatus Planktophila sp. | reverse complement strand
AGCCAAAGTGGGCAGTCTCCGGACTTGGTGAAGTTTGCAACTGCAGCGCGCCAAGCAGGTGCTTACCTGATTTCCATGACCAACGATGATTCATCACCATTGGCGCAGGTCGCCCATAATCATTTTTCATTACTTGCTGGTCCCGAACTAGCAGTTGCTGCAACCAAGTCGTACAACGCACAGTTGTTAATTTCATATTTATTGGTTGCCAGCTGGACTGGTAAAAAAATCAATGGTCAACAAATAATCAGTGAAGCGACCCGCATTGCAGCAACCACAGATTTGGTGTCAAAGGCGGTTGCAGAGGTATCCAGAGACAGAGAAGTAGTGATCCTAGGTCGCGGCTTTGCATATCCCAATGCGCGCGAAGCAGCTTTGAAGGTTCAGGAAACCTGCAAGATTTCGGTACAGGGATTATCAACCGCTGATTATCTACATGGCCCAATTTCGGCGCTAACGCCAGAAACCCAAGTATTTATTGTGGCACCAGCACATATGCCTGCACCATCAATAACGGAGGCAACAACAAAAATTCGAAAGACCAGCAGCCGCATTTATTGGATCGGCAACGGCGGTACACCTGAAGGCAATGACATTGTTCTTGCTGGCTCAAATTGTGATGATGAGATTGCATCTACCTTGGTAGATGCAATGGTTTTGCAGCGCTTTGCTTTGGAATTTGCAGTTGCATCAGGTTATGACCCAGATGCACCCGTTGGCTTGTCTAAGGTAACTCTTACTAATTAATCAGAGTTATTGATTTATTGTCTGCGTTGTAACTCAGTAAATCAGCGCGCTTACCAACTGCAATTTCTCCACGATCAGTTAAACCCATTCGCAGTGCAGCCCGGGTTGATGTTGCAGCCACCGCTTCAGGAATTGAAAGCCCTAGTTCATGGATGGAATTAGCGAAAACTACATCCATAGTCAACGTACTGCCGGCCAGTGAACCATTTGTTTGAAGCCGAGCAACCGCATCTTTAACGATCACAGGCAGTTTTCCAATTGTGTAGTCACCATCTGTGCAACCTGCTGCAGCCATTGCATCCGATACAAAGATCAATCTGTCACCTACCGCTGCATAGATTTCTTTGGCGGTTTTAAATGGGACGTGGTGGCCATCAAGAATTAGCTCGACTGTTAAGCGTTCATCGGCTATTACAAAGGAAGCAAAGGAATGATCATGTAATCCTTTATCCATGGCATTCATGAAGTGTGTAACAACGGTGGCACCGGCGTTTGTTCCTGCTGCAGCATTTCCAAAATTTCCATCAGTATGCCCAAGTGCCGCAGTGACACCGGCTGCAGTTAAATGCTTAATCGCATCGATAGCTCCAGGTAGTTCAGGGGCGATAGTGATCATCGAGATCGCACCAGCTGCCACCTGCAACAGCTCTTTGATTTCAGCAAGATCTGGGTTTACTAATAGTTGTGGATCATGAGCCCCACACTTGGCATGCGACAAGTAGGGGCCTTCTAAATGTATTCCAGCAATTTGGCCAGATTCTACAAAGGGGCGTAAACGTTGAATTTGAGCCATTAAAGTTTCAATTGGCTCGCTGACCAAGGATGCAAATAATGTCGTTGTGCCGTGTCCGCGATGAGTTTCGATTACAGAGTGAATTTCCCCAGGCGTTAAAGCTGAAAAGTATTTACCACCACCGCCATGGCAATGAATATCTACAAACCCCGGAATTAAAACGCCATCTATTAACTGATCTGGCGCAGAATGAACGCCACTATTTACTGAGCGAATCAGATTCTCAGATACGTCTACCCAAGTGCGCCCTGCTAGTTGGCCAGCTATTACTGCAGAGGTGGATTGAATGATCACATCCCCAGTCTACTTGAAGGGATGTGGGAAGATAAGAGCATTACAAACAAGGGAGATAACAATGGCTACAGCTAAGAAAGCGGTTGCAAAGAAGGCGGTCGCAAAGCGGGTGGCGGCACCTGTCGTTGAAGCACGCAACGATCGTGTGGATTGGCGTTCGCTGTATTTGTACGCGGTTTGTTTGATTACTTTGCTAGTTGTTTTGTTTTCCACAGTTGCATTAATCAACTCGATCATGAATGCAGTGTTCCCAGATCCTGCTTATATTGATGTCTACGCAAAACCAGAAAATGCCCCATCTGCAGAATTATTGGCACAACAAGAAGAAGCTAATCAGATTCGTGCGATAAAGAGCATCTTCACTTCATTTTCAACGGTTGCGATAGCTTTACCGTTGTACCTGTATCACTGGCGTTGGGTACGAAAGACTAACGACTAACCAATTAGTTCGCGGTTACGCTTTACTTCACGTTCGTGATTACAAGGACGCTCTGTATGGGTGTCATAACAAGGATCGCACAGCAGTACTAGTTGGTGGCATTCAGCTTTCTGGCAGTTTCTAAACTGCTTGGTCTTGTTTCCACATTCAGCACATTGCCCAATCAACTTGGTGTGATCGCTGAAATCAATTGTTAGGCGATCATCGAAGGTATATAAAGAGCCTTCCCAAAGCCCGTCATCGCCAAATTTATTGCCGTAACGAACGATGCCGCCCTTGATTTGATAAACCTCTTTAAAGCCACGGTTTTTCATGACTACAGACAAGATCTCGCATCGAATACCACCGGTGCAATAGGTAACAACCGGCTTATCCTTCATGTGGTCGTACTTGCCACTTTCAATTTCAGCAACAAAATCATGTGTTGTTTCCACGTCAGGCACTACAGCATCTTTGAACTTGCCAACTTTCGCTTCAAAAGCGTTTCGGCCATCAAAGAAAACAACATCATCACGTTCTTCTACAAGTTTGTTGACTTCTTCAGGGCGCAAATGCACACCGCCGCCAATAACACCGTTTTCATCAACTTTGATTTCATCGGGATTTCCAAAAGCTACAAGTTCTGGACGGATCTTGATCTTTAACTTAGGAAAATCTTGCCCAGTTCCATCAGACCATTTGAAATCGATCTTCTTAAACCCTGGG
>JBIKPC010000110.1:0-3052 GCA_044357675.1 Candidatus Planktophila sp. | reverse complement strand
GCACCTGCCATGTCGCTCTTCATCGCCATCATGGTGTCGTATGGACGTTTCAAGGAAATGCCGCCGGTATCAAAGGTAATGCCCTTGCCCACCAAAACTATATGGGGCAAGGCATTAACTGTGTTCTTCTTAGATTTTGGCTGGTATGAAACTTGAATCATGCGCGGGCCAGGCTTTGGTGAGGAACCACCGACTGCGCGTAAGCCACCAAATTCTTTAAGCTCGGTACCTGCAAAAACTTTAACTTTAAGCGTTGTTCCTTTTGCAAAAGCTTCCGCCTGCTTACCCATCCAGGCTGGAGTCTTGATATTTGCAGGAGTATGAACTAAATCGCGAGCGCCACACATTGCTTGCGCAATCGCGGCTGCATCTTCGACAACTTTCTTATCTTTGCTTGCAACCAATAACTGTGGCACTTCTTTTTTCTTATCTGTCTTTAAATTCCAGACCCAGGCACCAAGTGCCATTGAGATTGCATGTGCGCTAACTTCTTTAACGGCGCAAGCAGAATAAACGGTTAGATTCTTTCCTCGAACTTTGCGGCCAACTGCTGCGCCAGCTGCACGAAGTGCTGCTTTACTCTGATCTCCAACCCCAACCAGAAAAATTCGATCAGTTGTAGAATCAGTGGCACTGACTGGAATCTCGAAAATTTCACCGGCCTTTGCAGAGGGGGCGAAGAACGCTAACTCGTCCACAAGATTTAAGCCAAAGAATTTTTCGACTTCTGAAACCAACGGGCCTACACATTCAAACGAATCATCAGTGTTTTTTACATACCCGATTGCAATTGAGTTAGCTGATGAAGCCACTTTAATATCTAGCGAGGCGGCAATTGGTAGCGCTGACATGATTGTTAAGGCTAGTGCCTTGGAAAAGGAATTACTTCTTAACTAGTGCGACTGCGGCGTGTAACGCGGCACTAAGGTTGTTTGCTTCTTCAGCGTTCATCTCGACGACCAATCGGCCGCCACCTTCTAGAGGGATTCGCATAACCAATGAGCGAGCTTCCTTTGTAACCTCCATTGGACCATCACCAGTGCGGGGTTTCATGGCTGCCATGTGGGGACTCCTCTAATCGGTTGAATTACGCTTTTACTGCAAGGGGGTAAGTATCTCGCACAATGCTCTGTTGTGCGAAATCGGGGTGGAGCCTTAAATACCCAGTATTGCGCTCAATCTGGCCTTACCTTGCGTGATGATTGAATCCACTGAGCGCTCTGGAACCCCCAACATCGCTGCAATCTGAGCCGCTGACATTGATCTGAGATAGTGCATCGTCAAGATGATTCGTTCTTCATCGGGCAGGGAGGCAATGGCATCTGCCAAAGTCTGCGATTGCTTGCCCATTTTCCTAGTTTACTTCGTTTCGATTACTTTCTATCACGCAAATGGCGACTGAGTTTGGCCAATGAAATCCGGACCCCAGCGTACAAACCAGGTGCAATAAGAAGGAATATCACTCGTGGAGTCTCAATCTCTTCGGACCAATCAAATCGAGTTGTATCTGCATCGATTGCACTTAATTGAAAACGGCCAGTTCCTTTAATGATCTTTCCAGTATGTGCAACATCGCAGATATGTGGTGGTTGCCAAGAAGTAACAACCATGTGATCCATTACTCCAAATTTACCGATCCCGGTAAATGCGGCAATTGTTGTGCCGACGCCTTCACGAATCTCTGATGTAACTTCAACTGTGGTTTGCAACATCCAATCCCCTTGTGACTCCCAATCAGCAAGAGCTGCCCACACTTTTTCAATTGGTGCATTAATGACAAGGTTCATTGCGATGTGATTACTTCTCATGCGCCACATGCTTTCAAGGCGTCATCAACATTTGTAGTCCATTGCACGATCTCACGCATTCCGGGCTTAATAAATTTTTCTTCTTCTAGGTGAACAATCAACTGGTGCAACGGTGCATAAATTCCAAATGGATCTAAAATTACAACTGGCTTTGTGTGAAATTTTAAGTAGTGGCCAACCCAAATTTCGAAAAACTCTTCAAGAGTTCCAGCGCCTCCTGGCAAAGTAATGAATGCATCTGAAATATCTGTAATCATGTGTTTGCGTTGACCCATGGTTTCAACAACATGTAGTTCATCATTGTCATGATCCGCAAATTCAATATCAACAAGTGCCTGTGGAATAACACCAACGGTCTTGCCGCCTTTATCGCGAGCACCTCGTGAGACAGCACCCATCATTGAAATATGACCGCCACCGGTAACTAATTCATTGGATGATCCTGCAATTCCCCGCCCTAGTTCGTAGGCAAGTTCTACATACTTGGTATCAATCGTTGGAGATGATGAGCAGAAGACGGCAATACGCATACTGCTAACAATAGAGGCTAGGCTTAGGACATGACGACCATTGCATCTGGCCACGGAATCGCAACAATCTCCAATGGAGCTACCTTGGATGTTTGGTTCCCATCTCCATCCCTGTCCGCACTATCAGGTGCTGTGCCTGAAGAATTAAATTCGCTTGCTGGTCACGATGTCGCACGTGGAGTTACTCGCGAAGTTATTAGTTTAGAAATTGATACGACAAAGCCTCCTGTAGATGCAGCTGATGCTTACTTGCGTTTACATTTGTTATCACATCGACTTGTAAAACCGCACGGTGTTGCACTTGATGGAATTTTTGGATTACTCAACAATGTTGTGTGGACATCGGTTGGTCCATGCGCTGTTGATGGCTTTGAAATTACTCGCGCTCGTTTAAAAGCCGCGCACGGTCATGTCAGTGTTTATGGTGTCGATAAATTCCCACGAATGGTCGATTATGTAGTTCCGAGTGGGGTAAGAATTGCAGATGCAGATCGAGTCCGCTTAGGTGCACACCTTGCAGCTGGAACAACAGTTATGCACGAAGGTTTTGTTAACTTTAATGCTGGAACATTAGGAACTTCTATGGTCGAAGGCCGAATCTCTGCTGGCGTCGTGGTTGGCGATGGCACTGATGTCGGTGGCGGTGCATCCATTATGGGAACTTTAAGTGGTGGCGGAAAAGAAGTTATTTCGATTGGCGAAAAGTGTTTACTC
>JBIKPC010000039.1:0-7480 GCA_044357675.1 Candidatus Planktophila sp. | reverse complement strand
TGTGTAATTGAAGCCGGAACTTATATAACTTCGGCGGCAAAGGTAAGACTTCCTGATGGGGAGATAGTTAAAGCTGGAACACTTTCTGGTGCCAGCAACCTTTTGTTCCGACGTAATTCTTTAGATGGCTGCCTTGAAGTTGTGTTACGGACTGGGACTTGGGGTGGGCTCAACAGCATTTTGCACGCCAACTAAATCAAAGTAGGCAGATGGAATTTTGGTTCGGCTTCTAAAAGTTTCACCACGCAAGCTTTTCTGAATTCCCGAACTAGATGTTGCTCTAATCGTTGCAACTGTTCCAGTTGGATTCTTCATCATCACTTCTAGTGACACAACATCAGGCAGAGCAAATGCTGCCGCCACAGAGGCTTGCGTAACTATGCGATCCCACTGATAAAAGCGTGGATTTAGCACTGAATCCAGGCTGGAAAGATCTGCAACCGAATGCGTAAAACTCTTTTGCGTACCCCATGCGTTTCCAGAGGTCTCGGTTAAGCCGCCCGTTGAACTGCCAAAATATGCAGTAATTGGTTTTCCTGTTTGGGTAATAGTTAACCCAGCTGTATTGGTAACCGCTGCTTTCCAGAACCGTCCCCAACCCTTTTCAGTTTCCTTTGCATACCCCAAAAAGGATTGATCAGAAATTTCGCCATAAAGATCGCAATCACAAGAGGATCGATAAATTCCTGCTTTACTCATTGCATATGTTCTAGAAGCTATTGCTTGTGCTTGAAGCGCAGCTTCTGGCCAAGACGATGGAACTTCACTTACTCCCCACAAGTACTCATCAGATAAGCGCACAGAATTTGTAACTTCTATTCGATACCCCAGCGTTGCTGCCTTGACCGCTCGAAATTGCATTTGTCCATAGCGATATTTTTTTGTGGTGCCTGTGTGGGATAACGATATGACTCCATCAATACCAGTTAAGTATCGAGTACCGCTCCAGCGAACAGTGAAGATTCGATTGCGGGGAATGCTCACTGTTTGCTTTCCCGTAACAACACTTGGCAAAACTGTTGAGCCAAAAATACTAAAATTTAAGGAGCTTTTAACGGGGACTACTGCTAGCGGAATCACATCTTGGGCATCACCTATATCACCACTAAAAATTTGCAATGTTGCATCTGGTGTTGCAGTGGCAATTTTCGCTGAGGTTAACAAGTGTCCGATGTTTACTCGCAACACTTTTGTATCATCCAAGGCTTCAATTGCTACATCCTTGTAATAATAAGAAAGAATTGCGGTGGCGGTCTCACCAGCTAATGCTTTTGCTCGTGCACCGATCTGACTCATGCCAACACCATGACCATACCCAGCACCTTTTATCTGAAAAGAAAGAGGAATTTCGAGTGCAGAAGATTGTGCTGGCAATAGCAGCGCAACTGAAATAGCCACAACTAGTGGCTTAAAAATCCTCATCAATTACTGCGCTCTTTCCAAGGTGTAAGAACTCTTGATAAGCATTAATTACTGCCTCAGGTTCGCCACGTTGCACTAGTTTTCCCTTGTGCAACCAGGCAACATCGTTACAGGTCTCACGCAAAGTTTTCATCGCATGGCTCACTAAAATAAGTGCGCGATCATCACTTCGAAGTTCCTTTACACGTTCAAGGCTTTTTTCCTTGAACTTGGCATCGCCAGTGCTAAGGGCTTCATCAATAATTAAAATATCGGGACGAACTACTGCGGCAACCGAGAATGCCAGTCGCGCGTACATTCCTGATGAATACGTGCGCATAGGGGCATCGATTGCATCGCCAAGTTCAGAAAACTCTGCTATTTCATCAAAGTTGCCAGCAATTTCTTCGCGGGACATTCCGGCAGCTAAGCCACCTAGAAAAACATTGTCCCGACCTGACATTGACGGATTAAAGCCAACTCCAAGTGCCAGCAAGGTGCTGACGCTGCCATACACCTCGATACGACCCTGCGAAGGGGGCAAGATGCCAGCGATACAGCGCATTAGTGATGATTTACCAGCACCATTTGTTCCGATTACTCCCAAAACGTGTCCATACTGAACATCTAAATTAATGTCATCGAGTGCGCGAACAACTCGCGTTTGTTTTGTTCCTCGGCCCAATGACTTAATTCGAGATTTAAGGGTTGGCTTTTTATCTATCGATGTTGTGTAGGTAAGCCCAACCCCACGGATTGAAACCGCGAGTTCATTAGTAATGTGCATATTAGAGACGGACAGCGAACTCACGCTCCCTCGATAAAAAGAAATAAGTGCCTACTAAGAAGAATCCTGTTGCCCACGCTAAGCCTTGAAGCATACTTGAAAGCTGTGGAGCTTCTCCTTGGACCATTGCACGTGACCACGAATCTAGAATTGGGAAAAGTGGGTTAACAATCTCAATGGCACGAAGACTTGGCTTTAGATCAGATGCGACATAGAGAATTGGCGAAAGATAAAGAAGTGTTCGGGTTAAGTATGGCAAAAAGCTTGCAATATCTCTGAAATAAACATTGATACAAGAAATTGTTATTGCTAAAGCCAGGGCCAGAAAAATCGTAATCAATAAGACAGGAATAGCCCACAACATTTCAAATGTAAAGGGAGATCCGACAATTGCCTTAATGACAAGGAAAACAATTACAGTTGGAAGAAACTTAAAAATAGCGATTACCACTGCAGAAATTGGAAGCATGATGCGAGGAAATGCGGTGTTAAGAATTAAACGTTCTCCAGCGGTAACAGATTTCACGCCGCCAGTAAGGCTATTTGCTACCAAGTAAAACAGAAATAAACTCGCCGTTAAATTTGCATATCGCGCACTATCTGAAGTTCCGCCGATGATGATAATCAAAACAAAGTAAACCGCTGATAGCAAGAGTGGGTTAAGTACTAGCCACAATTGCCCGAATACCGAATCAAAATGCTGCTCACGAAGTTCTGATTTGGAGTACTCCTTGATGAAGGTGCGCCTAGACCATAAGGATTTCCAGTACCGACCGAGCTTGGGCAGGCCAGCTTTAAACGGCTCATATACCTGCAATGGTGTGCTCACGGATGCAAGGTTACATCAGGGGCCAGTGACTTAGGCGAAGTAAGAAATCCAAGCCCCCATGAAATGTGCATTGTTAGCAAGATTGTGGGCAAACACAGAATCTCACCCGCATTTTTTCCAATTATTGTGGAAGCAATCAGGATAAACACAGCATAAACAAGGGCTGGAATTAACAGGAATGGAGATACCACCCAACCTAATAGCAATGAAAGTGTTGTTGCAGCAACAGTAAATGGTGGAGCTAAATAACGATAATTAATGGTGCCCTGATGACGACGCGATACAACTCGACGCCAACGACCATATTCAAAGTACTGTTTTGCTAACGCTTTAATTGTTGAACGGGGTCTATAAGTAACAATTAATCGCGGATCGAAATAAACAACTCCGCCCGCCTGACGTAATCTGAAATTGAGTTCCCAATCTTGCGCGCGAGTAAATCGTTCATCAAACCCACCAACTGCAAGCAACGCTTCCTTTCTAAATGCTCCTAAATACACGGTGTCCACTTCTCCGGCCGCACCACCGGTGTGGAATCGAGAAGCACCGACACCAAGTGGGCTGCGCATTGCGCGGGCAACAGATCGTTGAAATAAAGATTGTCCTTCGGCGGCCATTACGCCACCAACATTTACTGCTCCAGTTTTTTCTAAGATCTCTGAAACTAATTGACAATAATTGTTAGGAATATTTGAATGGCCATCGACCCGAACGATGATGGAGTACTGAGAAGCGGCTATTGCGAGATTTAATCCCGCTGCAGTTCGACCAGTTGGATTGTCAACAATTACTACTCGAGAATCATTTATGTGTAATTGCTGTGCGATCTCTAAAGTTTTGTCTATGGATGGCGCTACTGCCAGAATCACTTCTAGCTTTCCGTCGTATTTTTGAGCAAGGATTGCTCTGACTGCATCTGCTAGATACTTCTCCTCATTAAGGACAGGCAAAATCACCGAAATCTCTCGTTTCGGTGAGCCATATAACGCATTAGCTGATGTCGACATAACCCGCACACGCTATCGCTCAAGTACTCTCTGACAGTGAAATCAACGCGGGCAATTCGGATTATTACCTCACTATCTGTGGGAGTCGTCCTTATCTCCGCATTTTCCTGGTTGGGGCTGGGTCAAGTCAGCGGTGCCATCGATCGAATCGATGCATTCGGTACCTTGAAAGCTCGCCCCGATAAACCAAACAAAGCATTGAACTATCTCCTTGTGGGATCAGATACCCGTGAAGGTCTAACAAAAGAGCAACGTAAAGTGCTTCGAGTTGGATCAACCGCAACAGCTGCAGGTTCTCGCTCTGACACCATGCTGCTTGTTCACATTTCTAAGTCACGCGACAAGGCAACTTTGATTTCAATTCCACGAGATTCGTTAGTGACAATTCCTGAACATGTCTCGTCAATAAATAAAACTAAAATGATTCCGGCTGCAAAAGGAAAGATCAATGCCGCTTTTGCTTTTGGTGGTGCTCCGCTTCTGATTCAAACAATTGAAAATGAAACCGGTGTACGAATTGATCATTACATCGAAATTGGTTTTGCTGGTTTTGCTGGAATGGTAGATGCACTTGGTGGAATTGAAGTATGTACCAAGCGAGATATCAATGACCCAGGTAGCCATTTAGTTTTACCGGCAGGTGTTCATACGCTCAATGGTGTGGAGTCACTTAAATATGTGCGTACCCGCGATTTTGACGGCATGGGCGATCTTGGTCGTATGCAACGTCAACAACAATTCATGGGCGCGGTTCTGAGAAAAATTACAAGTACTGGCGTCTTGCTCAACCCAATCAAACTTGTCAATTTCTTCAATGCCGCAATCGCAACTGTGAAAACAGATTCTGAACTCAATGAAAGCGATCTGCTAACCCTTGCAAAACAAATGAAAAATCTTTCACCAAGCAAAATGCGCACTTTAACTATTCCGCTAGGCAATACCAATGCTCGTGTCCCCGGATTGGGATCGGTAGTTACTTGGGATCCGGTATTGGCCCCTGAGCTTTTCAATCGTTTGCGTGAAGATTTGCCACTAGTTGATGAGGTAACCCCATCACCTTCTGCTTCTGCTAGTTCAAAGCCGACTCCAACTGTGATTGATAAATTCAAGACTCGTACCGCTGATGAAAATCCTTGCGGGGCTCTGAAGTAAACTCCCCCACATGACTTTAACTCTCTCAGTTGTTGGCTGCGGATATCTAGGAGCCACCCATGCTGCTTGTATGTCCTCACTTGGTTTTACCGTAATTGGTGTTGATACAGATCCAGAAAAAGTGGCGCTGCTACAAAGCGGAAAACTTCCATTTTATGAACCAGGTTTAGACACTCTGCTTGAACAAGAGATGAAAACAGGCCGTCTCTCTTTTACAACTGATTTTTCTGCAGTTAAAGATGCTGATGTTCACTTTGTCTGTGTTGGAACCCCACAAAGTAAAGATGGGCTAGCCGCAGATTTAACCTACGTAAAATCGGCAGTTGCAGCCATAGCTCCGTATCTAAAAGAGGGATCACTAGTTGTTGGTAAGTCCACGGTTCCGGTTGGAACAGCACAAGCATTGCGCGCCGAACTTGCCAAGACTGCGCCTCAAGCAGATTTAGCATGGAACCCAGAATTTCTTCGGGAAGGTTTTGCAGTCGAAGATACTTTGACTCCAAACCGTTTAGTAGTTGGCGTTGCCAATGATCGTGCAGAAGAGATTTTGAAAGAAGTATATGAACCTGTTATTGCATTAGGCACACCATGGATTCGCGCAGATCTGCCAACTTCTGAATTAGTAAAGGTTGCTGCTAACTCATTTCTTGCAACAAAGATTTCATTTATCAATGCAATGGCTGAAGTCTGCGAAGCTGCTGGCGGAGATGTAACCGTGCTTGCAAAGGCAATCGGTTATGACCCTCGTATCGGTAGCCGTTTCCTGCAAGCAGGTATTGGCTTTGGTGGAGGGTGTCTACCAAAGGATATTCGCGCATTTATGGCACGCGCCGAAGAGTTAGGTGCTAAGCAAGCACTTGAATTCCTGCGTGAAATTGATGCAATTAACTTACGTGCACGCCAGCGTGTGATCGATGTTGTGCGCGGAGAACTTTCTGAGGATCTAACAAAGTACAAAATTGCAGTTTTGGGTGCAACATTTAAGCCCGACAGTGATGATGTGCGTGACTCTCCAGCACTTGATATCGCAGTTCAGTTACACGCAGCAGGTGCAAAGGTTGTTATCCATGATCCACAAGGTATTGAGCCTGCGCGCAAGCGTTTTCCTAACCTTGATTTTGCAGAAGTTGCCACAGATGCGATCAAAGATTCTGATCTAATCCTTCACTTAACTGAATGGAAGGAGTACCGCCAGATCGATCCTGCCGCTATTTCCTCACTTGTTAAGAGCAAAATCATCATTGATGGGCGCAACATGTTGGATCGCACACTGTGGCGCAATGCCGGTTGGAAATTCCACGCACTAGGGCGCACTGATTAATACTCAAGAAACCATTGATGCTGTCCTTGCGCTTAAAACATGGGCAGTAGTTGGTCTTGGTAACAATCCCGAACGCGCTGCATTCGGAGTAGCAAAACTTCTTCAAGATAAGGGTCACCGCATTATTCCGGTGTATCCGCGAGCTGAAGTTGTACACGGCGAAACTGGCTACAAAACTTTGTCTGATATCCCAGAATCTGTCGATGTTGTTGATTGTTTTGTTAATTCAACACTTGTCGGAAAAGTTGTAGATGAAGCAATTGCAATTGGGGCTAAGGCTGTCTGGTTGCAACTAGATGTGATCGATACTGATGCAGTAGCTCGCGCGCAAGCTGCAGGTTTACTAACGGTGATGGATCGCTGCCCTGCTATTGAATATCGCGCTAGAAACTAAAAACCAGTTTTTTGATTGCGGCGAGAGTTTAAACTTTCCCCTTTTTCCTTTGCAATCTTGTTGATTTCTTTTAAGCCATTCGCAACCTTTGCCGAAATCGCTGCGTCAGATACACCTAAAATTCGCGCAGCTAATAACGCGGCGTTCTTTGCATTACCAACGCCGACCGTTGCCACAGGTACACCCGCTGGCATTTGAACAATCGACAGTAGTGAATCCATTCCATCAAGATTTTTTAGGGCAACTGGTACACCTATAACAGGAAGTGTTGTTAATGATGCAACCATTCCGGGTAAATGTGCCGATCCGCCAGCACCGGCAATAATTACTTTGTAGCCTTTTGTTTGCGCAGTTTGTGCAAACTCAACCATCTCAAGTGGCATGCGATGTGCCGAAACAACATCTGCCGTGTAAGAAATGCCAAGATCATCCAGAATTTTCGCGGCATCCTCCATCGTTGGCCAGTCTGAATCTGACCCCATGATGATTGCTACATCACTCATCGATTTCTCCGCTCATATAGTCCACCGCATGTTGGACTTCATTGGTTAATTCTACGAGGTCTTTGCCTAGCAAAGTGACATGGCCA
>JBIKPC010000113.1:0-2997 GCA_044357675.1 Candidatus Planktophila sp. | reverse complement strand
TAGGAAGTCAGTACCCCAATAACCGTGGTAACCAGAGCCAGCACCAATTGCTTCTTGCTGTGTTACTACCGGCGTTAGCCACACCGCCGTAAAGCCCAAAGACTTTATTCTGGCCAAACCATCATCACCTGGTTCGCAGCTTCCAGTTAATCCCTTTAGATCGCCACCATGCCAAAAAGCTGTCAGAGATGTATTGAAACCACCATTATCGTTGTTTTTCTTGTCTCCATCTTTGTATCTATCTGGCATCACAAAATAGATCAGGTCTTGCGAAAGTCCAACCTTGGGTGAATTAAAATTTGCACCGAATGAGATCGTTGATAGTGAAAGAAAAACTGAAACAAATAGTGCAAGTGTGATCTTGCGTTTCACAGTTATCCTTTTACAGATCCGGCGGTAAGCCCATTCACGATGTACTTTTGTAGTGACAAGAAGATAATAACGATTGGAATTGACGCAAGGATTGATCCGGCAGCAAAAGCGCCCCAGTTGCTTGCATACTGACCACCGATAAACTGTTGTAGACCAACAGCAACTGTACGTCCGCTCATTTCTACCAAGAACAAACGCGCAACAATAAACTCATTGAATGTGCCAATGAAACTCAGTAAACAAACAACTGCCAGCACAGGCGTTGCAAGCGGAATAAAGATCAACCAGTAAGTCTGCATTGGGCTTGCGCCATCGATCTTTGCAGCTTCATCTAGTTCTGCAGGGATTGAATCCACGAAACCCTTCAATAGCCAGATGTTCACGCCCATTGATCCGCCCAAATAGACCAGAATCAAGCCTGCTTGGGTACCTAGACCAATACCAGGTGCGAATGAGTACACACGTTCCATGATTACGTACACCGCTGAAAGTGCCAAAATAGATGGGAACATCTGAACTAGAAGTAGTAATTGAATACCAAATTTCTTGCCCTTGAACTTCAGGCGGCTGAATGCGAAAGCAGAAGCCGCACCGATTACTACCGAGCTAATTGCTACCGCTGACGCAATAATTAATGAGTTCTTTACCCATGATAAAAATGGAATCTTCGGTGAAGAAAAGAGCATTTTGTAGTTTTCAAAAGATATCTCGCGTGGCACAAATGAAGTCAGGTTAAGACTTCCGGTTGGGTTAAAAGAAGAAAGCACCACTAGATACAAAGGAAACAGCGCAAAAACACACATGAATATTGCGAATGTGTGACGCCACAGATTTTCTCGAAGCCATTTTGTCATCCGAAGGTCTCCATTACTTTTGATTTCTTCAAGCCATAGAAGGAAATAGAAGCCACAAGGAAGAAAATCAAGACTGAAATTGCACTTGCAAGTCCGAAGTCAAGAACATTTCGACCAAACGCAATCTGGTAGGTGTAACTGATCAAAATGTCGGTGGCACCGGCAATTTCACCATCCAAGGTGTTTCGCGGACCACCACCTGTCAAAAGATAAATCAAGTTGAAATTATTAAAATTGAAAGCAAAGGATGCGATCAGAAGTGGGGAAAGAATCTGTAACAACAATGGGAGGGTAATGTTTCTAAAGACCTGCCGAGGATTTGCGCCATCGATGGCTGCAGCTTCCTGCAGCTCTGATGGGATTGCTTGTAAAGAACCAGAACAGATCAAATAGAAGTATGGAAAACCTAGCCAAAGATTTACGAGCAGGACTGCCGCACGTGCGAAGTTGGGACTAGAGAACCATGCAATATCCGTGTTCAAAAGATTGTTGATTGCACCGAATTCGGTGTTAAACATTCCGCCCCAGATCAAAATACTCATGATGCTGGGCATTGCATACGGCAAAATCAAAATAGAGCGGTAAATACGTCGTCCGCGCATCTTTCGATTCAGCGCCAGCGCCAGCAATAGGCCGAAGGCAAAGGTGCTTAAGACCGTTAAGGAAGCAAAAACAACTGTCCAAATAAAGACTTTGATCAATGGAGTTCGCACGCGCGAATCAGTCACGAGCTTTGCATAGTTTTCAAACCATACGGGGGCTCGCCAGCCTGGTGTCAACATCTCCTGCGGCGATCCTTCGAGAACGAAGTTACCCCTGTTGTTGTCAACATAGGTTTCACCGGTCTGAAGATTCTTCATTGTGTCAGATTTGGCATCGTAAGCAAGGGATTGTCTAAATACCGCACCTACGCCTTGTCCTTCAATGACAATGTAATAACCATCTAAGTATGTGTATCTAATTTTTGTGTAGGCATCACTCTTTGCTAATTCGTCCGCTGAAAGTTCGGTAAAGCCTGGTGCTGTTGTAGCGACGCCATACTCATTAATGGTTAGCTCGCTTGCGTTCAAAGCAGTCAGTGCATCGGCAGTTGAAATATAGAATTTTTGATTAGCAATATCTGAAACCAAAATGGCGTCATTTCCATTTGCTGCTTTTCCTGAAACAAGATCAAAAGTAGTTTGATTAGCATCCGGTTCGACTCCACGGATTAGTACCTGCTCGATGGCAGCATCTTTTGAAATGTAGTTGCCGGTTTGATAGTTGTACGTTGACATTAAGACTGTAAAAAGAATTGGTGCAATTACAAAGGCAATAAAGAACAAGATTCCTGGTACGAAAAATTTAAGTGGGATAGAAATTTTTGTGAAATAGGTAAAGTTAAGTGCCACGATCGCAATAACTAGAAATATGCCGATCGCGATTTCACCCGAGGCAACGGCGCTCTGAGCTAATAAACTCAGAATTGCGGTTACGAATGCAAGGATGATTATCTTGAGGATTAGTGCAAACTTACCTCGAAAAATAGTGCTCACTTTTTACCGCTTCCTTATTGTTCAATTGTGCAGATTGTGAAAGTAGTAGCGTGGGCGGGATTTAATCCCGCCCACGCTATTGAACTTTTAGACTGTGAAAGTTTTAACTTCTAACTTTCATTCCCTAAGAGAAATCTCTTAGAGATCAGCCTTTCCTGCTGCGACGTTAGCCTTCCAAATTGCAGCAAGCTTCTTAGCTTCTACAAGTGGATTCTTTCCGTCAACCAAGACTGCAG
>JBIKPC010000112.1:0-3020 GCA_044357675.1 Candidatus Planktophila sp. | reverse complement strand
TCCTAGTTCGTAGAGGGTAAGGATACCCGCCCAGTGGGGGTAATGCTTACTCGCTCACCGTGTGAAATTTAACGATCTTGGCCAATTCCTCGGGGTCTAGGCTCGCTCCACCAATCAAGGCACCATCGACATCTGCCTTTTTCATGATTTCTACGATGTTGGAAGATTTCACTGAGCCACCATAAAGAATGCGCATATTCGATGCGATCTCAGGGGACCCGATGTTTTCCACCTCTTCACGAATTGCAGCGCATACTTCTTGTGCATCTTCAGGTGTTGCAGTCTTTCCGGTACCGATAGCCCAAACAGGTTCGTATGCGATAACAATCTTCTTGAGTTCTGGCTTTGTAAATCCTTCAAGTCCTGCACGCACCTGGCGAATTACATGGCTTACATGTGTGCCGGCTTCGCGGATTGCAAGCTCTTCGCCAACACAAAAAATTGGAGTAATTTCATTTGCTAGCGCCGCTTTAATTTTACGATTAATCAGAGCATCTGACTCTTGGTGGATTGCGCGTCGTTCGGAGTGACCGATAACAACATAGCTGCAACCAAGCTTTGCCAGCATTGAACCTGAGATATCGCCTGTGAAAGCTCCACTTGCATCTGGTGAAAGATCTTGTGCGCCGTATTGAAGGCGCAAGCGATCTCCATCAACCAAAGTCTGAATGGAACGGATATCTGTAAAGGGAGGAATTACTGCAACATCAACTGCGTCGTAATCCTTATCATCGAGTCCATAAACCAACTTTTGTGCAACTGCAATGGCCTCAAGGTGATTGAGGTTCATCTTCCAGTTTCCAGCCATTAACGGTTTACGCATTATTACTCCTTGATCGATGCTTATTAAATTAATTCTAATGCTTGTAGACCTGGAAGTTCCTTGCCTTCAAGATATTCAAGTGATGCGCCGCCACCGGTAGATATATAGCCGAACTGCGAGTCTGCAAAACCGAGTGCACGAACAGCAGCAGCAGAGTCTCCCCCGCCAACCACTGATATTCCGGAAACTTCAGTCAATGCTTGCGCAACAAGCTTTGTCCCGGCTGCAAAGTTAGGAAATTCAAAGACGCCCATTGGGCCATTCCAGAACACTGTTTTACATTTAACAATTTCAGCAGCAAATGCCGCAGCAGATACTGGCCCGATATCTAGCCCCATTTGATCTGCAGGAATTGCATCCGCAGCAACAACTGTTGGTGTGGCGTCTTGAGCAAATGCGGGTGCAACAACAATGTCAGTTGGAAGAACTAACTTCACGCCATTCTTTTCTGCAGTTGCAATCAGTCCTTTAACAACATCGAGCATCTCTGCTTCAACTAGTGATGTTCCAATTTCTTTGCCCTGGGCCTTGAGGAAAGTGAAAACCATTCCTCCACCAATAGCTAGGACATCGACTTTGCCCAACAAGTTTTCTATAACGCCCAACTTGTCAGAAACCTTTGCGCCACCCAAAACAACACCGTAGGGACGCTCTGGGTTTTGTGTCAGCTTCTTCAATACCTGAACCTCTGCTGCAACCAATGTGCCAGCGGTATGTGGAAGTAATTTAGGTAGATCAAAAACCGAAGCGTGCTTGCGGTGTACTGCGCCAAATCCATCGCCAACATAGATATCAGCAAGCTGTGCAAGTTCGCCAGCAAATACTGCTCTCTCTGACTCTTCTTTGCTTGTCTCTGCTGCACTAAAGCGAATATTTTCTAGCAGAAGTATCTCGCCAGCTTTAAGTGATTCTGCAGCTGTTGTTACAGAGGCTCCCGTTACCTCACCAGTGAACTTAACTTCACGGCCAAGAAGTTCGGACAAACGCTGTGCTACTGGTGCAAGTGATAACTCTGGCTTTGCTTCACCTTTTGGACGACCAAGGTGAGCGGCGATCACAAGGGATGCGCCTTTTTCCAGCAGTAATTGAATAGTCGGAAGCGAGGCTTTAATACGCCCATCATCCTTAATAACTCCATCTTTCAAAGGAACATTAAGGTCGCAACGAAGAAAGACTCGCTTTCCGGCTACATCAAGTGTTGAAAGTTCTGGCATTACAGAGTTTTGCCAACGTAATCGATCAAGTCGACTAGGCGGTTTGAGTAACCCCATTCATTGTCATACCAACCAACAACCTTAACCTGGTTGCCAATTACCTTAGTCAGTCCCGAATCAAAGACACATGATGAAGGATCTGTAACGATGTCCGAAGAAACAATTGGATCTTCAGTGTAGGAAAGGTATCCCTTGAGTGGACCATTTGCAGCAGCCTTCATTGCAGCGTTAATTTCTGCAGCAGTTGCTTCCTTTTCTAGTTCAACAGTTAGATCAGTTGCTGAACCAGTTGGAACTGGAACACGCATTGCGTAACCATCTAGCTTGCCCTTGAGTTCTGGCATAACTAGTGAAATCGCCTTTGCAGCACCTGTTGATGTTGGGATCATGTTGAGTGCAGCAGCGCGAGCGCGGCGAAGATCCTTGTGTGGGAAGTCAAGAATTGGTTGATCGTTTGTGTATGCGTGAATTGTTGTCATCAAACCCTTAACAATTCCCCAGTTATCCTGAAGAACCTTTGCCATTGGTGCGAGGCAGTTAGTTGTACATGATGCATTTGAAATGATGTTGTGCTTTGCGCCGTCGTACTGTGTGTGGTTAACACCCATAACGATTGTGATGTCCTCATCAGTTGCTGGAGCCGAGATGATTACCTTCTTGGCACCTGCTGTGATGTGCTTCTGAGCATCTGCAGCCTTTGTGAAAATACCTGTTGATTCAACAACTACATCTGCTTTTACAGCTGCCCAAGGAAGGTTTGCTGGATCGCGCTCTGAGAAAACTTTGATTGTCTTTCCATCAACAGTGATCGAATCATCTGTGTAGGTAACTTCTAGACCTAGGCGTCCCAAGATTGAGTCGTACTTCAATAGGTGAGCAAGCGTCTCATTAGGAGTTAGGTCGTTAATTCCGACGATGTTGATATTTGGGTTAGTTAGGCTGGCACGGAAGAAGTTACGACCGATGCGTCCAAAACCATTGAT
>JBIKPC010000111.1:0-3039 GCA_044357675.1 Candidatus Planktophila sp. | reverse complement strand
CTCTCGATGTATTGCTGCGGACCTACGGTCTATCGGGACGCACATGTCGGCAACTTACGAACCTTCATGTTGGCGGATTTGATTTCACGAGTAGTTGCGCTAACAGGGGTCAAGGTCACGTTGATTCAAAACATCACTGATGTTGGGCATATGTCCGAAGACTTTGCCGAAGATGACAAGATTTTGTCTCAAGCCACTATCGAGAAAGTTAGCCCTTTTGTTATAGCTAGAAAATATGAAGAAAAGTTTCATAATGATTTGTTTCATCTAAACATTAGAAAAGCTCTTGCGTATCCACGAGCTAGTGAAAGCATTGACTTAATGCAATCCATGATCGCCGAATTAATTCACAAAGGATTTGCATACGTAGGTGGGGACAAAACTGTTTACTTTGATGCGCAGAAATTTGATGGTTACGGTGACATCAGTGGAAATAAACTTGATTCATTAATACCGGGACATAGATTCGAATATCACAATGATGGTGCAAAGAAATTCCATGCCGACTGGGCGCTCTGGAAAACCGCTGGAGATCGCAGTGAAATGATTTGGGATTCACCGTGGGGTCCGGGGTTTCCCGGCTGGCACATCGAATGTTCTGCAATGTCCATGGAAATGCTTGATAAGCATGTTGATGTGCATGTGGGTGGAATCGATTTGCGTTTTCCGCATCATGAAAATGAACGAGCACAATCAAATGCAATCATCGGACACGAAGCAGTAGATGTGTGGGTGCATGGTGAGCACTTGCTTTTTGAGGGTAGAAAAATGTCAAAAAGTAGCGGAAATGTTGTTTTGGTGAGTGACATCATCGATCGCGGGATTGATCCTTTAGCTGTGCGCCTCTGTTTCCTGGAAAATCGATATAGATCTCAGATGGACCTAACCTGGAACTCAATTAACGCAGCACATGAAACGCTAAAGCGTTGGCGAACAAAAATGTCTGAATGGGATCAGGCTTCTGAAATCGGTATTGATCCTGACATTGAAACAGCCTTTAACAACGACCTAGATACCCCTAAGGTCATTTTACGTTTGCGTGAAATCGAAAAGAGCGACCTTGCAAATAAGCGCGGGCTATTTTTATATGCCGATCAAGTCCTAGGGTTAGATCTTGATCGTCCGATTGCTGTTCGTGAATTAACTGAACAGATGCAAACACTTCTGGATGAGCGAGCAAAAGCCCGAAGTGAAAAACGTTGGGCTGATAGTGATTCGTTACGGGTGCAGTTAGAAAATCTTGGATTGCAGATAAAAGATACTTCTGCTGGGCAATTCTGGTCTTAAAGTGGGGTTAAGATCGCAATCACGACTGCGATAAACCCAAAATTGATCAAAGAAACACCAATTGCATCACCTTGAAGTAAATACTCTTCATTTATTCCCGGGAATCCTGCACGCAAAACCACCAAAGCCCACGCTATAGCTGCAATGAATCGAAAACTTCTCTTACCCCACATCCGCCCTGCCGCCCAAATGCCAACAAATGTAGCGACTATCGAGAGCACCAAACCAACCGGCGGATACAGGCTGTAAAGAAAAACAGAACTTGCTCCTAGCGCTGCACCTAAAATTAGTGAGTATAAATTGCGCATTACAGAACTAAACCTGATGTTAAATCAATTTCGCGGCCGTTGGAATCAAAGGGCGCACTCTTTGTTCCCTTTACTAAAGTGTAATACTCATCGCCCCAAATCTGCATGCCAAGATTATTTGATAATGCAAAAAACGGACCATCTAATGCGATTTGAGTTTCATGTGCTTTCATAGCTGCCATCTTAGAATCGACGTAATCTGAACCATCAATCAAAGTCGTTACAAACTCATCATCTTTTGCAAACGGAACATCATCGATATTTTCGGCACCGAAGAAATCTGAACCAATTTCCTTCATTTTTTCCATACCTTGGGCAATTACAGATTTAGGGATTGTGTTCCAGTAAATTTTTTGAATCTGCCAGGTTGATAGTTCTGACGCTCTCATCGCAACTCTGTGCGCCTGGATGTGATCAGGGTGGCCGTATCCGCCAATTTCATCGTATGTAATCAAAATATGTGGTTTAACTTCTTCAATGACATCTACAAGAATCATTGCGGCTGTATCTAAATCTGCTTGCCAAAAAACATCCGGTCGATTATTTGGTTCTGTTCCCATCATGCCGCTATCTCGAAATTTGGTAGTAGGTGCTCCGAGAAATCGGTGATCTGAAATTCCAAGTGCTTTCATGGCGGCTGCAAGTTCTGTTTCTCTATGAAGGCCCAGCAAATCTTGTTCGGTACTAGCTAGATGCGAAAGCCCCGGAACCAGTACTTCACCTTCTTCACCACGTGTACAGGTCACAAGGGTTACCTGAGCGCCACGATCAGCATAAAGAGCCATTGTTGCGCCATTGTTGATGGTTTCATCATCAGGGTGCGCATGTACCAACAAGATGCGAATACCTTCATAGGGGCGGTTCATGATTGGTAATTCTGCCGTACGATTACGCCAATGAGTAACGTAGACACAACCAACAAGGCGCGTTTGCCTCGCGATGAGCGCCGAGCATTGTTACTTTCGGCAGCGCTTGAAGTTTTCACCGCTGCTGGCTACCACTCTGCTGCAATGGATGAGATTGCAGATCGTGCAAATGTTTCGAAGCCGGTTTTGTACCAGCATTTCCCATCAAAACTCGATTTGTACTTAGCTGTCCTAGATTTACATATTGATTCATTGGTATTTGAAATTCAGAAGGCGATTGCCTCAACTCCTGATAACAAAGATCGCGTGCATGCAACCGTGGATGCTTACTTTGCATTCATCGAAAAAGAAGGCGAAGCCTTCCGCTTACTCTTTGAGAGCGACATGAGTGTTGAACCACAGGTTCGCCAACGTTTAAACCGAATGACTTACGACTGTGCAGCTGCAGCAAGTGCTGTGATTGCAATTGATACTGGCCTACCAAAAGAGGCATCAATGCTTTTGGGTGTTGGAATGATTGGTTATGCGCAAGTAACTGCTCGTCACTGGCTCGAACGAGATAGCAAGTTGAGTCGACA
>JBIKPC010000024.1:0-10769 GCA_044357675.1 Candidatus Planktophila sp. | reverse complement strand
CATGACATCAACCATTACCTGCGCGCAGAACACCTGCAGCAATTAACAAACATCGTTAATGATCCAGAGGCCTCGCCTAATGATCGCTTTGTGGCGATCGACCTTTTGAAAAATGCCAATATTGCAGCTGGTGGAATCCTGCCGATGTGCCAAGACACTGGCACGGCGCTGGTTATGGGTAAAAAGGGTCAGTACGTTTTAACAACCGGCAAAGATGAGGTCGCGATTTCCCAGGGAATCTACGATGCCTACACCCAGTTAAATTTGCGATATTCGCAGATGGCCCCAGTAACAACTTGGGAAGAGAAAAACACCGGCAACAACCTGCCTGCCCAGATCGAAATCTACGCAGATAGCGATCACCAAGATGAATACAACTTTATGTTTATCGCCAAAGGTGGCGGCAGCGCTAATAAATCATTTTTATATCAAGAAACAAAGGCTGTTCTAAATCCGACATCCTTTATGACTTGGCTAGATGAGAAGTTGCGTTCGATTGGAACAGCGGCTTGTCCCCCGTATCACTTAGCAATTGTCATCGGTGGAACCAGTGCCGAAGCAACGGTGAAAACCGCAAAGCTTGCCAGCACCAAGTACTTGGATTCGCTGCCAACATCAGGGGATGCGGCAACTGGGCATGGCTTTAGAGATATCGAATTAGAGCAAAAGGTTTTAGAACTGACCAGAACCTTGGGAATCGGCGCTCAGTTTGGTGGCAAGTACTTCTGTCACGATGTGCGCGTTGTTCGCTTGCCAAGGCATGGTGCATCCCTGCCGATTGCAATTGCGGTTTCTTGTTCTGCCGATCGCCAAGCAAAGGCCAAGATCACCAAGGATGGCATTTTCTTAGAAGAGCTAGAGCGCGATCCCGCCCACTTCTTGCCAGAGACAACTGATGAGCATCTAAATGATGATGTTGTCGCGATCGATCTGAATCAGCCAATGGCCTCGGTGTTAGCTGAGCTTTCAAAGCACCCAGTTAAGACTCGACTATCGCTGACTGGAACCTTAGTTGTTGCCCGAGATCTAGCCCATGCTCGAATCAAAGCTGACATGGATGCGGGCAAGGCAATGCCGGAATACTTAAAGAATTACGCTGTTTATTATGCAGGTCCAGCCAAGACACCTGAAGGCTATGCATCCGGATCATTTGGCCCAACAACTGCAGGTCGCATGGATTCTTACGTTGATTACTTCCAGGCAAATGGCGGATCAATGGTGATGCTGGCAAAGGGCAACCGATCAAAGGCAGTTACCGATGCCTGCGCTTCTCATGGCGGTTTTTATCTGGGATCAATCGGTGGACCAGCAGCGCGCCTTGCGCAAGATTGCATCAAAAAGGTTGAAGTTCTTGACTTTGAAGAGCTAGGTATGGAAGCTGTCTGGAAGATCGATGTTGTAGATTTTCCAGCATTTATTGTTGTCGATGACAAAGGAAATGATTTCTTTGCTTCAACTAGCACGCCATTAAAAATTGGCACAAAGCCCGAAGTTTAATTCGGCTTAATAGTAATTACTGCGCTTGTGCTTAGCCAAAGCCTTGCACGGTGTCTCATATCGAATACTGATGTAGCGCAGACCCCAGCGAATTTGTGTAACTGGATTTGTGCGCCAATCTGTTGAGACCACATTCATCTTGCTAGCTGGCAGCGCCTGCGGAATTCCGTGGGCACCTGAACTCTTGTTGCGAGCCTTGTAGTTCCAATTACTTTCCTTGGTCCAGAGCGAGTTCAAGCATTTGTACTCTTTTTCGCTAAAGCCATACTCGTCCAACAAAATTGATTTTGCGACCTTCTTGGCACCCAATGGGGTTCGGGCTAGTTCGACCTGGCGACTAACAGATGAGACCAAGGCCAGATCGGAAGAGAAGATGGCACCTGCTGCTGTCGCAGCCAGATCATCGTCGGCTAGCAAAGATGAGATTGCTTCAGTTGACTCGACGACTGCAAAGCTTGAGGGTGCATCTATTTCTAGCGCCGTAGGAACTGCGATCTCCAAACCGTTAGCTGCAGGAAGAATGGTTGCTACTAGTAGCAAGGAGGTTGCGACCCCCCAGATCGCTACTGACTTCTTTGAGCTTTTCATCATTGCTGTCTTCACGTTCTGTTCTCCTTCCATTCATCTCTAACCCTTGGGCACTCACCCGCGGTTTCTTTCCATAGGCATTAAGCCTCAATTGAGGCTCAGATACTTAAGGGGAATGCCTTTATGGTGCGGTAGTTCGGCCTCATCGGCAAATCAAAGCCCGCTGGAGTCGTAAACTCTCAGAAATTCACTGGCCTGTGGATAGGTAAAACCGCAGGTCAGAAAGGGGAATGTCCGAAATGCCCCAAATGTGACTGTGACATTGTTTTAGTGGGTTTTTAAGGCCCGATGTACTTGCGCTCTGCTGGATTTACAAACTAGTTGCCGACGGGGCCTTCCAGCAATTCGGTGACCAGGGCTGCGATCGGCGAGCGCTCGCTTCGGGTCAAGGTGACGTGGGCAAAGAGCTCATGCCCCTTCAATGTTTCAACCACTGCGACCACACCATCATGGCGGCCAACCCGAAGGTTGTCTCGTTGGGCAACATCGTGGGTCAGGATCACCCTGGATGCTTGGCCGATTCTGGACAGCACCGTCAACAGAACGCCTCGTTCTAGAGATTGGGCTTCATCAACGATCACAAAAGAGTCGTGCAGGGAGCGGCCACGGATGTGGGTCAGTGGCAAAACCTCGATCAGGCCGCGGTCGATGATTTCATCAATTACCGGTTGGCTAACCAAAGCGCCCAAGGTGTCAAAAACTGCCTGGGCCCAGGGAGACATTTTTTCGCCTTCAGATCCTGGCAAGTATCCAAGCTCTTGGCCACCCACTGGATACAAAGGGCGGAAGATAACTACCTTTTTATGAACTCGTTTTTCCATCACCGCTTCCAGACCGGCACATAATGCAAGGGCTGACTTTCCAGTTCCGGCACGGCCACCTAAGGAAACGATTCCAATGGACTCATCTAAAAGAAGGTCTAGGGCAATTCGTTGTTCGGCGCTTCGGCCATGTAATCCAAAAGCTTGGCGATCACCACGAACCAACTTCAATCGTTTGTCGGCGGTGACTCGGGCTAGGGCGCTTCCCTTTTCAGAGTGCAGGACGATGCCGGTATGAACCGGAAGTTGGTGGGCAGATTCATGATCTGCAAAATCGCTGGCATACAAATCATCGATCACGCTATGGCCGACATTGATCTCTTCGATGCCGGTCCAACCGCTATTGGAAACAAGTTCGGCCAAATACTCCTGGGCTTCGACTCCAACAGATGAGGCTTTAACGCGAAGCGGCAGATCTTTAGTAACAAGGACTACATCCTTGCCATCTGACATGAGGTTTTTTGCGATCGCCAAAATTCGAGAATCATTGGTGCCATCTCGTAAGAAGCCATGAGGCAATGTTGATAGATCGGTGTGATTTAGCTCGACCGATAAAGTGCCACCTTCAGGCGTAATTGTTAGCGCTTTATCTAACCGGCCATGGGTAATCCGTAAATCATCAAGGGCACGTAATGCGGCACGGGCAAAGTAGCCCAGCTCTGGATGGTCGCGTTTGGTTTCTAACTCACCAATCACAGCGATCGGAATTATGACTTCATGTTCGGCAAATCTGTACAACGCCCCGGGGTCTGCGAGCAAAACACTGGTATCTAAAACAAAGGTTTTCTTAGTTTTTTGACCTTTTGCAGCCAATGCTTGCTCCTAGATTTAATTGTGATCGTCGGGTGTGCTTCGGATAATCAAAAGGTAGAACTGCCCAGTAGGTTTTTTGTGCAGACACGCGATAGGTAAAAGTTAAATTTAGGGTTTGCTTTATGAACCAAAGCGGCGTTGTCTCACCGAGTAAGAACGTAGGGCACGTAAGAAATCTACCCGACGAAAATCTGGCCAATAGGCTTCGCAGAAATAGAACTCGGATAAAGCACTTTGCCATAACAAGAAGCCACCAAGTCGTTGCTCGCCAGATGTGCGGATCAATAGTTCGGGATCTGGTTGGCCGGCGGTATATAAATACTTAGAAATATCTTCAGCGGTTAGTTTGGCAGCGGCATCGGTCAAGGAATGTCCAGCCGCAACTTCCTCACCCATGTAGCTCTTTACCGCATCAACAATTTCGCGGCGGCCTCCGTAACTAATGGCCACATTTACTTCGACGCCATCATCTCGAATTGGCTTGAGGGCGATTAATTTGTCGGCCAACCATGAGGGCAATAGATCTAAAGCGCCAACGGCTTTAATGTTCCAACGACCTGTGGCCGCTAGTTCGCCAACGGTATCTCCAATAACTTTTAATAGATCATCGATCTCTTCTTGTGACCTCTTGAAATTATCTGTTGATAGCAACCACAAGGTAACGACCTTGACCTCGGCTTCATCACACCACCCTAAGAAATCGATGATCTTGTTTGCACCAGCTTTATGGCCATGTGGGTCGTTGACCGTTGGATTTGATTTAGCCCAGCGACGATTTCCATCAAGGATGACACCCACATGATGAGGGGTCTTTGAAAAATCCAAGGAGCGAGCTAAACGCCACTCGTAGAGTGGGTAAAGGAGTGACTTAATAAATTTACGAATACTGGCGAACAACTCTACGCTCCGCGGCGAAGGATGCAATTGGCAAGGTGCCGGCAAGGATTAACCAGAGCATTTTTGTAAATGACCAGCGTGCTTTTGTGGCAAATTGGATTGCGGTCAACACGTACACCGCATAGATCCAGCCATGAACAAATGGAATCCATTCGACTTTGGATTTCCAATCCTCATTATTAAATAGGTATGCCACTGGCAGATCGACAAACCACAGTAATAAGGACATCACACCGGCAACTAGCGCCATGAATCTAAATCTCTTGATCGCACCGCTCATGGGGTAACTCTACGGCGATAGAAGGGTAAGAACAGCGCAACTGCCGCCATTAACCACCAGATGACCACATAGGAAAGGTGTTGCCAATAGAAACCTGGGATTCGCGAGGTCAGCTTTTCTGGTGTGACGCGGGTGCGGTCTAGGGATCCAGTTCTGGTGGCTTCGCTGCTAGCCAATACATATCCATCATATAAATCAAGATTTGTCAGTGAGGTAACAACGGCGCTATCAAGCCGGGAAATTACACCAGGGCTGTTTTCTGCGCGGTCACCATATTGGCTAGCAACCAGCAGACCTTCAATATCAATTTTCATTGATTGTTGAATGTCCGGGTTCTTTAAACGTTCAGCCCACAATCCACGGACAACCAAAATTGCAGAATTTGTAGTGACTTGCAGCAGCGCGACCTCCCAATCAGATTGCTTGCCATCTCCATCTATCTGATTAGGGGCTCTAAAGTTTTGAATGTACTGCCCTGTTACGAAAACTGTTTTGTTTAGGGCGGTTGGGGGTAGAGAAACTCGCGGCACAGCAACAGATTCCAGAGGGACAATATTTGTATCAATTGTTGTTGCAACCTTCAAGCTATTTTTTAAATCAGCGGCACGCTGTAATTGCCAAATACCTAGCCCAACAAAAATTGCAGCGATTAAGACAACTGCAATCACTTGAAGTGCTTTGGTAAAGAATTTACTTGCTGGCGTCATCGCTTCGATCTACACCCATGAAGCGCTTGTAGAAACTTCGCATCAAGAATGCAAAAGCCAGGACTAGCAAGGCAACGGTTAGTGAGCCGGCCGCACCCATATCAATGTCTTTAGTCATGACATAATCATGGCATGCAATCCCAAGAGCCGTTTGACTACAACGACCGCTATGGCGTGAAAAAGAGGCGAAGCTGGATTGCTGTTGCCCTAATCACCGCAGTAGTTGGTGTTGGCTGGATTACATGGGCGGGGTTGTATCACTCAAATCCAGGGCTCCGTGTTCAACTGATTTCATTTACCGTTGATAGCGATCGGGCGGTCAGTGTTCGATACTTTGTCGAACGTCAAAGTCCTACGGATGCGACTATCTGTACCGTGATTGCACGTGATTTTTATAAAGACATCGTTGGACAAATTGATATAGAAATCCCTGCCGGAAAAGAAAAAGTTGAACTGGTCAGCGTGGTTCCTACGCGTAGTCAGGCAGTAAATGCTGATGTCTCAAGTTGTCGCGTTAAGTAAGTAACCAGTACCTTTTACCCCTTATGACACAAACCTGGCTGACCCAAGAAGCTGCAGATCGCTTACGTGGCGAACTGACCCAGCTTGAAGGTCCTGGGCGCAAAGAAGTGACTGCAAAAATTGAAGCAGCGCGCGCAGAAGGTGACTTGAAAGAAAACGGCGGTTACCACGCTGCACGTGATGAGCAAGGCAAGATGGAAGCGCGTATTCGTCAGTTAAAGCAAATGCTGGAAAATGCTCACATCGGAACACCACCAGCTAGCGCCGATGGAAAAGTTGGTGCCGGAATGGTTGTTACGGCAATCATCGCTGGAGATGAAATGAAGTTTTTAATTGGTTCACGTGAAATTTCATCCGGAGACTTAGATGTGTACAGCGAAAAATCACCACTTGGTTCTGCAGTCTTAAATCAGGAAATTGGTGCCAAGGTTTCTTACACAGCACCTAACGGTCGCGAGATCGCGGTTGAAATTGTGGCCGCTGAGTTTTACGCCTAACCAAAAGTTTTAAACGCTAGTGATCTTTATTGAGCCAAGGTGATCAGGAATTTTTGTGTATGGCGCTTGGTGGTAGCGAATATCTTCTGAAGAAACTTCCCAGTTTTTGCCCGAACTTATAAGAGCCTCGAGAAAGACCTTGGCCTCAATTTCAGCGATGTGGTTTCCCAGGCAGGTATGAGGGCCAAAACCAAAACTTAAGTGCGGATTTCGGCCACGATTAAAATCAATCTCAAAGGGGTTTGTGAAAACAGTTTCATCGAAATTTCCTGAGATAAAACTGATTCCAACGTACCTATCATCAGGTAGATCGGCGGTTGTGCTCTCTGGCACCACGGTTCTGTTCATAACCGGTAGCGGTGTAAAAAACCTCAAGAACTCTTGCATGGCTGGGCCTATTAATTCTGGATTTGAGCGCAGCAGCTGTAGGTCTTCAGGCTTTTTACCAAAGTGCCACATGATTCCGGTAAAGAGTTTTACAACGGTATCGCGACCACCTGCCAGCATCACACCTGCAATTCCTCTAAATTCAGCTGCGGATATCTGTTCTCCTTCGATTTGCAGATATGCAATCTGACTCCAAATGTCATCTGTGCTTTTCTGCAGCGCCTCTTCATAGATTGCATCTAAATAACGATGTAACACTTTGCCGTCGCGAACTTCAGATTCTGCAGTCCAGACATCTGGTCCCCAAGATATCCATTCGACAACGTCCTGTGGGCGGCTATAAATAACACCCAAATTATTCATTACTAGTGGGAGTGATAAATCTGCACCGACTTCACGATCTTTATCTTCAAAGAAATCAGCAATCAATTTTTCAGTATGGGCTCGAAATTGTGGAATCAATAATTCGATAGTTGGTTTAACAAAATAGGGTGCCAATGCGACTCGGTACAAATGATGTCTTGGAGGATCAACCTCCAGTGGCAATTGGCGGTAATCGCGGACGTCAGAATCACCCTGCAGGTCAGATGAATAAGTTTGTGTATCGCGCAACGCTTCACGGACGGCTTTGTGGCCGACTATAGTTTTGCTTGCTTTAGGGTAGAAAACTGACATGTGCGAAGGGTAAATACCTTTCCCTTAATTTACAAGGAGAACCATGAATACCTTCCGTGCAGTAGCGGTTTTCCCACACATTGCCCCTGGTGATTTTGAGCAGTTCTGCTTAGTTGCCAAACAATTGATGGCAGAGATTCAAAAACAAGAATCCACACTGCGTTATGACATGTTTTTTAATCCAGAAAAAACTAGTTGCACTGTTTTAGAAGAGTTTGCTACTCCTGAGGGAGTATTTGAACATGTAAAGAGAAATAGCGATTTGATTGCTCAATTGAGTCTTCTAGGCGGAAAGATTGAAGGGAGCGTTTTCCCGATGAGCCAAGATGGCGAAGCGATCAATGAGATAAGAAACAACTGGGACTCCAAGTATCACTTGCACTTTCTTGGTAAAACTCAGTAGTTTCAAAATACTTAGCTAGAAAAGTTTTTGTACTTTCTAATACTTAGCGGAATAAAAATCACCATCAAAAGCACCATGTACAGCAATGAAGTTTCTAATGGGTACTGGCTTGGCCAAGAATTAGCTGTTGCGCCGAATTGATTTTCAAGGCCAAACAATTGGCGGCACGCTGCAACCATGGTTGAAACCGGGTTCCATTCAGCAAAGTACTGCAAGGCACGTGGCATTCCAGTTGTGGGTGCAAAAGCATTCGATAGAAATGTCAGCGGGAAGGTCACTAAGAATCCAACGCTCTGGACGGTTCGTGCTTCTTTAACTGACAGGCCGACCAAAATGCCAATCCATGACAGTGCGTACCCAAACATAAATAGAAATAAGAAAGCCAAGGTTGTCTGCAGGATGCCTGATGTTGGACGCCAACCCACTGCATAACCAGCAGCTGCCATTACAACTAACACCAAAATATTAAGTAATGCGTCGCCAAATGTTCGACCAATAATTACTGCGCCGCGCGAGATTGGCAGAGATCTAAAGCGATCGATCAATCCTTTTTTCATATCTTCGGCAAGCCCAATAGCAGTTGAAGCCAAGGTAAATGCAACTGTTTGCACGAAGATTCCAGGCATCAACAGCTGCACATAACCGCCTGGCTGGCCTGAATCAATGGATCCACCAAAGACAAAGCGAAATAGTAAAACAAACATCACTGGCTGAATTGTTGAGAAAACTAGCAGTTCGGGCACGCGGGCTAACTGAAGAAGCTGACGCTTAGTGATGACCATTGCATCATGCATTGCATTTTTCATTTCTTGCCGCCTCGCTTTTTCTTGGCAAGAGGTTCAACAACTGTTTCTTCAGCCACATGTCCTGTTAAAGACAAGAAAACATCATCTAGCGATGGGCGCTTTAAACCAATATCGAGTGGGTGAATCTTTGCTTCATCCATGGCTCGCAAAGCCTCCATGAGATCTCTTGATCCATGCAGCACGGGCGCACTGACTGTTCGTAGATCCACATGGGTCGTATGACCGCTGACCTTTGCAACAATCTCATTTGCCTTATCGAGATCTGCTGGCTCAACGGTGATCTCTAGACGCTCTCCACCAACCTGCTTTTTCAAAGCATCTGATGTTCCACGGGCAATAACTGTTCCGCGATCAATAACTGCAATTTCATCTGCTAACTGATCGGCTTCTTCTAAGTACTGAGTTGTTAGAAGCAGCGTTACTCCACCCTTAACTAACTCTTGAATAACTCCCCACATATCCTGACGCCCACGTGGATCTAAGCCAGTTGTTGGCTCATCTAAGAACAAAATCTTTGGCTTCACGATTAAAGAGGCAGCTAAATCAAGACGACGACGCATTCCGCCTGAATAGGTTTTGATGGGACGACGCGCTGCTTCTATTAACTCAAATCGTTCTAGTAATTCATTTGCACGATCAATTGATGGTTGGCGACCTAAGTGATACAGGCGACCAAACATCACCAAGTTATCCCAGCCAGTTAATGTTTCATCAACAGCTGCATACTGACCCGATAATCCAATTTGCTCGCGAACTTTGTCAGGATGCTTTATGACATCAATACCGGCAACAGTTGCATGACCAGAATCTGGTTTTAACAGTGTTGCGAGAATTCTCACAGTTGTTGTTTTTCCTGCACCATTCGGACCAAGCACGCCTAAAACAGTGCCTTCTTCAACATCTAAGGACAAATCATTAAGGGCTACGACCTCGCCTTTGCGATAGGTCTTAACTAAGTTTTCGGCGATAACTGACTTCACGCGATAACCTTACCTTCATGTCTACTAATAGCCCAATAAACGCATCAGTAAAAGAGCACTCACACAAAGAAATTATGGTTATTTTGGGTGGACTGATGACCGGCATGTTACTTGCCGCCCTGGACCAGACCATTGTGTCGACTGCCCTAAAAAGTATTGTCGAAGAATTTGATGGACTAAACCATTACACCTGGGTTGTGACCGCTTACCTTTTGACGTCAACAGCATCAACTCCGTTATATGGAAAAATTTCTGACATCTATGGTCGACGCGTTGTGTTCCAGTTTGCGATTGTTACTTTTCTATTGGGTTCAATCCTTGCTGGTGCATCACAAAACATGGAGCAACTGATTGCTACTCGTGCGTTGCAAGGTCTAGGTGCCGGAGGCTTGATGGCACTTACCTTTGTGATTATTGGAGACATTGTTCCTCCACGCGAACGTGGTCGTTATCAAGGATATTTCGGCGCTGTTTGGGGACTTTCATCTGTCGCAGGCCCATTACTTGGTGGCTACTTTTCGGATCACGAACAGATTCTTGGTGTCGCCGGCTGGCGTTGGATTTTCTACATCAACATTCCATTTGCAATCGCTTCACTGCTTGTCACCTCGGCGGTACTTCATATTCCTAAGGTAAAACGAGAACATAAGATTGACTATATAGGGGCAATTCTGATGGTTTCGGCAGTGTGCCTAGTACTACTTTCTGTTTCAATCTACGGACCTCAGAATGGCTGGACAGATTCCCGAACTATTGGTTACTTGGTTGTGGGATTACTTCTAACAGTCGCTTTCTTAATGTGGGAAAAGCGTGCAGTCGAGCCAATTCTTCCGCTGCATCTGTTTAAGAATCACACTTTTTCTATCACCTCACTTTTAGGTGCGGTAATTGGTGCC
>JBIKPC010000109.1:0-3114 GCA_044357675.1 Candidatus Planktophila sp. | reverse complement strand
TTCCTTCAGGGCCAATGCATAACGATCAAACCAATATGCAACCGCTTTGAGTAGAACGATGGTGCCAAGCAAAACTGAAATCTGCAGGCGCGCTGCAACTGTTGTTCTATCTTCCTGCACCTGCAGGCGAATACCGCCATACAAATAATGCACAGCAACTGAGGCAATGACGGCCAAAACCAAAGTTGATATTCCCCAACCAATGAGCGTTTGCCAGAATGGAAGACGGAAGGCAAAAAAGGAGATATCTAGATTGAACTGAGGATCTTTCATACCGAAATCTGTCGAGTTCTTAAACAGTAACCAAGAGCTCCACAAGGTTGACCCTGATGTTCCTGCAAAGTAAAACAGTGCGACAAATCCACCTATAAACAAGCTTCGACGAATTGGTTCAACCTGTGAACGATAGCGTTCAAGATTATCTGCCTCGACTGTCATTGGAACGTAAAGAGGACGACGCTTGTATGCGATCCACACATTGGCGACAACGATTGAGGAAGTCAACAAACCTGTCACAACAAATAGCAACACCTTTGTTCCAAGAATGGTTGACCATGTGCTTGTGAAATCTACGGACTTAAACCACAACCAGTCTGCATAAAATCCACTAAGTGCAGTAAAGAGCGCTCCGATAACTACAAGAACTCCAATAGTCAGAGCTAATGGACTCTTGCGTCCACGGATTTTAAAAGCTGGGCGTTGGAACTGTGGGTTATTGGTCATGGGGCAAAACTATCGCACGGTGAATAGGGCTACCAATTCAATTCTTCGCTGGAGGCTTGGGGCGCACGCCTAGAAGGCCTGATTAACTCTCAGAAATCATGGAGGTTCGTTATGGGGCTTGATAGGTGCGAATTATGTGCGGGTGCGTTCGAGGTAAGAAATAGCCTGGGCCAAGGTCGCGACAGTAATGACCTTTATTCCTTCGGGGGTATTGGCAATCTCTTCTGCATTTCCAACGGGTGCGAAGAAAACAGTCGCACCAACCTTTTTGGCAGAGAGAATTTTCTCGTTGATGCCACCAATAGGCCCAACAACACCGCGATTATCGATAGTTCCAGTACCTGCAATATGACGCCCCTGCATCAAATCTATTTCGGTCAATAACTCAACCAGGCCTATTGAAAATACAAGTCCACCACTGGGCCCACCAGTTTTAGATACCTTAAATGTAATCTTTTGTGCATCTAGTGCATCTGCCCGTGCAACACCTTGAGATCCACTACCCATAACTTCGGGGTGTGATTGCAAGTAATTAATGGCTGCTGTGATCGCCTTATCTTGGGAACCAACCATGTCAGCTTTTGCTTGCTTGCTTTCCTCTTTTGTACTTGTGCCTGGCGGATAGATTGCAGATTTCGGATAGACCGAACGTTCTGAACTGATCCATGAGTAGATGAGTTCAGGCCCAAATATCCACGTATCTGGATTTGTCACACGAATTGACATTAAATCAATTCGGCCAGTAGCGGGGTAATTATCAAGATCTTTGATTGTGATTACATTCTTAAAAATATCTTGTGCCTGACCTGGCAGCACTATTGCAAAAGGCAAAGGGGCAATTGTTGCTAAGGCAAAAAATATTCCCAGAACCGCTATTACAACTTTAGGTAGGGGTGAAAATCGCACAGCAGTATGCGAACTAGTTTGCGTCCGGACGAATCACTGAAATACGTGAGGGCTTCTCTGCTGCATCATCGAACATCTCTTCATCCCCAACAACAAAATCTTCAGCTGCATCGCGGGCTTGTGAATCACGCAGAGAATCCTGGAAACGTTGGAACTGGCCAACAGAGCGCTGAGTTTCTTGCTGGAACTTTCCTTGAAACTTTGAGACCCACGTTACATAGCCAAGTGCACCGATTAATCCCAGAGCGGGCACAACCCACCAGATGAGAGCCGAGAATGCGTTGGACATGTCCGTACTGTACTAGTTTGCGAAGGTCGCGGCACACTCAAGCGACAAATCTGGAATTAAAGGACCTGCGAAATTGTTCCAATGCTGGGAGGATTCAACTATGACGCCATTTGGTTTTAATCCAGGAGACTCAGAGGACTCTAATGAGCCCGTTGATTTTGCTGCCATGATGGAACAGATGCAACGACAAATTCAAGAACAATTTTCAAAGCTTGGAATTAACGGTCCTGGATTTACTGGATCAACTGAACCATTACCTAAAAATATTGTTAGAGACACTGCAAAGAAATTTACAACCGCCCAAGGTTCTTCACCTGTTGGCGCAAATGATGTTGCAGAGATTGAGCAAGCATTTTCTATTGCAGAGTTATGGCTTGATGAGGCAACCTTTTTCCCGAAGTCTCCAAACACCGGAAATGTTGCCCTAGCTCGCACCGACTGGGTTGATACAACGTTGGCGGGATGGCAAACATCAGTTGAGCCATTAGCGCTCGGTTTATCGTCGGCAATTGGTGAATTATTAAACCAGGCTTCATTTGGTGAAGGAGAAGGGCCTGAAACACCTGCAGATGAACAATCCCAGCTGCAGATTCCGGTGGGAATGATCTCAGCGCTCCTAAACTCATTTATTGGCTCACTCATTGCAACACAATTGGGTCAAGCTATTGGTGGATTATCAGGGAAGGTCACCGGCGCACATGATGTGGGCTTACCGCTTGTTGATTCCGCCTATCCAACACTGGTTCCACAAAACATTAAGGAATGGGCGACAGATTTAGATATTCCAATGGATGAGGTTCGAATCTTCCATGCATTACGTGAAGCTGCTGTTGCACGTTTGTTTGCACACAATCCATGGCTAGTTTCATACATTCGCACTGCAATAACTGATTACGGTAAGGGAATTAATATTGATTTGGATGCGATTCAAGATCAAGCACAACGAGCATTTGAATCTGGCAATGGATTTGATCCAGCAAACCCAGAAAGCTTCAGTATTGCGCTTAACGAAGGAATCTTTTCTCCACAAGAATCACCAGCACAGCGCGCTGCATTAACTAAATTAGAAACTGTCTTGGCATTAATTGATGGTTGGAGTGAAGAAGTTGTTGCAATGGCTGCAGGGGATCGCTTGCCAAATATCGCAGCACTTCAGGAAACTCTGCGCCGACGTCGCGCAACATCTGCGCCAGCAC
>JBIKPC010000107.1:0-3145 GCA_044357675.1 Candidatus Planktophila sp. | reverse complement strand
CGAAATTGACCTAAAGCGGTTGCCCATTCGTAATATCCGGTCGCAGGAATCAAGCAACGCGTGGATCTAAATGCATTTCTAAATGTTGGCTTTTCATGAATCGATTCACTGCGGGCGTTTATCGCTCTAGATTGCGAAGCACGTGCTTCCTGCATATCTGTTAACCATGGGCCAATTAACCCCCACGAAACTGTCGCTAATGCTTTTTGGCTCTGAACATCTTTGCCGGTGCGGTCATTGGCACGAACTATATAAATCGGATTCGTTGGCGCAATGTTCCAATTAAGTGGCAGAGCGTTTTGTGGGGATGTGCCAGTGACCTCAAACTGCTCCATGAGTTCGCGCATATCGGCTGTTTGCGCATAACGACCACACATAATTCAAGGGTATCGCAGGTATCGGCACAGGTTAGAATAAGGCGATGACAAACAACGCTCACTGGCCAGCGATATTTCGCGGTGCAACACCAGTTGATATCAGCGTTGTTATTCCAGGATCCAAATCAGTTACTAATCGGGCGTTGATTTTGGCTGCTCAAGCAAAGAGCCCTTCCACATTGCGCCGCCCCCTTGTTTCGCGCGATAGCGAGCTAATGGTTGCTGGTCTGAAAGCACTAGGCATTGGAATCGAAGAGTCCACCGCCGTTGTCGATGGAAATGAAGAGTTGCAATGGATTGTTACACCAGCGCCCATGCGCGGTGGAGTTCGGGTCGATGTGGGAAATGCCGGAACTGTTATGCGCTTCTTGCCGCCGCTAGCTGCACTGGCAACAGGTGAAGTGATTTTTGATGGCGATCCACGTTCATATGAACGCCCACTAGGGCCGGTAATTAAGGCACTCGAAGAACTCGGCGTTTCTATTGATCATGACAACAGATATAGCTTGCCACTGAAGTTACATGGCACTGGAAAAATTAGCGGCGGGGAAATAACAATCGATGCCAGTGAATCAAGCCAGTTTTTATCAGCGTTGCTTTTAGTCGCTCCAAGTTTTACTAATGGCATAACCGTTAAGCACGAAGGTGGTTCCTTGCCTTCAATGCCACATATAGAAATGACAGTTGACATGTTGCGCCAATTTGGGGCAACGGTGGATGTGGATTCAGTTGCACAAACATGGAGCGTTAAGCCAGGTGCACTACATGGCTTAGATTTAGTAATCGAACCAGATCTTTCAAATGCTTCACCATTCCTTTCAATTGCAATGGTGTGCGGTGGGCGAGTAGCGATTGCTGACTGGCCGACGAAAACCACACAACCGGGCGATCAATTACGAACAATCCTTACTGAAATGGGCGCGCAATTTTCCTTTGGGGACAACGGTCTAACAATTATTGGCACAGGAAAAATTCATGGAATTGATGTTGATCTACATGATGTGGGTGAGTTAACCCCTTCCATTGCGGCCCTATGCGCCCTTGCTGATTCACCGTCGCATTTGCGCGGAATTGGTCACTTGCGCAAACATGAAACTGATCGTTTAGCCGCGTTAACCCGCGAGATAAATGCGTTAGGCGGCAATGTCACAGAAGAAGAAACCGCTTTACATATAACCCCAGCACCGTTGCATGCTGGCGTGTTTCACACATATGACGATCACCGATTAGCAACCGCTGGTGCTGTTTTAGGGCTAGTAATAGAAGGAATCGAAGTAGAGAACATCGCTACTACTCGCAAGACCTTGCCAGATTTTCCAGGGCTGTGGAGTTCGCTCTTACTATGAGTCCACGCGAATACGATGAATCAGATGCGCGAGTTCGCCCATCACGTAGCACTCGCCCACGTAGTAAAGATCGCCCATCTCACAGTGATGCGATATCAGCATTAGTAACAACAGTAGACCGCGGACGACAAACATGTATTACCGATGATGGAACCATCATCACAGCAATGCGCGCACGTGAGCTTGGGCCAAAGTCAGTTGTTACAGGTGACAATGTTTCTATTGTTGGAGATGTAACTGGATCAGATGGTTCTCTTGCGCGAATTGTTGCAGTCCAAGATCGTCGTAATTCGCTGAGTCGCACCGTTGATGATGCGGCCCAAGTAGAACGCACAATCGTTGCAAATATTGATCAACTAGTAATTGTTGTAGCTGCTGCTAACCCAGAACCGCGTCGTGGTTTAATCGATCGTTTTCTGGTCTCGGCCTTTACTGAAGGAATTGTTCCAAAGATAGTTGTCACCAAAACAGATATCAGTGAAGTTCCACCTTTTCTAGCCGAGTATGCCGATCTGGATGTTGAAATCATTCACACCGCCATAAAAAGTGAATCACGTGCCAAAGACTTAGCAAAGTTGCACCAGGTTCTGGAAGGCAAGATATCTGTTCTGGTTGGGCATTCTGGTGTTGGTAAATCAACGTTGATTAACGCACTAGTGCCAGAAGCAGATCGTGTTACTGGTGATGTGAATGAGGCAACCGGTCGCGGCCGACATACGTCTTCTAGTGCAATTGCGCTGCCACTTGTAGATAGCGATGGCTGGATTATTGATACACCTGGTATTCGTGCATTTGGTTTGAGTCACATCGACAACCAACGAATTGTTGACGCATTTAGTGATTTATCTGAAGTCGCTGCAAACTGCCTATCCAACTGTTCTCACTCGGAAAGCTCGTGCACCTTAGATGCCTGGGCTAGCCCTGGTGGGGTCGCAAATCCGCACCGAATCGCACGTCTAGCAAGCCTTCGCTCATTGTTAGCGGTCAAGGATTCCCCGGCACCTGCAACTGAGGATTAATCTCGCTTTTTAACCGGGCTCGCATCCCTTTTAGACAGGGCACCAACTCGCTTTTTCAGGCAGGGCTATCAAGAACAACACAATAGACTTGCATCATTATGAGCGCTGATCTCAATTCATTCGACCTGCTTGATGATCTAGCACTTGCACATGCCTTAGCTGACCTCGCAGATGCAATTAGCCTGGATCGCTATCAGGCCCAAGATTTAGTCATCACTACTAAACCCGATAACACTCCGGTCACCGATGCTGACCGCGCAGTTGAAACAGCAATCCGCGAAGCACTGGCAACGCACCGCCAAACAGATGGATTGGTCGGCGAAGAGTTTGGTAGCGATAAAGGTACATCTGGTCGTTATTGGGTTATTGATCCAATCGATGGAACTAAAAACTTTATGCGCGG
>JBIKPC010000108.1:0-3145 GCA_044357675.1 Candidatus Planktophila sp. | reverse complement strand
ATTCTTGTAGGCTAGATATATGGAGAATTCAGATAAGGCTATAAACACAGGGGCTAAGCGCGTTTATGACGTTGCGCCTTCTGAAATGTTTGGCGAGTTCATGAAAACTGGATGGGCGCCGACACCTTTAACTGGAATTCACCAAGATGAGGTTATTGCACATTGCATTGACCGACGCGAGAAGTTATCTGGGGCATTTACGGGATTGCGTTTAGTTCTTCCAAGCGGGGCAGCAAAACAACGTAGTAATGACTCATTTTATTTGTATCGTCCACATACTGCTTTTGCTTACTACACCGGTGCGCAGGGTGTGGAAGCTAATCCAGATGCTGTTTTAGTGATGGAGCCAAGCGGATCGGGACATGCACCAATTCTTTTTATTAATCCACGATCAACTCGTGACACATCTGCTTTCTATACAAATGTAAGAGATGGCGAACTGTGGGTTGGCCGCAGATTTACAACCGAAGAAGCATCGGAGCGTTACGGGATTGAAGTTCGAAAGATTGATGAGTTAGAAGCATTCCTCAAGGGAGGCAAGGCAGCTGCCCTTCATGGTTTTGATGAGATCGTCGATTCAACAGTTAAGGCGCATGCACGCGATGCAGAATTAGTTGAATTTGTTTCAGTTGCCCGGTTAATTAAAGATGAGTACGAAATACGTGAAATGCAAAAGGCGGTAGATGCAACACATCGTGGATTCAACGATGTTATTCGTGCGCTGCCTGCCGCAATAACGACACCACGTGGAGAACGAGTTATTGAGGCCGCTTTCTTTGGTCGCTCCCGCATTGAAGGAAATGGACTTGGTTACAACACCATTGCTGCATCCGGTTCGCATGCATGCGTATTGCACTGGGAGCGCAACGATGGCACAGTCAAAAATGGAGATCTTTTGTTGGTCGATGCTGGTGTAGAGGTTGATTCGTACTACACAGCAGATATCACCAGAACATTACCTGTCACTGGGAAATTCACACCAGCGCAGCGTGCTTTATACATGCTGGTCTACGAGGCTCAAAAAGCTGGAATTGCAGCGGTTAAACCTGGTGAAAAGTTCTTGGCAATTAATAGAGCCAGCCACACTGTTTTGGCACAAGGATTAATTGATATGGGAATTATAACAATGAGCCTTGATGAGGTTTTGGATCCAGCTGTTGGCCTACATAAGCGTTGGACTTTGCACGGTGTCAGCCACATGCTTGGTATGGATGTTCATGATTGTGCACATGCGCGTGCAGAACAGTATCGCGATGGAATTTTAGAGGTTGGAATGTGTTTAACAGTTGAACCTGGACTTTATATTCAACCTGATGATGAATTATTTCCTGCTGAATACCGTGGAATTGGTATTCGCATTGAAGATGATGTTGTCGTAACAGAAGATGGTTGCCTTAACTTAAGCGAGCACATTCCTCATCATCCAGATGAGATTGAAGCCTGGATGGCTTCTCTACGCTAGCTGGATTCCTACCCACGCAGCTAACAAACCAAAACCTAAAGACATAACTAAGTTCGCTGCCGCTTCTTTGTGGCGCTTTAATTCGTAGGCAAGATAAATATCTAACATAAATGTTGACCACGTTGTAAATGCCCCTGCAAAACCAATTGCAAACAAATCAAAACCTGCTTCGGCTCTGCCGTAAGTAAAACCAAGAAGAAATGAACCAACAATGTTTACTGTAAAGATTCCATACGGCTTGGTTGTATAGGTTCGGATCTTTTGATCTATTACAAATCGCATAGGACCACCAATTGCGGCTCCTAGAACAATCAGTGCCATTTTCATGAGCGCACCGGAATCAACTTACGCGCCAATGGTAGAACAACAATTACTGCAATAAGTGAAAGAAATACATTAAGTGCTAGAAAGAGTGCTCCGCCTGCTCTTGGTTCTAACGAATGTGCAGTAACCGCAGAAAAAGTTGTAAAACCTGCACAGAACCCAGGCAGTAAAAGTAAGCGTAACTGGCTGATTCCACGGCGCTCCATTAAAACCAACAAGGCTGACGCTAAAGCAACGCCCGCAACATTTGCGATCAAGGTTCCTTGGCGATCATCAGGAAAAAACGCACCGATGCCATACCGTGCCAAAGTTCCGGCAACACCTCCAAGTGAAACAAGAACTAAGGAGTTCAGAGTGGGCGCGCTATCTTGTCAAAGCTTGTAACAATTCGAGTCACGATGGATATGACTAGTGCTGCAAAGACCGCCGACCAGAAATTATTGACGTCTAAACTATCGCTCCAACGTGCAACTAACATCAAGATCGCTGCATTGACGACTACAAGAAATAAACCAAGTGTCAAAATTACCGCCGGCAATGTTAGGAGTTTTAACAAAGAACCTAGGGTTGCATTAAGTAAACCGAAGAGCAGCGCGACCCAAAGGTATGTAGTAAACCCACCTTTGACATCGATCCCAGGAATCAATGCGGTAGCAACCCAAAAAGAAAGTGCTAACGCAGCCCAACGGACCAGTATCTTCATGAAGAAATTATAGACCTTCGCGCTTGCGGATCTTTGTACCTAACCAGCGAACTGGATCGTACTTAATATCTGCAACGCGCTCCTTCATAGGGATAATTGCGTTATCGGTGATTTTGATGTGTTCTGGGCACACTTCGGTACAGCACTTGGTGATGTTACACATTCCAAGACCGTGCTCTTCTTGCGCAGTTTTCTTGCGATTCTTTAAAGTATCAAGCGGGTGCATATCTAGCTCTGCGATACGGATAAAGAAGCGCGGACCAGCGAATGATTTTTTGTTCTCTTCGTGATCGCGCACAACGTGGCACACATCTTGGCATAGGAAACATTCGATGCACTTGCGGAACTCTTGGCTTCGCTCAACGTCGATCTGCTCCATACGAGCTTCACCTGGGGCTAAATCCGTAGGGTGCTCATAAGCAGGGATTTCCATTGCTTTTTTGTAGTTAAAAGACACATCTGTCACTAGATCTTTGATGATCGGGAATGCGCGTAATGGTGTGACAGTGATGGTTTCTTCTTCACCAAATGATGCAACCTGTGTCATACATGCAAGACGAGGCTTTCCGTTGATCTCCATGGAACATGATCCACACTTACCGGCCTTACAGTTCCAACGAACTGCCAAGTCACCCATTTGTGTTGCTTGCACGCGG
>JBIKPC010000023.1:0-11138 GCA_044357675.1 Candidatus Planktophila sp. | reverse complement strand
CTTTGTAAGAATTAACGCCAGCCATATCAATGCCTTCAAATGTTGACTTAACTCCAAAGTGCGAACCATCTCGCGCACCATCTGCGATTTCAGCTGAATGCAGCAACGCTTTTGTAGGAATGCAGCCACGGTGTAAACATGTACCGCCGACTTTGTCTGCTTCGATCAAGGCCACTGAAAGACCCAATTGCGAGCCGCGTAACGCTGCGGCATAACCCCCGCTGCCACCACCAAGGATGACCAGATCAAATTGAGACAATGAACAGCTCCTCTCGGATACCCAGGTGGGCTAGGTGCCTATCTTGCCGCAAAGAAGGTCAAACCTCCCAATGCACAGGAGCAGATTTACGCCTGTTCGGCCAATGTCACAAGGGAACGGAGGGCTATCCCTGTTCCACCCACGGGGGTGTATCCATGTGGCTTTGCTTCGTTATAGGCAGGTCCTGCGATATCAAGGTGAAGCCATGGCAGCTCGGGATTTACGAAATCCTTTAAGAACAGGCCAGCAACCAACATCCCACCCATTCGGTCTCCGATGTTGGCAAGATCTGCAACCGGTGAATCAAGTGAAGCACGTAGCTCTTCGGGCAAAGGCATAGGCCAGAACTGTTCGCCACACTGTGCGGCAACAGCTAAGAAGTTGTCGCTGAAATCTTGATTGTTAGTCATGACAGCACTTGTGCGAGTTCCGAGTGCTACAACTTGTGCGCCGGTCAAGGTAGCAACATCGATGATGCCATCTAATTTATGCTTTGAACTTTGCGCTTTCATTAATCCATCGGCTAAAACTAGACGTCCTTCAGCATCAGGGTTAAGAACTTCAACAGTCTTTCCACCAAAGATTGTGATGATGTCACTTGGGCGAGTGGCTGTATCACTCGGCATATTTTCAGCAAGTGGTGCCCAACATTCAATCGCCACATTTAATTTTAATTCCGCAATTGCAACTACGGCAGCGCTAACGGCTGCTGCACCACTCATGTCAGATTTCATAGCTTCCATGCCGGCAGCAGGCTTTAGCGCAAGGCCACCTGTGTCAAAAGTAATTCCCTTACCTACAAATGCGTAACGCTTTGCTGCCTTACCTTTTGGTGTGTATGAAATATGCAGCAAGCGTGGGGGATTAGCTGAGCCTTGGCCCACACCAATAATTCCACCAAAACCTTGTGCCTTTAATTGCTTTTCATCCCAGATCTGAATCTTCAAGCCAGATTTTGCACCACCTGCAGCCTTAACTACAGCAGATAACTTCTTTGTAAATGAGTCAGGAGTTAAGTGGCTTGGGGGAGTATTGATTAAATCACGCACTAGATAGGTGTACTTAGCAATGATTGCTGCGCGTACTACTGAAGCTTTCGCTTCTGCTGATGATGCCAATTTCGAATGTACAGTGATAGTTTTCAATGGGGCCTTGTGGTCATCCTTTGTCGCTCCACGAAATTCTGTAAATGAATATGCACCAAGGGCTGCACCTTCGGCAACAGCTGCAACTTCTGCCAAACTTTTGGCTGGTAAAGAAAAAGTTGCTGCTGAATTTCCAGCCAAGGCACGGGATGCACTTCCTGCGGCTCTACGCAATGATTCATGAGTATAGGAAGCCGATTTCTTGCCAAGTCCGGTGAACACTAAAAGACGCACATGCGAACCAGGAAGTTTGGTGACCTCGTCAGCTTTTCCAGTGGCACCCATGTCCACCAGTTGCGAGAGAATCGTCTTGGTATCGATAGCCATATCTCCGGCTTCGATAGCGATACCACCCTTTGAATTTGTAGAGGAAAGTCCTAAAACCAAAACCTCATCTTTTACGACGCCATCAGAAATCTTTAATGTGCTCATAAGGAGAAGGGTAATAGATGTATTGGTAGGTTTGTGCAATGAAGATTTCACCTCTCAACCAGAAGCATCTAGACCTCAACGCCAAGATGGCAGATTTTGGTGGTTGGATGATGCCTATCGAGTATCCAGGCGCAGGTGTCCTAGCTGAACACGCTGCCGTGCGTGAGCGTGTAGGAATCTTTGACGTTTCCCACTTAGGCAAAGCATCAGTTATAGGAGAAGGTGCTCTTTCCTTCTTAAACCAATGTCTTACAAATGATCTAACAAAGATTTCAGATGGGTCTGCCCAATACACATTGCTGTGCACCCCACAAGGTGGCGTCATAGATGACCTAATTGTCTATCGAAATAGCGAAACAGATTTCTTCCTGGTTCCAAATGCCTCAAATACAACCGATGTCGTAGCCGCTTTGCAAAAGCAGGCTCCATCTTCAATTACGGTAACTAATCTGCATAACGAGTATGCAGTCCTAGCGGTGCAGGGTCCCTTAGCGCCAAAAGTTTTAGATGCACTTGGCATTAGTACGGATATCGATTACATGGCATTTGCTCATGTAAACATTGCAGGCGCTGATGTGATTTTATGTCGCACTGGATACACAGGCGAGCTGGGTTATGAATTACTACCAAAGGCAAAGGACGCCGTTGCAGTTTGGGATGCATTAACTGCAGCGATCGCACCCCTTGATGGATTAATTTGTGGCCTCGGTGCTCGTGACACATTGCGAACCGAGATGGGCTATCCATTACATGGACATGAACTCTCACTAGGCATTTCTCCAGTTGAAGCTAGCGCGTCGTGGGCGGTTGGTTGGAAGAAGGAACCCTTTATTGGATCTGATGTATTACTTTCACAAAAGAATGGATCAGTGGAGCGCAAGAGCGTTGCAATCAAGTCAATAGATCGCGGAATCCCACGAGCAGGAATGAGTGTGAAAAACTCTCAAGGTGAAGTGATTGGCGAAGTTACTAGCGGAACATTCTCTCCAACCCTCAAGCACGGAATTGCTTTGGCTTTAGTATCAAAGGAAGTTACGGTGGGGGATCAACTTACTGTTGATGTGAGAGGCCGGGAATCACAAGCTGAAGTCGTAAAACTTCCTTTTGTTACTTCACACGTTCGGTAAATACAACAGGTGTTAGAAAAGCTGCTCGGGTATACGTGCGGCGAAGTGCAGACAAAACCGAAGGCCCAGTAAAAACTATTAACACACTGGTAAAAATCGCCCGCGGGATATCCCATGCCATTGCACTTGCAAAGTGAAAAGTAATAAACCTGTTGAAGTTCTCAGAAATTGAGCCGCCAGGAATGTAGGAGAGCTGAGTATTGCTACCAAGGGCCCAAGGCCAAAACTGTAGATCCATAAGGATTCCAAAGGAACCTGCAGCTAAAATGCCAAATACAAGAAGCATTGCTATTTCTTGCTTACCTGAAACCCTCTTCGGTAAAGATCCTGCGGCCATCCCAATCCAAGCAGCTGCAAACATTTGATAGCCAAGCCAAGGTCCAAGCCCACCCGTTAACAACGCTGAGGCAAACATGGAAATTATGCCCAAGAGAAATCCGAATGACGCTCCAAATACACGCGCGCTTAAAATCAATACAAACCACATTGGTTCAATGCCAACTGCACCAGCGCCGAGTGGCCTGAGCGCCGAAATCAGTGCAGCCAAGACTCCTAGCAATGCAACGGATTTTGCATCTAATTGCGCAGAGGAGATTTCAAATACGACTAAGACAAATGCAGCGATGATTGCAATCCAGAAGAAAACTTGTGTGCGAGGTAGATTTTTTCCAGAATAGAAAAATGGCCAAAGAAACCCGGCAATACTAAAGAGTGAAGCTATCGAAAGAATTAAGGCGTTTTTGGGTGAAAACTTTATAACTCCTGAAGTAAGCATCACCGGTGGGCCTCAATCGCAGCAACTACATCGGAAACCTTCAACCAGGGTTGGGGCGACATCACCTTCGATACTTGAGGTGCAAATGCAGGTGAAGAAAGAAGAACATCAAGTGTTGATCCGTCAGCGACAATGTCACCATCGGCAAGAAACATGACCCTGGTCGCTAATTCAGCTACTAACTCGACATCATGAGTTGCAAGGACGACACATTTGTTAGTTGCTTTCGCAAATTCAATTAGAATCTTCGTCAACTCTTTTTTGGCTTGATAATCAAGACCGCGGGTTGGTTCATCAAGGATCAATACAGCTGGATTTGATGACAACACAATGCTCAAAGCAAGACCCAGCCTCTGACCTTCGGACAAATCACGTGGGTGAGTGTTGGCAGATACTCCGGGAACTAATTGGTGCAGGATTTGAGCGGTAGTTCCAGTAGGTATTTCATTATCTTTATCAGCCTGTTCGCATTCAATCTGAACGCTTTGCCCATACAAAAGGTCACTTGGCTCTTGTGGGATAAATCCAATTGAGGTTCTGCGTTCTTTGCCCTTGAGATTTTGAGGGTTCAATCCGGAAACATCAACTGTCCCATCACTCACATCTGCGATGCCTGCAAGAGATTTAAGGAGCGAACTCTTTCCTGCGCCGTTACGCCCCATAATGGCAACGATTTCATTAGTGAAGATGGATGCACTTACAGAATTAAGTGCGGATTTGCCGTCATACGTCACGGAGAGATCGCGTACATGAATTATTTGATCTCCTTTTTCCTTGTGCGTGATATCCGCCAGTGTGTATTCCTTATCCCTGATCTCGGCGGTCATTCTTCGCATATCACGAACCGAGACACCTATTTCCTTCAGCCCTAGAGCGCGTGCCAAATGAACGATCGGGGGAGCGATGGGTGAGTGCATGAGAATTTCTTCTGGAGTGCCAATGTTCGCCACGCCGGCACCATTGATGTGAACAATTCGATCGGCAAACTGGATAACCCGCTCTAACTTATGTTCAGCAATCACAACCGTCAGGCTTAGATCATGCACTAAGCGATGCAATATTGATAAAACTTCTTCAGCCGCGATCGGGTCCAAAGCACTTGTGGGTTCATCGAGAACCAAAACCTTTGGATGAGCAACTAAAGCCGAGCCAATCGCAACTCGTTGTTGTTCACCGCCGCTAAGAGTTGATATGACTCGATCTCGCAATGGCGCAAGACTTAATAAATCCAGCACCTCCTCAACTCTTTTTCGCATGACATCACTTGGAAGATTTAGTGTTTCCATACCGAAGGCGAGTTCTTCTTCTACGGTATCGGCCACAAAACCATTAGCGGGATTTTGTCCAACGATTCCAATGAGATGTGCCATGCCACCTGGCTTAACTAGTTGCGTTGAATGTCCGTCGACACTTACATCGCCAGCCAATATGCCGCCAGTATGATGAGGAACTAAGCCATTTATAAGTCTAAGCAGTGAGGATTTGCCTGATCCCGTTGGGCCGATAACAAGGACCATTTCCCCTTCAGCAATTTCAAGATTCAAGTCCTCTAGAACAGTAGTTGTTGAATTTGGATAAATGAGTGAAACATTTGAAAACTTAATCATGATAGTCCGAGCACAATCAGTGCACTGAAAACCACTGCTGAATCAGCACCGCGCCACTTTATAGGGCGATATCTCGAACGCTTTTTACTGACACCGTAACCACGACTATCCATGGCCGCGGCCAGATCTAAAGATCGCGCAAGAGACTCTTCCAGAAGCGGAATTGCGACCCGTCTCCACGACGAAAAACCACGTAATGACTGGCCACGAAGTTTTTGCGCTTGGCGAATTCTTGATACCGAACTGACTAGCTGCGGCAATACTGACGTTGCAATAACGATTGAAATTCCGAATTCATAAACGTAGACAGGTAGCACACGCAATAATCGGTGCGGACTGGTAAGTGATGCCGCTGCACCGAAGATTACGATGATTGCGCAGATCAAGATTCCTTCAGTCAAAGCCGAGGTTAAACGTTCAGCGGTCACAGTTCCACCAATGCGGATGCCAGGCATCCAACTAGGCAGTGGCAGTATTGGGAGAGTAAACAGTGTTGTGCCAGGAATTGGCACACCGATTAAAACTCCGATGATTGTTCTAACGAGCAAAATCCACGCCGATATTTTCAAGGTCCAGTTAAAGCTCTTGCCCCAGGGGGCGTTTTCGCGATTGATGAAAACCACAACTGCAACTGCACCCACACAACTAATGGTGAACACAGTGCTATCAAATCGAATGACCGAAATAGCCAAACCGATAGCCCATATCCACCAGGTCAGTGGGTGCAGTGACAGTTTTTTCATGAACTACTTCTTGATGAGAGCTTTTGGAGTAGCGATTTCCACACCGCACTCTTTTGCTGGATAACCAGCTAAACCACAAATCAATCCGGATCCTGCGGCGCGAATTTTAGTTACTTGCCCTAAAACATCGATGCCTTGTGATTCTTTTGCAGTGCGAACACAGGTAGTAATTGTTTTGCGTACTTTTTCACCCTTTGGTGAATATGCAGCTGATCCAAAATCAATTACTACTGCAATTCTTTTGGTTTCTTTGTCTGCTTTGACGCCAGCACAGATTTTTTTGAAATCTGGCTTAACTCGTGGCTGGACAGACGGAATATCATCGGAACTAAATACGAAGGACCAACCTTCAACTGAACCATCGGCGATATCAACAGTCGGTCCTGTCATTGCTGCAGTCCACGCTGTTTTGCCTGGAGCTGATTGGAAATATCCCCAGTAACGCCAGCCTTTTTCTGCAGCTTGCGCTGGGGGAGTTATGAACGTGGAGATAAGAATTATTGCTAGAACTATTTTAAACTTCATTGCTGTGTAGCCTCTCGAATAAAAAGAGTCTCACAGGGAGTGAACCGCACTAGGGGAGGATGAATTAATCGACACCTCTAGTGGTAGGAGCACACCCCGCAAACCTCGGCGGGTGTTTGTCTCATCTGCACTTGCTAGGTAATCCGACTTGATTCTTGTTTGAGATTAGTAATCTTTAAATTTCAGGAATCTTACGGTTGCGGGTCAGCGTCGGATTTTCACCGAACTTCCCCTACCAAGTGAGCTATTAAGTTGTAGGCGAACCAAACCACACACACTTGGGGTTGGCAACTAGGCGCGCTAGTCGTAGGCTTGCCGACATGGAATACAGACGCCTTGGCAGTACCGGAATGTACGTTTCTGAAATCTCATACGGAAACTGGATCACTCACGGAAACCAGATCGAATCAGATGCAGCTATTAAATGCGTGAAAGCGGCGCTCGAGGTTGGCATTACCACCTTTGATACTGCAGATGTTTATGCAGGAACAAAAGCGGAAGTAGTTTTGGGTAAAGCGCTAAAAGGCGTTAAGCGTGAATCATATGAATTGTTTACCAAGGTGTATTGGCCAACAGGTACTGGAAAAAATGATCGCGGTCTCTCTCGCAAGCACATCATCGAGTCATGTAACGCATCCCTGAAGCGACTTCAGACAGATCACATTGATCTTTATCAGATGCACCGCTTTGACTATGAAACACCAATCGAAGAGTCCTTAAGTGCTTTTGATGATCTGATTCGTGCGGGCAAGGTTCATTACATTGGTTTTTCAGAATGGAATGCCGAGCAAATTAAATCAGCGCTAGCAATTCAAGATGCACGCGGTTACAACCGTTTTGTTTCAAGTCAGCCACAGTATTCAGCCCTATGGCGCGTAATTGAGTCAGAAGTTGTTCCTCTTTCAGAAAAAGAAGGAATCGGGCAGATCGTGTGGTCACCAATGGCTCAAGGAATCTTGACCGGTAAGTACTTGCCTGGAAAGAAAGCACCAGCAGGATCTCGTGCAACTGACAAGGGCAGTGGCGCAAACATGATCAAGGGCTGGATGCGCGAAGAGGTTTTGGAAGCGGTCCAGAAACTAAAGCCAATCGCTGACGGCGTTGGATTAACTATGGGACAACTTGCAATTGCGTGGGTCCTTCAGAATCCAAATGTTTCTAGTGCGATTATGGGCGCTACAAAGCCAAAGCAGGTAAAAGAAAATGTGAAAGCATCTGGCGTAAAACTAGATGCAGATGTCATTAAGGCAATCGATGCAGCACTTGGAAAACTTCCAGAGCGCGATCCGAAGAAAAATGAAAGCCCGAATCCTCGCGCTTAGCTTTTCTTTTTACTGATTGTTACTTGTGGATGAGGCGCACGAAGGCGTCGCATTTGTGTTGATCTAAGCCAGGCATACATTCCTAGACCTTTTGTTGCGGTGCCTGGGAATTGTGCTTCGACCGCCTTGCGAATTTTCTTTGACAGCATAATGCCATCAATGATTGCGATGATTAACATGGCGTACATCAAAGCAATTGCACCCAGTTGCACAGCTGGAACAGGAAAAAGAGTCAGAACCAGCACAACAAAAATAGTTGGAAGAAAGTATTCTCCAGTTGAGCGACGAGCATCGACATAATTGCGAACGAAGCGACGAGCAGGTCCACGATCTCGCAATGGCAAGGCAGCTTCATCTCCTCGGAGATAGGCAGCACGTTGGGCAATTCGATCCTGCTTCGATAAAGCTTTGGAAGCGCGCTTTTGATCTTTTGTCACAATTGGTGCAAGCGACGAAACTTTGCGCTTCGACTCTGCCTCTTTGCGCTTTGGGGTTGGTCGGCCTTTGCTCTCATTAGTACTCATGGCTCAACTATAGAGGCCGTGTTGAAGGGGTCCTCAACTCGCTTGCCAGACACGAGGGGGGTAGGCTTATCACGATTGATCAGGGAGAGCAGTTAATCAAGGAGAATGAAATGACAACTGAAGCAACGACAACAACTGGAATTCAGCTAACTGATGTAGCCGCCGCTAAGGTCTCTGCTTTGTTGGCTCAAGAAGGACGCGATGATCTAAACCTTCGTGTTGCAGTGCAACCAGGTGGATGTTCCGGCCTCAAGTACCAGCTCTACTTCGATGACCGCAACATGGATGGTGACATCGTGCGCGAATTTGGCGCAGTAAAGGTGATTACCGACAAGATGAGCGATCCATATCTTTCTGGGGCGACGATTGATTTCGTAGACACAATCGAAAAGCAGGGATTTACTATTGATAATCCACAAGCACAGGGTTCTTGTGCCTGCGGCGATTCATTCAACTAAGTAACTGCGCTTTTCGCATTAGTATCCCCACATGAAAATTGGTGTAGCGGGTTCGGTTGGTCTTGATCACTTAATGACCTTCTCTGGAAAATTTACCGATTCCCTAGTCGCCGGTTCCTTGGAGAAAGTTTCACTTTCATTTCTGGTTGATAGTTTGGATGTTCGGCGTGGAGGATGCGCAGCAAACATCGCTTTCGGAATGGGAGTTCTTGGATTAAATCCGATTTTGATTGCAGCCGTTGGCAAAGACTGGGCTGATTACAACGCCTGGCTTTCACGACATGGGGTCGATACCTCGCATGCATTAGTGTCAACAACATTGCACACCGCGCACTTCGTTGTCACAACCGATCAGGAACTCAATCAGATCGCATCATTTTTCCCGGGCGCTATGTCCGAGGCTCGAAATATCGAATTAAGCCCCATCATGGACAAGGTTGGTCGTTTGGACATGATGGTGATTTCACCAGATGATCCCGAAGCAATGTTGCGCCACTCTGAAGTCTGCCGCCAATTGGGAATTGCATTTGCGGCCGATCCTTCTCAGCAGATGGCTCGTATGTCCGGTGAGGAGATCAAGCTTTTAATTGACGGTGCGGCTTACTTATTTCTCAATGAGTACGAACTGGCATTGGCAATGCAAAAGACTGGGTGGACCGATCGTGAAATTTTGGAGCGAGTTAAATACCGGGTCGTGACTCTGGGTTCACACGGTGCCAAGGTGGAAAGTGCAGCAGGGGAGTTTGTTCAAGTTACCTGCCCAAAGGAGCGCTCAAAGACTGACCCAACCGGTGTTGGTGATTCCTTTAGATCTGGCTTCATCGCAGGACTTGCTTGGGGGTTGTCCCACGAGCGATGCGCCCAATTGGGTGCGTTAATTGCTACCTATGTCATCGAAACCCTGGGAACTCAGGAATACAGATTTACGCCCGAGGAATTTGTTGCCCGTTTCTCTGAAGCCTATGGCCAGGCCGCTGCAGATGAAATTGCACCTCACCTCAAATAACCACTTCTGCAAAAGATGTGAGGAGCGCCACCACTCCTGATGAATGTGCTCGGGCCACGCTTAGGGCGAATACAAACTATCCTTACACCCATGCCTCGCACCCTAATTTCGCGCTTACGAGCACTGTTCCTTTTCCTGCCTGTTCTTCTGTTAACAGGTTGCTCGCAAAACACTGATTGGGGTTTCCCAGAAGGTGTTTCAAGCGTAAATGATGCCTCGTTGTCTTTGTGGCAAGGTGCATGGATCGCTGCGGGAGTCGTTGGCGTATTTACTTTGATTTTGATTTTGTGGCCAGCTGTTTTTCATCGTGGCAAAAAAGATGGTCCTGAGTTTCCGAAACAAACTCAATACAACGTTCCAGTAGAAGTTGCTTACACGATTATCCCATTCATAATTGTTGCAGTCCTTTTCTTTTACACGGTTGAACGTCAAAACATAATTACTGAAAAAACTGACGCATACGCACATGAAATTACAGTTGAAGGTTTTCAGTGGTCTTGGCAGTTTGGATATCCCGAGGCTGGACCACAGGCGGTCGTAACTGGATCTCCAACACAGCCACCTACTTTGGTTGTTCCTTTAGGCGAGCGTGTCCGTTACACGATTACCTCAAACGATGTTGTTCACGGATTCTGGATTCCAGCGTTCATGATTCAGATGCAAAATCTTCCGGGTGTGACAAATGAACTTGAATTCACTGCTAACAAATTAGGTGAGTACCCGGGCCGTTGCAACATTTTATGTGGCCGCAATCATTCACAAATGCTCTTTACGGTAAAGGTAGTTACACCTGCCCAATACGATGCATATTTAGAAACACTTAAGGGGAGCAACGCATGACAACCTACGCAGAACGTCCTACGACTACCCTGAAGGCTCCGATGCCGGCAGCAAAGGGAAAGTCCTTTGTAAAGTGGATTACATCAACAGACCATAAAACTATCGGTTACATGTACCTGATTACCTCTTTTGCCTGGTTCTTGATCGGCGGAGTACTGGCATTAGTTCTTCGTGCCGAGCTAGCTCGACCAGGAATGCAGTTCTTAAGCAATGAGCAGTACAACCAAATCTTCACAATGCACGGAACAATCATGCTTTTGATGTTCGCAACACCCCTATTTGTTGGGTTTGCAAATGTGATTATGCCGTTGCAGATTGGTGCAGCAGATGTTGCTTTTCCTAGATTAAACATGTTTTCTTATTGGTTATTCCTCT
>JBIKPC010000106.1:0-3168 GCA_044357675.1 Candidatus Planktophila sp. | reverse complement strand
CTGCTAAAACCATTGGCAAAGCCTGCCTCAGATATCTGGAAAATGGAGCCTGAAATTAATGTGGCCAATCTCGCCTTATGAGCGCCAATCCATGTTTATCAGGGCCAGTCACTGCCGATAGGCTTAGCCCTGTAATCAATGCAGAAGGAGCTTGCCAGTGTCGGCACAGGATTTTGGCGCAAATGATTGGCTCGTCGATGAGATGTACGAGCAGTATTTGCAGGACCCTTCTTCCGTAGACCCAGCATGGATTGAGTATTTCAAAACTAATAAACCTGGCGCCCCGGCAACCGGAGCAACTTCAGCTGCACCAAGCAAAGGTGTTCCACCAGTTCCTAAGGCGCAACAAAAAGCTGCACAACTTGCACCTGCACCAGTTGTTTCTGCACCTGCACCAGTTGTTTCTGCACCAGTTGTTTCTGCACCTGCACCAGTTGTCGCTGCAACGCCAGCACCTGTTGCACCAGTAGTTCAGCAACCAGTACTTCGCGAGACTGCAGCAACACAACCAACACCGGCAGATCCAATTGTTAAGCCGGTTCCAGTTTTGATTACGCCAGCAGCATCTTCACTTGAACCAATTCGCGGAGTATCCGCTCGAGTAGTTCAAGCAATGGAAGGATCGCTAACAGTTCCGACAGCAACATCTGTGCGTGCAATTCCTGCCAAGTTGATGATTGATAACCGCATCGTGATTAACAATCACTTGAAGCGCAGCCGTGGTGGAAAAGTTTCCTTTACTCACATCATCGCTTTTGCAATGATCAAAGCAGTTCGTGCGATGCCAGAAATGAACGCCTTCTTTGGTGACCTAGATGGCAAACCCGCAATTGGAAAGCCTGAACACATCAACTTAGGCGTTGCCATCGATTTGGCAAAGGAAGATGGATCCCGTCAATTATTGGTTCCATCAATTAAGGGTTGCGAAGAATTAGATTTCGGACAGTTCTGGAACGCCTATGAAGCTGTAATCAAAAAGGCTCGTGGTGGATCATTAACTGTTGAAGATTTTGCAGGCACAACAATGTCCATTACTAATCCAGGAACTATCGGAACAGTTCACTCTGTTCCTCGTTTGGTTCAGGGCCAAGGCCTGATTCTTGGCGTGGGAGCGATGGATTATCCAGCCGAGTTCCAAGGCGCTAGCGAGCAAACCCTGATAGAGATGGCTGTTAGCAAGGTAATTACTCTTACAAGCACGTATGACCACCGCATTATTCAGGGCGCGCAATCAGGTGATTTCTTGCGCCGCATGCACGAATACTTGCTAGGTGCAGAAGGTTTCTACGATGACATCTTTAGTGCGCTTCGTATTCCTTACGAACCAATTCGATGGGCAACTGATTTTGCATTCTCGCGCGATGAAGAAATCAGCAAGACAGCCCGCGTTCAGCAATTAATTCAGTCATACCGAACCTTCGGTCACTTGATGGCAGATGTTGATCCACTTGAATATGTTCAGCGTTCACACCCTGATCTAGATGTGGTTACACATGGTCTAACGCTGTGGGACCTTGATCGCGAATTTGCGACTGGCGGTTTTGGTGGCGAACGCTTCATGACACTTCGCAAGATCCTTGGAATATTGCGCGATGCCTATTGCCGATCTGTTGGTGTTGAGTACATGTACATCCAAAATCGCGAAGAGCGCGAGTGGATTCAGAATCGTGTTGAAGTTGGGTATGCCAAATTACCGCGCGATGAACAACTACACGTTTTACGTAAGCTCAATAGTGCTGAATCTTTTGAGTCGTTCCTGCACACAAAGTTTGTTGGACAAAAGCGATTCTCGCTAGAAGGCGGAGAATCAGTTATTCCACTACTTGATGCTGTTATAGCCGCAGCTGCAGAAGACGGACTTGATGAAGTCTGTATTGGCATGCCACACCGAGGCCGTCTTAATATTCTTGCAAATGTTGCTGGTAAATCTGCAGGTCAAATCTTTCAAGAGTTCCAGGGTCACTACACAGAAAATCAGGTTCAGGGTTCTGGCGATGTGAAGTATCACTTGGGAACATCGGGAGTATTTACATCCAATAGCGGAGCCACCACAAATGTTTATCTTGCGGCAAACCCATCTCACTTAGAAGCTGTAAACCCAGTATTAGAGGGCATTGTTCGCGCAAAGCAGGACCGCATGAATGTGAAGAACGCTTACTCCGTAATGCCAATTCTTTTGCATGGAGATGCCTCATTTGCAGGCCAAGGTGTTAACGCTGAAGTTCTGCAGCTAGCTGGCCTTCCTGGGTACCGCACCGGTGGAACAATTCACATTGTTATTAACAATCAAGTTGGATTTACAACATCCCCAATTTCCTCACGTACTTCTGTGTACTCAACTGACTTTGCAAAGATCACTCAAGCACCGGTGTTCCATGTAAATGGCGATGATCCAGAAGCATGTGTTCGCGTTGCTCGTTTGGCATTTGAATATCGTCAAGAATTTAACAAGGATGTTGTTGTCGACATGGTTTGTTACCGTCGTCGTGGACACAACGAAGGTGACGAGCCAAGTTTCACTCAACCATTGATGTACAAGATGATTGATGCAAAGCGCTCAACTCGTAATTTGTATACCGAAGCACTTGTTGGCCGTGGAGATTTAACTCCTGAACAAGTAGATGAAATTGCTCGTGATTACCAAGAACAGCTTGAATCAATTTTCGCATCAGTTAACAACATCGAACCAGAACATGATGAAAACTTTAAGGTTCCAGTTGCACCAGAACCAGAGGCAATCAGTACTGCGATATCTGAAACCCTTGCACAAGAAATTGCTGCAACGCAGTTAGCGGTTCCAGAAGGATTTAGCGTTCATCCTAAGTTAACTCCGCAACTTGCAAAGCGCGTCGAGTCGCTTAACGATGGAACGATCGACTGGTCAACAGGTGAAATGCTTGCATTCGGTTCACTTCTTAAAGAAGGCCACCCAATTCGACTTGCTGGACAAGATGCTCGACGTGGAACTTTCTCAAACCGTCATGCTGTAATCATTGATAAAGAAAATGGCAATGAGTGGACACCGCTTCGTGGACTTATTGGCGACGAAAATCAATTCTTTGTAATTGATTCTTTGCTCAGCGAATACGCTGCCATGGGCTTTGAATATGGCTACAGCCTAGAACGTGAAGAAGCATTGGTTCTTTGGGAAGGCCAGTTTGGCGATTT
>JBIKPC010000105.1:0-3176 GCA_044357675.1 Candidatus Planktophila sp. | reverse complement strand
CAAGATCACACTTGCACTATTTGTTTCAGTTTTTCTTTCACTATCAACGATCTCATTCGGTGCAAATTTTAATTCACCCAAGGTTGGGCTTTCGCAGGACCTGATCTATTTTGTGATGCCAGATAGATACAAAGATGGAGACAAGAAAAACAACGATAATGGTGGTTTCAATACATCTCTGACAGCTTTTTGGCATGGTGGCGATCTAAAGGGATTAACTGGAAGCTGCGAACCAGGCGATGATGGTTTGGCCAGAATAAAGTCTTTGGGCTTTACGGCGGTGTGGCTAACGCCGGTAGTAACACAGCAAGAAGCAATTGGTGCTGGCTCTGGTTACCACGGTTATTGGGGTACTGACTTCCTAAATGTCGATCCGCACTTGGGTACAAACGCTGACATGCTCGATTTTTCTAACTGTGCAAAAAAATTAGGGCTAAAAATAATTTTAGATGTTGTAACAAATCACACCGGCGATGTCATTAAGTATCTCGGAACATCTGCATTCCTGCCCCCAGAATCAAAGAATTTAAAGAATCCTACTTGGCTTAACGACATAAATAATTATCACAACGTCGGCGATGTGGGCAGATGCTGGGGAGCTGGAAATTGCACCAAACTAGGTGATTTCTATGGCCTAGATGATCTTGCTACTGAGAAACCTGTTGTGTACAAGGGTTGGGCTGATGTCTATGGAAAGTGGATTTCCAAGTACGGGATATCTGGTTTTAGAGTAGATACTGCTCGTCACGTTGATGACAATTTCTTCAAGAATTGGTCGCCGTTGATTAAAGCAACAGCAAAAAAATCTAGCATCAACGACTTTACAATCTTTGGTGAAGTTTTTGACTACAGCGCATTGAATCTGATGACCTATGTACGACAAAACAAAATCGAAACTGTTTTGGATTTTCCATTCCAAGCTAAAGCCACCGAATTTGCGTCAGGATATTCCAATGCACCAGTGTTGTCCGCTCTGTTTGAAAATGATGACTATTACACAAGCGCACAATCATCGGCAAGCAACTTAGTAACATTTTTAGGAAATCACGATGTTGGTCGAGTCGGATACACAATTGCTAGCAAACGCATTCAACCTGCAAATCAGTTGTTACCCAGAACAAATTTAGCTAACGCTTTGATGTATTTCTCACGTGGCATACCGGTTGTTTACTACGGAGATGAAGTCGGAATGACTGGTTCGAATTCTGGGAAAGATCAATTTGCACGTCAAGACATGTTCGCAACCGATATCGAACTATGGAAAAACGAAGTTCGAGTTGGTGGCTCACCAATTGGAAACGGCGATTCCTTTTCAATCACGAGCCAGAGCCCAGTTGCCAATTATTTGATCAAGTTGGCCGAGATTCGTAAAAGTAATCCAGCCTTGGCAAATGGCCCAATGCTTGAGCGATACTCAAAGTACGCTCTGTACGTTATTTCAAAGAAAGATGTAGTGGACAACAGAGAGTACTTAGTTGCCTTTAACAACTCTGACACTGATGAGTTTGTGGAAGTTACTACCGCGACTTCGGGCGGGGAATGGACTCAAATCCTTGGCACTACACAGGTAACAACTAATCAAAATAAGGTCAGTTTTATTGTTCCTGCCCTATCTACGATTGTTTTAAAGGCCACAAGCACTATCAATCAATTTGCCACAAAACACACCAAGTTGAGCACCTCTGCCGATGACTTAACTGGCTTTTACAAGGTCAGAGCAGGGATTAGTTCAAAGGACTTTTTGTCAGTTGAATTTTTCGCCAGAAATGCAGGAAGTACTAAGTGGATTTCGCAAGGTATAGATACGGGCGCTCCATACTCGATATTTGTTGACCCATTAGATTTCCCAAAGAAGAAGATTGAATTAAAAGCAACCGCGCGCAATTCGAAAGGAGAAAGCTTTGTTTTCCCAATCACCAAACTCACTATTTCCGCACCATGACGGTAGCGAACTGTATGTAAGCAACTCTGCTCCTAAAGTTGGAGACAAAGTTGTTCTTCGCGTACGCGTTCCTAAGACCTACACCTTTGCTAAATCATTTGTCCGTTTGTATCACGATGGAGAGCCACGTAGCTTTGAATTAGCTCTTGAAAAAAGTGGGGAAACGGAAAACTGGTGGTCAGTAAAGGTTGTTATCGAAAATCTTTCTACCCAGTACAGGTTTGTTTTTGTTGATATTGATAAGTATGAATGGTTAAACGCCGCTGGTTTTTATGATCATGATGTTCATACCAATAATGACTTCCAAATTGTTGCAATACCGACGTATCCGGCATGGATCCGCTCATCAGTCTTCTATCAAATATTTCCAGATAGATTCGCTAAATCTTCTGCAAAGCGCACAATTCCAGATTGGGCTATACCTCGTGCTTGGAATGAACTTCCTACAATTGGAAGTAAAGCAACAGGTACCGAACTCTATGGAGGCGATCTAGCCGGAGTTGAAGAGCATTTGGATTATGTAACTGAACTTGGCGTGAATGGAATTTACTTCACTCCGTTTTTCCCTGCTAGATCAAATCATCGATACGATGCCAGTAGTTTTACCGAGGTAGATCCGGTTTTGGGCGGGAATAAGGCAATGTTTAGCCTGGTTTCAGCGGCTAATAAGAGAAAGATCCGTTTACTAGGAGATCTAACATCAAATCATTGCGGTGCTGGCCACCCATGGCTTGCTAAGGCGCAGCGCGATAAGAAGTCAAAAGAGCGTGGCTATTTTTACTGGGATAAATCGGTAAAGCATGGATATGTCGGTTGGTGGGGTCTAGCCTCTTTGCCAAAGTTAAATTTTCATTCAAAAGCTTTGCGTAAAGAAATGTATGAAGGAAAGAAATCAATCGTTAAGCAATGGTTATCACCCAAGTATGGAATGGCTGGATGGCGCATTGACGTTGGTAATATGACAGGACGCTTAGGTGCCGATGACATGCATGATGAAGTGATGCATGGGATTCGTAAAGCTATGGATCAAGTAAAACCCGATGCGTGGCTTGTTGCTGAAAACGGAGATTTTATTGCTAGTGACTTAAATGGATTTGGTTGGCACGGTGCAATGAATTATCAAGGTTTTATGCGACCTGTCTGGAACTGGATCAATTTAAATACAACTATCGGTGGCGGATTTCAGGGTCTGCCCTTTTCGATGCCGAAGATTAACGGCCAACAATTAGTTGCC
>JBIKPC010000104.1:0-3198 GCA_044357675.1 Candidatus Planktophila sp. | reverse complement strand
CAGAAGTAGTCATCACAAATACTCTGCCAATTACAGAGGATCAGAAGTTCGACAATTTGACCGTGCTTTCAATTGCTCCACTTCTGGGCCGCGCAATACGCGAGGTATTTGAGGATGGATCAGTTACAAGCCTGTTTGATGGTCATTCCTAAGCCTCAATTTGCTTCAATGCAGGCCCAAAAGATACTGTTCGACCTGTTCCGGCGAGGGTAGCGAATAGCTTTCCGTGATCGACGGGTAAGGGAATTTTCTCCTGCTGGAACTTTGTGTACGCACCGAAGAACCAGAAAAACAGGGAGATAAAAAATGGCAGAAGTAAAGATCGTCGGAACCACTCGTACAGAATTTGGTAAGGGCGCATCACGTCGTGCACGTCGCGATGGTTTAGTTCCTGCTGTTATCTACGGTCACGGAGAAAAGCCGCTACACATCACTCTTCCTGCAAAGGAACTTGGCGTTGCTCTAAAGCAGTCAAACGTTCTTTTGGACATCACAATTGATGGCAAGAATGAGTTAACTCTTCCGAAAGTAATTGTTCGCGATTTCCTCAAGCAGATTCTTGAGCACGTTGACCTAGTGTTGGTCCGTCGTGGAGAAAAGGTTGTTGTTTCAGTTCCTGTTCACACAGTTGGTGAGCACGATCGTGATGGAATCCTTGAGCATGTAAACAACACAATCGATGTACGTGTTGATGCATCCTCTATTCCAAACTTCCTAGAAGTAGACATTCAAGGTCTTATGTCAGGTTCTTCAAAGTACGCATCAGATGTTGTGCTTCCAGCAGGCGTCGAACTCGAGTCTGATCCAAAGACAATCGTTGTTCACTTGTCTGAGAAGTCAACTGCAGCTGCTGAAGAAGTAGCAGCACCGGCAGCAACAGATGCTGCAGCACCTGCTGCAGATGCCGAGAAGAAGGACGCTTAACCCTTAGGCTTTGTTGTTATGACGTGGTTGGTAGTAGGACTGGGTAATCCAGGAGATCAATACGCTGCCACACGTCATAACATCGGCCAGATGGTGATCGATGAGTTAGCTCGTCGCCATTCGATCAAATTTTCTTCACACAAATCCCGCACAGATATTGCAGCATACAAATTAGATGCTGGCACTCATTCGATTATTCTCGCAAAATCAAAGAGCTATATGAATGAGACAGGCGGCCCAATTAAAGCTCTAGCTAATTTCTATTCAGTCGAACGAGAAAATATTGTTGCTCTGCATGATGAGTTAGATATTCCTTTTGCTGCGATCCGCACAAAATTTGCTGGCGGCGATAATGGCCATAATGGTTTGAAATCAATGACATCCTCATTTGATGGTCCTGATTACTATCGTGTTCGTTTAGGAATTGGCCGCCCAATGGGCCAGCAAGATCCGGCTGATTTTGTTTTAAAAGCATTCTCAAAGGTTGAACACAAGGATCTAGCTGAATTTATTGATCGCGGGGCAGATGTTGTTGAATCTCTGATTACTAAAGGTTTAGAAGCAACGCAGTCAGCCCATAATAGTTAAACAAGCCGGCCTAGTTAAATCAGCCGGTATTGCGAAGGCCTGCCGCAACACCATTTATTGTTAGCAACAAGGCACGGCGCAATACAGGATCAGCAGTTTCACCCGCATCACGAACCCGCTTCAACAGGTTAATTTGCAACAAATGTATTGGTGAAAGGTAAGCATCTCGAACCTGCAAGGTTCTAGCCAAAATTTCCTGATCTCCAAGCAAACTCTTTTTACCAGTTAACTTCAATATTTCCGCAATAGTTAAATCAAACTCAGCTTGGATCTCATCCAAGAAATGATGCAGGTGGGCAGGAACCAGAGTTTCGACATAACGTTTTGCAAGTACTAGATCTGTCTTTGCAAGTGTCATTTCAACGTTACTAATAAATGTTGTGAAGAAATGCCAATCCTTTAACATCTGAGTCAAAAGATCGGAATGCCCTGCTTCGCGTGCAGCTTTTAAGCCAGAGCCCACACCGAACCAACCAGGGACGATCTGACGTGATTGAGTCCAGCCAAACACCCAAGGAATTGCACGTAATGAATCCAGCCCGCCTGCAGCATCTGGGCGACGAGATGGGCGTGAACCTAAGAAAAGATCGCCCAGTTGTTCTACTGGTGTTGATGAATAGAAGTAGGCAGGCAAATCTGGTTGGTCAATTAAGGATCGATATTGTTTAAATGATGCATCGCTAAGTAGCTGCATGCAATCGCCCCATGACTTTAATTCCGCTGGAGTCTGACGTGGGCCGCGATTTAGAACCGTTGCCTCTAGAGATGCCGCCAACGTTAATTCAACATTTTCGCGAGCAAGTGAAGGCAGAGCGTACTTATCGCTAATTACTTCGCCTTGCTCTGTCATTTTTATCTGACCATCAACTGATCCCCAAGGCAATGCGATCAAAGCATCATATGTTGGACCGCCGCCGCGACCTACGGAACCACCACGACCATGGAACAAGCGAAGTTTGACGCCGTACTTAATTGCAACATCTCGCAATGAACGTTGTGCACGGTGGATTTCCCATTGGCTGGTTGCAATTCCTGCATCCTTATTGGAATCTGAGTACCCAAGCATTACTTCTTGTACATCTGCGCGCAGAGAAACAACTTCGCGATATGCCGGATTACTCAGTAGCTTTTCCAGAATTTCACCTGCAGCCCGAAGTTCTGCAACAGTTTCAAGCAACGGTGCAAATCCCACAATTGCTTTTTTCTCACTTAGTGAAACCAAGCCAGCATGTTGGGCAATAACTACCGCAGCCACCAAATCATCTGCACCCTTAGTCATTGAAACGATATAGGTCTCAATTGCTTCTGGTCCGAAGCGATCAATTAAATCGTTGATGGCGACGAAAGTATCCAATGTCTTCTTGCCTGATGCATCCAGTACCGATGTATCAAAAGTTGTTGAATCAGCAAGCGCTTTAGTTAGCAGTTCAAACTTTTCATCATGTGACTTTGCAAGGTAGCCATCCACGCCGGTGATCTGCTTCAAAACATGGTGATGCGCATCTGAATGCTCGCGAACATCCATGGTTGCGTGATTAATGCCAAAGGCAGCAACTGTGCGAATAGTGCGCTCAAGTAAGCCTGTAGCAATTAATTCTCCGCGGTGTGCCAACAATGAATCACGCATCAACACAAGATCGGCCAGCAGTTCAGCGGTGTTTGCGTAATCACGGTGTGGCACATGCG
>JBIKPC010000021.1:0-11379 GCA_044357675.1 Candidatus Planktophila sp. | reverse complement strand
TCAGCCTGGCACTGTAAGTAACAACAAGGGAATCAACTTGCCTGGTGTTGCTGTTTCTGTCCCGGCTCTTTCAGAAAAAGATAAAGAAGATCTACGGTGGGGTCTTCGTGCTGGTGCAGATTTCATCGCACTTTCATTTGTTCGTAACGCAGCCGATGTTGATGATGTTCATGCAATCATGGATGAGATCGGATTCCGAGTTCCGGTCATTGCAAAGATTGAAAAGCCACAAGCTGTTGAAAACTTGCAAGAGATCGTTAACGCCTTTGATGGCATCATGGTTGCACGTGGAGATCTTGGTGTGGAACTTCCAATTGAAGATGTTCCTCTAGTTCAGAAGCGTTGTATCGAACTTGCACGTGAAGCGGCAAAGCCGGTAATTGTTGCAACACAGATGCTGGATTCGATGATCACAAACTCTTCACCAACTAGAGCTGAAGCAACAGATTGTGCAAACGCTGTTCTAGATGGAGCAGATGCATTGATGCTATCGGGCGAAACATCTGTTGGTGCTTTTGCTATTGAATCTGTTGCAACGATGGCTCGCATTATTGCTCGCACTGAAGAAGGTGGATTTGAAATGATTCGCCCATTGCGTACGACTCCAAAGACTAAGGGTGGCGCAATTACTCGTGCTGCCGCTGAAGTTGGCGCAATTGTCGGTGCAAAATACTTAGTTACCTTCACTCAGTCTGGCGATTCTGCTCGTCGCATGGCCCGTTTGCGCTCACCAATTCCGATTCTTGCATTCACTCCAGATGTCGGTACCTACAACCGCCTTGCACTGTCATGGGGTGTAGAGCCAGAGGTAACTCCAATGGTTAAGCACACCGATGAAATGGTTAAGCAGGCAGATACATTGTTAATTCAATCTGGTCGTGCACACGAGGGTGAGAATGTTGTAATTGTTGCGGGCTCACCTCCAGGAATTCCTGGTTCAACTAATGCTATGCGCGTTCACCGCGTAGGCGATGCTGTTGGTGGAGTGGTTGCCGCTTACCGCTAAGATTGCCCAAGCAAAGGCCTCGGTACTCCAACGGTAGAGAGGGCAGTCTCAAACACTGCATAGTGTCGGTTCGAATCCGACTCGAGGCACTTCCACCTTAAGCTCGCGAAGGGATCTGTTGAACATGAGTGTTCGAATCCTTGTCGCCGAAGATGAAGCGTTGATTCGAATGGACCTTGTCGAAATGTTACAAGGTGCAGGATATGAAGTTGTCGCCCAAGCCACAAATGGGCAAGAGGCAATCGACCTAGCCATACAACACAAACCTGATCTTGCAATTCTTGATGTCAAGATGCCAATTCTTGATGGTATTTCGGCGGCGGAAAAAATAATTGAAATCGCACCAGTATTGATGTTGACCGCTTATTCCCAAAAAGAGTTAGTAGATCGCGCTCGTGATGCTGGAGTCATGGCATATGTCGTTAAGCCATTTACAATTGGCGATCTAATGCCAGCGATCGAAATTGCAATTAGCAGGCATCTGCAGATGAGATCTTTAGCTGATGAAGTTGCCGATCTTCATGATCGCCTAGAAACTCGCAAGTTAATTGATCGTGCCAAGGGAATTTTGATGAAAGCCCTCAATTTGTCAGAACCCGAGGCGTTCTCATGGATTCAAAGAGCGGCCATGGATCGTCGATTATCAATGAAGGATGTAGCTGAGGCGGTTATTAACCCCAATGCAGTACCTGATAAGTAAGCCCTTGCGTCGTCTCATTAATTGATACTGAAATCCCACTTTATAACGAAATCGAGACAATTCACGAGAGAATTCACCTTGTCTAATGCTCACCCCTGGCATTACTCTTTCCGTCTCCCTGTCCCGGGACACAAGAACAGGAAAGGCACTACATATGAAGATTAACAAGCTAGTTTCGGTTAGCGCCGTGATTGCCCTTGCGCTTGGTACCACTATTGCGGTGGCACCAGTTGCAAATGCAAAAGCACGTGTTGCAACTATTGCATATCAAGGTCCTCTAACAGGTGAGGAAGCTCAAGTTGGTATTGATGAGCTCAATGGCGTTAAGTACGCAGTTGCTTTGTTTAATGCAAAGAACAAAGGCAAAATTCAGGTAAATATTGTTTCAGTTGATGACCAAGGAAGCGGAACAGAGGCAGCAAAGGTTGCACCTGGAACAGCTTCAAACAAGGCCATCATCGGACTTGTAGGACCTGCTTACTCTGGAGCAACAATTGCTTCACTTCCTTTCTACAAGCAGAAGAACCTTCCATTGATCTCACCATCTGCAACACGTGTATCAATTACAGATCCAGCACAGGGCCTTATTGGTTTCCCAGTATTCCACCGTGTTCCTGTAACAGATCGTGTACAGGGTCCAGCTCTTTACAAGCTTGCTACAAAGGGCGTTACTGCTCCTAAGGTTTTTGTAATTGACGATCAGTCACCATACGGTGTTGGTTTGGTTGATTACATGAAGCTTGGTGGCGCAGTTCTTGCTGGTCAAGATAGCGTTCCAGACAAGACAACAGACTGGTCTGCATCAATCTCAAAGGTAAAGTCAGCAGCAGCAAACGTAGTTATCTTCACTGGTTACTACGCACAAGCAGCAACTCTTTACCGTCAACTACGTGACTCAGGCTACACAGGCGTTCTTGCTGGTGGCGACGGAGTTCTAAGCCCAGGAATCTTGACACTTGCAAGTGGTTCAATTCTTGAGGGTGTTCGTCTGACAGGTGGAACTGTTCCTCTATCAGAGATCAGCACAAAGATCGAAGCAGACTTCAAGGCGAAGATGAAGGTTTCTTCAGGTACATACGCAGCTGAATCAATTGATGCTGCAAATGTATTCCTAAGCTGCATCGCTAAGGGTGTTTCAACTCGTGACGCTATGCTGAAGTGCGTAAAAGCATTCAAAGGCAAGTCAATCACAGGAGCTGCTCTTTCATTCGACCGCAATGGTGATACTGCCGGTGGTGTAATGAACGGATTTGAAATCAAGTCTGGTGTCATTAAGTACACAGGTGCAGTTAAGTAATAATTGTTTAGTCCAAGACTAAACAAATAAGCTGTACACGCAGCACCTGGTAAGAAATTACCAGGTGCTGCGCACTTAATTTTTGTTAACTTGCAACACACAATCAGAAGGCAGCGCAGTGTTAAGTAATTTTCAAGAACAATTTCCTGCATTGACTGTAGGTGGTCTTAGTTTAGGTTTCATCTACGTGATGATTGCTCTGGGGTACACCATGGTTTATGGAGTTCTTCGAATGATCAACTTCGCAAACTCAGAGATTTTCATGTATGGAACATTCGCTTCGATTCTGGTTGTAAGAGATGTATTTGGCTTTACGCAACAGTCCGAGCCTGCAACTGGCGTACGCCTAGTCTGGATCCTTTTCCTCTGCTTACTCGCTTCGATGTTTATGTCCGGAATTCTTTCGGTCCTACTCGAACTTGTCGCATATCGCAGATTACGAAATCGCGGCTCCAATAAGTTAGCTCCATTGATCTCGGCAATCGGAATGTCAATCGTTCTTGCAGAGTTCATGCGCATTTTGACTGACTCACGATATGTTGGAAGCCCACGTGTTATGGAAAAGAAGATTCTCGCTGCACCGTTTGGCCTCGAGTTGAGACTAGACAATGTAATTATTGTTCTTTCTGGTTTGGTGTTGTTTATATGTTTAAGTCAGTTTGTGAAGCGAACTCGCCTAGGAAAGGCAATTCGCGCGGTCTCCATGAATGAAGATGCTTCACGATTAATGGGTGTTAACCTCAATTTAGTTGTTTCTGGAACCTTCATGATTGGTGGCTTAATGACTGGAGCCGCAGGCTTTTTCTATATTCTCAAGTATGAAAACACCGCATTTAATATTGGTTTTGAACTAGGCATTGCTGCTTTCACCGCAGCGATTTTAGGTGGCATTGGAAACATAAAGGGAGCTTTTTATGGCGGCATAGGCCTGGGCTTGATTGAAACTTATGCTTCCTTCTTCCTTGGTACCCAATGGAAAGCGGTTACAGTTTTCGTAATTCTTGTTATTGTTCTTTATTTCAGGCCGAATGGTGTGTTCGGTGAAGCAATTACACAATCGAGGGCATAGATGTTAAATCTAAGAGATGTTGGAGCTGATTTTTGGGATCGTTCGGGGAGACCTGTTCGAGTTTTAATCGCACTTGGTGCGATTGCCATGGCAGCCTCACTACCATTTTTGGGTGGAACCTTCCTCAATACACCGATTGCTGATTACGGTTCAGTCCTAGTTTTCCCTATTGCAATCTTTGTAATCATGGCCCTTGGCTTGAACATTGTGATCGGCAAGAGCGGACTTTTAGATCTTGGATATGTAGCATTTTTTGCAATTGGTGCTTACACAATGGGTTTGTTGGGAACAAAGACAGGTTTAAATACTTGGGAGATTCTTCCCATCGGTATTGCGATGGCCATGTTTGCAGGTCTAATCCTTGGAGTTCCAGCGCTACGCTTACGTGGTGATTACCTAGCAATCATCACCCTGGGTTTTGGTGAGATTGTTCGCATTACAGCTTTGAATTTGACCTCAATTGGTGGCGCAAATGGAATTGTTGGAGTACCAACACCGCCTACGGTCTTTGGACTGGAGTACACCTTTGATAATCACAGACTGTATTTCTGGACATTCTTAATAATCATTCTTCTTACAATTTGGATGATTCGCCGACTTTCAGCAAGACGCCCAGGACGCGCTTGGGAATCAATCCGTCAAGATGAGGATGCTGCCGAGTTAATGGGTGTCCCTACATTTAAGTACAAGATTTGGGCATTTGTTTTAGGTGCTTCAGTTGGTGGGGCAGCTGGAGTCCTTTACGCCTCAAAAACGCTGTTTATTTCGCCAGATAACTTCACGCTTCAAGTTTCAATTTTGATTCTTGCATGTGTAGTTTTCGGCGGTATGGGAAATATCTGGGGTGTAATTCTTGGTGCAGTAGTTCTCGGATACCTTCCAGATCGCATTCGTTTTCTTTCCGATGCAAGACTTCTTGTGTTTGGAGCGGTTCTAGTAATCATGATGAATCTGCGTCCAGATGGCTTACTACCAAGAAAGAAGCGTGAAAAACCACTTCGAACTAAGGCAGCAGAATGACACATAATGTTTTGGCTTTAGAGAATGTGACTATCAAGTTCGGTGGTGTGACCGCTCTGAATGATGTGAGTTTTCACATTAAAGAGAAGGAAATTCTTGGCTTGATTGGCCCTAATGGTGCTGGCAAGACCACCGTTTTCAATGTCATCACTGGTGTGTATCAAGTTACAAGCGGGGACATTAATTTTCTAGGAAAGTCGCTTAAGAACACAAAGAGATACAAGATCACTAAAGGTGGCATTGCCCGAACATTCCAGAATATTCGCCTCTGGGGGGATATGACGGCGCTTGAAAATGTGATTACAGCAACTGACACCCACAAGAAATCGGGATTACTCAGTGGTTTGCTTGGGATGCCGATTTCGCGCAGAGAAGAGAAGAAAGACAATGCAAGGGCGCAGGAGATTTTGGATTTCATTGGAATCGGCGAATATGCAGATCGATTGGCAAAAAATCTTCCTTATGGTGTCCAGCGTCGTCTTGAAATTGCACGAGCACTAGGTACGCAGCCAAAACTATTATTACTTGATGAGCCAGCCGCTGGATTTAATCCTGCGGAAAAAATTGAGTTAGCTCAAACGATTCGTAAGATTCGAGATGCTGGCTACACCGTTCTTTTAATTGAACATGACATGTCACTCGTTATGGGAGTTTCAGATCGTGTTGTGGTGATTGATTTTGGACAAAAGATTGCTGATGATCTACCTACCGTTGTTCAAAATGATAAACGAGTGATTGAAGCCTATTTAGGAGTGCCAGACGATGCGTCTTGAGATAAATGACATCCATGTACATTATGGAAAAATTGAGGCGATTAAAGGCATCTCAGTGGTGGTTAACGAAGGTGAAATCGTCACTCTTATTGGCGCTAACGGTGCGGGTAAGACAACAACACTTAAGACTATTTCTGGGTTAAGGCCACTGAGTTCTGGAACGATCACATTTGATGGTCAAGATATCTCTAAGATGGCGGCGCATGATCGAGTGCGTTTGGGAATCTCTCAAGCACCTGAAGGCCGAGGCATTTTCTCCGGAATGACTGTTTTAGAAAATCTTGAAATGGGTAAGTACCATCTCAAGATGCGCAAATCTGAAGTAGCTACAGACTTAGAGAGAATTTATGGTTTATTTCCTCGATTGAAGGAGCGATCAGGTCAGGCTGGCGGAACTTTGTCAGGCGGAGAGCAGCAGATGCTCGCGATTGGTCGTGCACTCATGGCGCGTCCAAAGGTACTTTTGCTTGATGAGCCTTCAATGGGATTAGCGCCACAAATGATCGCAAATATCTTCCGGATCATCACAGAGATTAACAACCAAGGCGTCACTATTCTTCTTGTTGAGCAAAATGCCCAGCAGGCACTCTCTCGCGCCCACCGTGCATATGTTCTTGAAACTGGTTCGATTACTAAGGAAGCAAAAGCCAGTGATTTATTGAATGATCCTCATGTTAAAGCTGCTTACCTTGGAACTGGTGCACACGAAATTTTCTAAAGGTGGCAAAGAAGTGAAACTAACTTCTTTCCGCCAAAATCATGCAGGTGATACGGGCAGTGCAGGTGCGCTGTCCGTCTTCATTTGTGATCACAATATCCCAACAGCACAAAGTCTTTCCGATTGAAACTGCGGTAGCTACACCTGTAACAATTCCTTTGGCGGTGGCTTTGTGATGAGTCGCGTTGATATCTATTCCAACTATTCGTCGATTTTCGCCAGCATTTAGTTGAGTACCTACCGAACCAAGTGATTCTGCTAAGACAACACTGGCCCCACCATGCAAAATTCCCATTGGCTGGGTGTTGCCTTCAACTGGCATTGTGCCAACTAGGCGAGTGAGTGAAGCTTCTGTGATTTCAATCCCCATTTTTTTATCTAGGGCGCCACTTCCACGTTCACGAATAATTGAAAGATAATCCGGTTCTGTCATGGCTGGAGTCTAACGGGCACTCTACGATGCATCCATGACCAAACGCCTATTGCTTATCGATGGGCACTCCATGGCGTATCGCGCATTTTTTGCCTTACCTGCCGAGAACTTCACTACTGCGCAAGGTCAGCACACCAACGCTATTTACGGCTTTGCAACGATGTTGCTATCCCTGTTGTCCTCGGAAAAGCCAACACATGTCGCTGTTGCTTTTGATGTATCGCGCAAGACCTTTAGATCAGAGATTTTTCCCGAATACAAAGCTAATCGTGCAAAGACCCCTGATGAGTTTAGATCGCAGATGTCCTACTTACATGAGTTGGTAACAGCATTTGGCATCACAACTTTTGAAGTCGAAGGTTTTGAAGCAGATGACATCATCGCGACCATTGCTAAGCAGGCTGAGCGTGAAAATGCCGAGGTATTTATCTGCACAGGTGATCGGGATTCATTCCAGTTAGTTAATGAAAAAACTACTGTGCTGTATCCAAAGCGTGGGGTCAGCGACTTAACTCGCATGACACCGGATGCGGTACAAGAAAAGTATGGGATGTCACCCGAGCAGTATCCAGATTTTGCAGCCCTGCGGGGAGACCCCAGCGATAACTTGCCATCTGTTCCAGGTGTTGGAGAGAAGACAGCTGCTAAGTGGGTAGTTGAATATGGATCACTTCACGAATTAATTGCCAACATAGATAAGTTGGGTGGAAAAGTTGGTCAATCACTTCGTGACTCAATCAACGATGTAATTCGAAATCGTGAATTGACTCAGTTGGTTGCAAATGTTCCATTGGATTTAAGTATTGATGCTTTGGCTTGGGCTGGTGTTGATGAAAACAAAACAAACCCACTTTTCGAAAAATTAGAGTTCAAGACGTTGAAAGATCGAATGAAGCCCATCTTGCTAAAGGGCAGTACTCAATCGGCTGAACCTGTGTTTGAACTATTTGCAGCAGAAATTGCTGAAGGTGTACTAACGCCAGAAGAGGCATCAACAAAGATTGCTCAGCATTCAGGTGAAATTGCAATTACTTATCAATTAGTGGAAGAAAAATTACACCGCTATGCAATCGCCTTGACACCCGATGATGTCTTTTTGGTTCATTCAGCAGTTATGGGTGAGTGGGCAACAGATACAAAGGTTTCAAAGATCGCCCATGATGCAAAATCCCTAGGTAGAAGTAATGGTTTAACTGGCATTTCATTTGATACTTCCTTAGCGGCATACCTTGTTAACCCAGGTGTACGAAGCCAAGAGCTGAAAGACATTCAAGAACGCTGGGGTGACGGCTCGACTATTAACCAAGCAAGCACTGAACAAGAGCTCCTCACATCTGCCCGTGCACTGTTTACTCTGCGAGATTCCTTAACTCGCGAACTAAAAGAGCGCAATCTTTGGGATCTCTTCATCAATATGGAGCTACCGGTTGCCGATCTCCTGGCACGCATGGAGTCCATCGGAATCGCAGTTAACAAAAAGGGTTTAGACACACTTGCTGCATTTTTTGAGGGTGAAGTAGCCCGTGAAACAAAGGCGGCGCACGATTCAGTCGGACATGAATTCAATGTGGCTTCGCCAAAGCAGTTACAGGTTGTCTTGTTTGATGAGCTTGGATTACCTAAGACAAAAAAGATTAAAACTGGGTATACAACCGATGCCGAAAGTCTTGATTGGTTACACCAAAAGAGCGGTCACCCAGTTCTAACTTCATTGCTTCGAATTCGTGAAACTAAAAAGTTGGGAACAACTGTTGAGGGCTTGATTGCTGAAATCGCAAAGGATGGACGCATTCATACACACTTCCAGCAGACAGTTGCAGCAACCGGTCGTCTGTCATCTACTGGTCCAAACCTGCAAAACATCCCAGTGCGCACTGAAGAAGGTCGAAAAATCCGTGATTGCTTCACAGTTGGAAAGGGTTATGTATCTTTACTAACTGCTGATTACAGCCAGATCGAAATGCGAATCATGGCTCACTTATCGCATGATGAAAAATTGTTAGCAGCCTTTGCATCAGGTGAAGATTTGCATGCAACAGTTGCTGGACTTGTCTTTGGCGTGAAGGCAGCTGAAGTAGATCCCGAAATGCGCCGGCAAATGAAGGCAATGTCATACGGACTTGCCTACGGGCTTTCTTCCTATGGTTTAGCGGTACAGCTAGACATTTCACCACTTGCAGCTCAACAGTTAATGGACACATACTTCGAACGCTTTGGTGGAATTCGTGATTACCTGCAGGTTGTTGTTGAACAAGCACGCAAGGTTGGTTACACCGAAACCATTATGGGACGACGCAGATATCTGCCTGACTTGATGCATGACAACCGTCAACGCCGCGAAATCGCAGAACGTATGGCACTTAATGCGCCAATTCAAGGATCAGCAGCAGACATTATCAAATTGGCGATGCTCAATGTTCAGGTTGCAATTGAAAAGGAAAAGCTAAAGTCGCGGCTGCTGTTGCAGATTCATGATGAGTTGATTCTGGAAGTGGTTTCAGGTGAAGAGGAAAAAATCAGCGAATTGGTAAAACGTGAAATGGGTGCTGCTTATCCACTTAAAGCGCCATTAGATGTAAATGCTGGTTTAGGCCTTACCTGGCACGAAGCAGCTCACTAATTATCTAACCTCGTTTGAAATATCCTTCATTGCTTGAAGGTCTTCTTCATCCGTTGGAATATCATTGGCAGCGCTCAAGCGTCCTCGCCCAATAGTCAAAATTAGTAATCCTATAAAAATCATTATTGGCAACATTCCTAAACCAATGCGAGGTGAGAAAGTTTCAGAAACTACTCCACCAACTGCAGCGCCTAACGCCATAAAGGATCCTTCGACACTCCAGATCCAACCAAGGGATGCTGTCTGTGAACCTTGAGGTCGTACCGCTTCCATAACTTCAAAGTAAAAGACTTGCACTGCGCCACCCAAGAAACCGATGCACGCACCCATAAGCGCCATGGTCCAATCAGGATATGTAAATGCAACTGGAATACATGCGATGAGCCAAAATAGATAAGCGCGACGCAAAGCCGAAAGTGGGGCTAATTTTTTCGAAACTAAACCACCTAACAATCCGCCAATGACTGTGGCTGCACCAAAAGATGCAAATATCCAAGCAACGCGGTTTTGGACTCCTTCTTGGGTCGCAAAGGCTGGAACAGCAACATCAAAAACACCCCACCCAAATCCAATGAAACAACCTTCGAACATCAACAATTGAATCGCACGATCCCGCCACAATTTTTGCTGATTCTTCTTCTTCTTTTCTGGAACCCAATCACGTGATGCGGGGGTTAATGAGAGCGCTACGCCACCAATGAACATCAATGCGGCCACGGTTCCCAAACCAAATTCTGAGCGAGAAGATAGCGAAAGGGCAGTAATGACGACCGGACCAATCACAGATGTCGAGCTCATCATTGATGAATCAAATGCATATGCGGTACGAAGATATGAATCTGGAACAATGTCCTTCCATAATGGACGAACAGATAAGTTGATTGGGGGAGCAGTAATACCCAAAATAAATGCTGTGATTAAAATTGATTGTCGGGTTTCCATTGTGTTGAGCAAGAGAATCAGTGCGGAGTACATCGGAACCAAAATACGAATAGGCCACTTTTGACCAAATCGATCCATTACTGATCCACGTATCCCAGCCGTTAGTGATCCGGCAAGAGAATTTAAACCAATGGCAAAACCTGCAATAGCGATCGAACCTGTTTCTTGCTCTGTCTTAAAAAATATTCCAAGCCCGATCATTGAATAGGCCAAACGAGCCGGAAATGCGCTCAAGCCAAGTCGAATAACCTGAGGAAAGGTAAATAGCTCTTTATATCGATTCATATCATTACTTAGTGTAGCGATTACGCTCAATATTCAACATGGATTTGCTCTTGTGAGCGTGCAAACCGTACCCTTGCCCTCCAGCCGCAAAAGCGGGAACTACTACTTTCTATCCCTACGGAGCACAATTGTCTACACCACAAATTGCAGTAAATGACATCGGATCAGCTGAAGATTTTCTAGCAGCAATCGAAGGCACAATCAGAAATTTCAATGATGGCGACCTAGTTTCAGGTGCTGTTGTTCAAGTTGGACGCGACGAAGTTCTTGTCGATATTGGATACAAGACCGAAGGTGTTATTCCAGCTCGCGAACTTTCAATTCGCCACGATGCAGATCCAAACTCAATCGTTAAAGTCGGTGAGATTATTGAAGCTCTTGTTCTTCAGAAAGAAGACAAAGAGGGTCGCCTAATTCTTTCCAAGAAGCGCGCACAGTACGAACGCGCATGGGGAGACATCGAAGGCAAAAAGGAGCGCGACGAAGTTGTCGTCGGTACAGTTATCGAAGTTGTTA
>JBIKPC010000103.1:0-3232 GCA_044357675.1 Candidatus Planktophila sp. | reverse complement strand
TGCGAAGAGTGTGTACCCGATAGCAAAGACTGCTCGAGCAGAACCAACTAGGGATGAATCATTATCCAAACGTTCGATTGTGCGAGATATGCCATTTCGGATTGCAAGCACCGGAAAAATAAGTGCCCCAAGCGGAAGGTAGGAAAGATATCCATCTAAGCCAGAGGGCGGTAAGGCTAAAGAAAAGGGAATTTGATGAGCACCGATCCAGATCCACAACGCTGCTCGCAATGGATCTCCGGTATTTCCGGTTGCACTACCTGCTGTAGCCCAGGCAAGAAGTGCGATAAAGGATGTCGGAAGTAAAAGCCACGCAACGCTGCGCAGGACCTGGGGCAATGCAGCTCCAAGTACCCGCGTCATCATTGTTATCGACCCAGAATTGCGCGTAACAAACGCGCGGTTTCACTAGGTGTTTGACCAACCTTTACACCAGCTGCTTCCAAGGCATCTTTCTTTCCTTGCGCAGTTCCGGAAGAACCAGAAACGATCGCACCTGCGTGACCCATTGTCTTGCCTTCTGGAGCAGTGAACCCTGCAACGTAACCAACAACTGGCTTTGTTACATATTCAGCAATAAATGCTGCAGCGCGTTCTTCGGCATCTCCGCCAATTTCACCAATCATTACGATCGCTGTTGTATCTGGATCATCCTGAAATGCGCGCAAGCAATCAATGTGAGTTGTTCCAATTACTGGATCTCCACCAATTCCTACTGCAGTACTAAATCCGATGTCACGTAGTTCGTACATCATTTGATATGTAAGTGTTCCAGACTTTGACACTAAGCCAATTGGACCTGCTCCAGTGATATCTGACGGAATAATTCCAACATTTGATTTTCCTGGGCTAATTAATCCTGGGCAGTTAGGGCCAATAATTTGTGTTGTGCCCTTAGTTTGTGAATATGCATAGAAGCTTGCTGAGTCATGAACCGGAATACCTTCGGTAATGACAACAACTAATGGCATCGTTGCATCAATGGCATCAATTACTGCAGCTTTTGCAAACTTTGGTGGTACAAAAACAACTGAAACATTTGCACCTGTTGCAGACATTGCTTCGGCAACAGTGTTGAACACAGGAAGTTGGTGGCCGTCGATATCAACAACCTGTCCACCCTTGCCAGGTGTAACTCCGCCAACAATCTTTGTACCTGAAGCCAACATACGGCGGGTGTGCTTGGTTCCTTCAGAACCAGTCATTCCCTGCACAATTACCTTGCTTGCATCGTTGATAAAGATAGACATTACTTCGCCGCCAATTCTGCAGCGCGATTTGCTGCTCCATCCATAGTGTCTGCCTGCTCAACCAATGGGTGGGCAGCCTTAGCCAAAATTGCGCGACCTTCGACAACATTGTTTCCATCAAGGCGAACAACAATTGGTTTTGTCGCCTTTGAACCAAGTAATTCAAGGGCTTGAACAATTCCACTTGCCACCGCATCACACGCTGTAATTCCGCCAAATACATTAACAAAAACGCTCTTTACATCAGCATCGCCCAAAATAATCGAAAGACCATCCGCCATGATTTGTGCAGATGCTCCGCCACCGATGTCTAAGAAGTTAGCTGGACGTACTCCGCCATGCTTTTCTCCTGCGTATGCGACAACATCGAGTGTGCTCATAACAAGTCCGGCACCGTTACCGATGATTCCAACCTGTCCATCAAGTTTGACGTAGTTAAGCCCTTTTTCTTTTGCTGCAGCTTCTAATGGATTTTCAGCATCTTGATCCACAAGTCCTTGGTGATCTGGCTGACGGAATTCAGCATTGTCATCAAGAGTTACCTTGCCATCTAGCGCAATAACTTTTCCATCACTGGTTTTAACCAATGGGTTAACTTCAACCAGAGTTGCATCTTCGCCTTGGAATACATCCCACAACTTAAGCAATACCTGTGCAACTTGATCTGCAACATCTGCAGGGAAAGCAGCTGCTGCAACAATTTCTTGTGCCTTTGCAAGTGAAATGCCATCAACTGCAGATACCGGAATCTTTGCCAGCTTTTCTGGTGCCGTATGCGCAACCTCTTCGATATCCATTCCACCTGACACAGATGCCATTACTAGGAATGTTCGATTGGAGCGGTCTAACAAAATTGAAAGGTAGTACTCGGCTTCGATTGGAGCTGCTGCTGCAATCATTACTGTGCGAACAGTGTGACCCTTGATATCCATCCCAAGGATGGCGCCAGCTTTCTCACGCGCATCTGCAGGGTTTTCTGCAAGCTTTACTCCACCTGCTTTTCCGCGACCGCCAACTTTAACTTGAGCCTTAACTACAACCTTGCCACCGATTCTGGTCGCTGCTGCTTCTGCTTCATCAGCGGTTGTTGCAATCGCTGCAGCTAAAACAGGTACTCCATGTTTTTCAAAAATATCTCGGGCTTGGTATTCAAAGAGATCCACTGGGGCTCACAATCTATTGGCCGGCTATATACGGGGTAATCCTATAGTTTCTCAACCGGTGCATAACGCAGCAGTAATCGCTTCTCGCCGTACTGGCCAAAGTTAATCGTCGCTTCGGCTTTATCTCCAGCCCCAGCAACAGCCACAACAGTGCCTAATCCAAATGTGTCATGTGACACACGCTCACCAACTGCTAGCTCCATCGCAACACTCTTTTTACCAGTGGCACGTGGAGGCGGTGTTGTGGCGGAACGAGTGCGTGTAACAAATGACGGTGATGATGATCGTCCTTGATTACGCCACTCAATTACTTCTTCTGGAATTTCATCGAGAAAACGTGAAGGTGGATTGTAATTTGGCGCACCCCAAGTTGAGCGATATTCCGCACGCGAAATATAAAGTCGTTGACGTGCGCGAGTTAATCCCACATAGGCAAGTCGGCGTTCTTCTTCAATCTCATCTTTTTCACCAAGAGTTCGTGAATGTGGAAAAATTCCATCTTCCATCCCTGTAAGAAAAACAGTTGGGAACTCAAGGCCTTTTGCGGTGTGAAGAGTCATCATTGTGACAACTCCCCCATGATCTTCACCTTCTGGAATTTCATCTGCATCTGCAACCAATGAGACTTTTTCTAAGAACCCAGCGAGTGAAATTTCTTCATCTTCGCCTAGCTCTTCAAATGGTCGCTCTTCGTACTCCATAGAAACTGCTACTAGTTCCTTTAAGTTTTCTACACGGACTTCATCTTGAGGATCGGTGCTATCTGCTAACTCCTTTAATAACCCTGATTGTTCAAGCGCTGCTTCAACAATTACAGAT
>JBIKPC010000025.1:0-10078 GCA_044357675.1 Candidatus Planktophila sp. | reverse complement strand
TGTCCGGTGCGCCAAAGCCACGTGCAATGGAGATAATTGAAGAGTTAGAAACAACTCGTCGCGGGGTGTATGGCGGCATTGTTGGTTACATTGATTTCACAGGCAACATAGATACCTGTATCGCAATTCGTACAGCGCTGTTGTATCAAGGTACCGCCTATGTTCAAGCTGGTGCAGGCGTGGTTGCAGATTCCGATCCTGAGTCAGAAAATCAAGAGTGCCGAAATAAGGCAGCTGCCGTTTTAACAGCAATACATGCAGCAAATCGTTTAGGACACAATCATGAGTGATCTTGTGCCGATTGGGATTGCAGCAATTGTTGTAATGGCGATTGTTTTGCTACTTGCACGAAAATTCAAAATTTCATCCCGATACGAACGTGCGCCTCGGCAACTCAATTCGTGGGCAGCACTTGATAAGGGGATAGACCCAACACAGGATGACTCAGTATGAGCGTTCTAGATTCGATCATTGAAGGTGTGCGCGAGGATTTAGCCGCGAGACGTTTGCCTATGTCGCAGTTGCTAGAAGCAATTGAGGTAGCACCACCGGTTCGTGATTGTTTAGCTGCATTATTAACCGACAATATTTCAGTTATTGCTGAAGTAAAGCGATCTTCGCCAAGCAAAGGTGCGCTTGCGCCAATTGCCGATCCTGCAGGCCTTGCCGCTAGTTATGAAGAAGCGGGAGCAACGGTAATTAGTGTTTTGACAGAACAACGTCGATTCGGTGGAACTTTGGCTGACCTGGACGCAGTACGCAAATCTGTGCAGCTGCCAATACTGCGAAAAGATTTTATGGTTGATGAGTATCAATTTTACGAAGCACGTGCGCATGGTGCAGATGTAATTTTGCTGATCGTTGCCGCACTTAGTAAAAATCAGTTGGATGATTATTTTCAATTGTCTAGAGAACTTGGAATGAGAGCGTTAATTGAGGTGCATACACCTGGTGAATTAGAAAGCGCCCTTGAAATTTCTCCAGAAATTGTTGGTGTTAATTCCCGTAGCTTAAAAACCTTAGATGTTGATGCACAAACATTTGCGCAATTGATTCCACAAATCCCAAGCTCAATCGCCCGTGTTGCTGAATCCGGAATCTCTACTCGTGCCGATGTGGAGTTCGCGCACGAGCATGGAGCAACTGCAATTCTGGTAGGCGAGGCTTTAGTCCGCTCAGGAAATTCAAATGTTGCGATGGCTCAGTTGCTCGGTAGGCTTGCGCAATGATTATTGAGGGTCACTTCGGAGAGTACGGCGGTCGTTTTGTGCCAGAGGCTCTGATTGGCGCTCTCGAAGAGTTAGAGGCTGCACACAATGCAGCACAGAAAGATCCGGCATTTATTGCCGAATTAGCCGAACTTCATCGCACCTACACCGGTCGCCCAAGCATTATTACGGAAGCAAAGAGATTTGCCGAACACGCTGGTGGTGCTGGGATATTTTTGAAGCGCGAAGATCTTAATCACACCGGCAGCCACAAGATCAACAATGTTTTAGGACAAGCCCTTTTAACAAAGCGTATGGGCAAAAAACGCATCATTGCTGAAACTGGTGCAGGACAGCACGGAGTTGCATCTGCAACGGCTGCTGCCTTGATGGGACTTGATTGTGTTGTGTATATGGGTGAGGAAGATACTCGCCGCCAAGCACTAAATGTTGCGCGCATGAAGTTGCTGGGTGCAAAAGTTGTGCCGGTGACATCTGGATCAAAAACACTTAAAGATGCAATTAATGAAGCCATGCGCGATTGGGTAACTAACGTTGCTGATACTCACTACATGCTCGGCACAGTTGCAGGTCCACATCCATTCCCAACTATGGTTCGTGACTTTCACAAAATTATTGGCGATGAAGCACGTGAACAAATGCTCGCGCTAACCGGCAAACTACCTGATGCGGTTCTTGCATGTGTTGGTGGGGGATCAAATGCAATTGGAATTTTCAATGCATTCATTCCTGATGCCGGTGTTCGACTAATTGGTCTTGAAGCAGGTGGTGATGGTGTCGAAACTGGACGCCATGCAGCAACAATTACTGGTGGAACACCTGGTGTCTTACACGGCACACGCTCTTATGTTTTACAGGACGAGAATGGTCAGACAATCGAATCACATTCAATTTCGGCAGGACTTGATTACCCAGGTGTTGGACCAGAGCATGCCTATCTTCATGACATTGGACGCGCTGAATATCGCGCAATCAATGATGATGCAGCGATGGCCGCATTTGAATTGTTGTGCAAAACAGAGGGAATAATTCCAGCGATCGAAACAGCACACGCTCTAGCTGGTGCATTGGTTATCGGCAAAGAATTAGGACCGACAGCAAACCTGCTCATTAATCTTTCTGGCCGCGGCGATAAAGATGTGCAAACTGCAGCCGAATACTTTGGAATTCCACTGTAATGACGCAATTAGATGCAGTAATGGCACAGGTGCGCTCAGAAAATCGCGCTGCGCTAATTGCATATATTCCAGCTGGCTTTCCTTCTCAAGCAGGATGCGCCAAAGCAATTCAAGCGTTAGCCGACGCGGGCGTCGATGCTATTGAAATTGGTTTTCCTTATAGCGATCCAGTAATGGATGGTCCAGTAATTCAAGAAGCGGCAGACATATCGCTAAGATGCGGAACGAATGCAGCTGATGTCTTTGCAGCGCTCAAGGTTGCATCTGGCACCGGGGTAGCAGCGGTTGTCATGACTTACTGGAACCCAATTGCGAAGTACGGTGTTGAAAAGTTTGCACAATCGATTGCCGATAATGGAGGATCAGGTGTAATTACTCCAGATCTGACAATTGAAGAATCAGATAGCTGGATCGCTGCAACACAAAAGAGTGGCATCAATCCAATTTATGTCGTTGCACCAAGTACAAAAGATGAGCGTTTAAAGAATGTCACCGCAAAAACAGGGGGATTTGTCTACGCCGCCAGCATGATGGGAGTAACCGGTACGCGTGATGCGGTTGCTTCTACGGCAAGCGAACTAGTTGCGCGTGTTCGAACTGTTACTGATTTACCTATTTCAGTTGGTCTAGGTGTTTCCACACGCGAACAAGCAAAGTCCTTAGCCGCATACGCCGACGGAGTAATTGTTGGCTCAGCATTTATTAAGTTATTACTTGATGCACCATCAGAACAAGAAGGACTGGATGCAATCTCCCATTTAGCTAAAGAGTTAGCCTTGGGAGTACGTGAGGGACGATGAGAAATTTTAATGAGCGCTTTCAGCCACTGATCACTCTGTTGGCACGACTAGTTCTAGGTGGCGTCTTGTTAGCTGCTGGCGGTTTAAAGGTGTTTAAGCCAACTGAATCAGCTAACGCTGTTGCAGCATATAAAGTTTTGCCCACCAATCTGGCGCACCTAACGGGATATGCCCTGCCGTGGCTTGAGGTCGCCCTCGCAATTCTTTTGATTATTGGTTTCATGGTTCGCCCAGCTGCAGTTGTCAGCGGTTTAATCATGATCGTCTTTATCGGAGCAATTGCTTCGGTCTGGGCTCGCGGCATGCTGATCGATTGCGGCTGTTTTGGTGGAGGTGGAGAAATCGACCCATCCTTGGCCTCAGAGGTTCGTAGGACCTATTTCATAGAAATAATGCGCGATTTAGGTTTGGCTCTGGCAGCGCTTTATCTGTACTTTTTCCCTTACGGAAAACTATCCATTGAAAAAGCAACACCTTCAACTAAGGAGTAAGAATGGCTAAGCAACAAGCAAAAAGTGGCGACAACGTAACTCGCTGGATCGTTATTGCAATGGTCTTGTTAGTTGTTGCAACAGGTGTTGGTTTTTCACTGATGAGTCAAAACAATAAGCAGAATGAATCACTTGCAGCCCTTGATAGCTTTAAGCCTAAGGCTGCATTTGCTTCTACTATTGATGCAGAAAAAGGTTCAGCCATCACCTTCAACCCTGGTTTAGCAAAGACAGTTGATGTGTGGGAAGACCCTCAGTGTCCTGTGTGTAAGTACTTTGAAGATGCAAACGGCGAATACATCGATAGCTTGATTCGAGAAAAGAAGGCAACAGTTAGATTCCACGTTCTTTCCTTCTTGGGCGATGAGTCTGTTCGCGCTGCTAATGCATCATTTTGTGCCGCAGATGAAGGACAGTACATAGATTTCCACAAGGCTTTATATCGCGTTCAATCTCCACTTGAAAACTCTGGTTTCTGGAGCAATGCAAATCTCATTGCGATTGGAAGCAAAGCCGGAATTACATCTGAAAAATTTGCTACATGTGTCAATGATGGTCAAAAAGTTGATCTTGTAAAAGCAAATTATGATTCAATGGCCAAGTACGGGGTGCAAGGCACGCCAACAGTTTTCATTGATGGAAAATTGTGGGAGCGCAAGAGCTCTGACTTCAATGTTGACGAGTTCCGCGCAGCAGTCGAAGGTAATTAATTGTGCTGATCGCATTTCCGACGCCAACGCAATCGGCGTTGGAAATCGGTCCTTTAACAATTCACTTCTATGCCCTGTGCATCATTACCGGCATCGCGGTAGCTATTTGGCTGGGCGATAAAAGATTTCGTGCTCATGCAGTTAATGGGCGATCTGTTGTATCTGAAGTAGCAATTACAGCGGTGCCGGTTGGCATCATTGGTGGTCGGATTTACCATGTGATCTCGTCACCTTCTGCATATTTTGGCGCAAATGGAAATCCATTGGATGCGGTAAAGATTTGGGAAGGTGGATTAGGAATCTGGGGCGCTATTTCGATAGGTCTTTTTGGCGCTTATTTGCGATACCGATCATTGCAAAAGCGAATCGATTTGCCATCATTTGCTGTGTTTGCGGATGCATTGGCTCCGGGAATTTTATTTGCCCAAGCGATAGGACGTTTTGGAAATTGGTTTAATGGCGAACTATTTGGACGCCCATTAGATTCATGGTGGGCACTTGATGTTCCTGCGAAGTATCGTCCCTTTGGATTTAGCGAATTTGAATCGTTTCACCCCACATTTTTGTATGAAGCAATCTGGTGCACCCTTGTGGCAACGCTGTTAATTGTTTTTGGCAAGCGCCTCAAAGCTGGGCAGGTTTTTGCAGCATATGTATTTGCCTATTGCGTCGGCAGATTTTTCATCGAGCTAATTCGCATTGATTCAGCTAATACGATTGCCGGATTACGTGTAAATGTATGGGTGAGTGTGATTGTGGCTATTGGCGCTGCGCTCATTTTCGCTCGTGGCTCAAGAAGGAATGCATAGCTTTCAGGTAGGCTTTCCAAATGGCACTTGAGGATGTTCATGAGCGCAATCAACAACACCGTACCCACCGTGCAGGTTGGCTCCGCGCTGCAGTCCTAGGTGCAAATGATGGATTGGTATCAACGGCATCATTAATGGTTGGCGTTGCAGCGGCAGGCAAGAATGATTTCTTGGTGACTGCTGGCATTGCAGGTATAACAGCTGGTGCGATGTCGATGGCTGTTGGAGAATATGTTTCAGTACGTTCGCAAAATGATGTCGAAGCATCAGATCGTTTACTGGAGATCGAACATTTAGCGGCAGATCCCGAAGGTGAACTGCAGGAGCTGCAACACATTTACATTGAACGTGGCCTGACCCCGGCACTTGCATTGCAAGTTGCACTAGAGATGCACCGCAAAGATCCATTGGAAGCACATTTACGTGATGAACTTGGACAACACCCACACACCAAGGCCCGCCCGATTCAGGCCGCAGTTGCATCTGCTATTGCATTCACAACCGGTGGCTTGATTCCATTTGCTGGAGCTTTTGCTCCGACCCTTAGTACAAAAGCCTGGAGCATTGTTGGATTCACCTTAGGTGGCTTGATTTTGACAGGCGTTGTTAGCGCCAGAATTTCTGGTTCAAAGGTATTGGCTCCAACGGTGCGCGTCTTAATTGGTGGTTGTTTGGGTATGGCAATCACCGCTGGAATTGGCCAAATCGCCAATATCTCTGGCATCTAAACAAGGCGCACTGAGGCTTCCCTTTTACCTACTTATTGCTACCATTTCGCATTAAGTAAAGCCCGGGCCAAGGATGTCCCTCTTCACGTAGGACCATTCTGTAGGAGCTTCGCGCATGGTACTTGCATCCAATTATCCACAAGCACAAGGGCTCTACAACCCTGCCCAAGAACATGATGCTTGCGGAGTTGCGATGGTCGCGACCCTTAACAAGATTGCAACGCACGAGATTGTGGCAAAGGCGCTAACAGCACTTCGCAATATGGAACACCGCGGAGCATCAGGTGCTGAACCCGATAGCGGTGATGGTGCGGGAATCTTAATTCGCGTCCCAAATGCTTACTTTCAGGCAGTTGTTGATTTCAAACTTCCAGCAGCAGGTGCATACGCAACAGGTATTGCATTTGTGGCACAAGGCGCGGATGTAAAGAGCGATATTGCAAAGCTTGCTGAACAAGAGGGCTTAGTTGTACTTGGCTGGCGAGAAGTCCCGATCAATTCAACATCCTTAGGCAAGACCGCGCTATCGGTAATGCCAGATTTCCATCAATTGTTTATAGCAGGCGCTAATGGCGAGACAGGAATTGCGCTCGACCGACTTGCTTTCTGTTTACGAAAGCGGGCAGAGCATGCCTTAGATCTGTACTTTCCATCCTTGTCTTCCCAGACCATTGTGTACAAGGGAATGCTTACAACTGGCCAACTTGAAGAGTTTTTTCCAGAACTATCCGATGAGCGCGTCGTTTCACCACTTGCCTTAGTTCACTCTCGTTTTTCTACTAACACTTTTCCTTCATGGCCGCTGGCGCACCCTTATCGCTTCATTGCACACAATGGTGAAATCAATACCGTTAAGGGAAATCGCAACTGGATGCGCGCTCGCGAATCGTTGCTTGCTAGCGATGTAATTCCTGGAGATCTCAAGCGTTTGTTCCCAATTGTTGAAATGTCAGGTTCAGATTCTGCATCCTTTGATGAAGTTCTAGAACTGTTGTACTTAGGCGGACGTTCCTTGCCTCACGCGGTATTAATGATGATTCCGGAAGCGTGGGAAAACCACGCAACGATGCCGCAGAACCGTCGTGATTTCTACGCCTTCCACGCATCGATGATGGAACCCTGGGATGGACCAGCATGCGTAACATTTACTGACGGACATCAAGTTGGCGCAGTACTAGATCGAAATGGACTTCGTCCCTCACGTTTTTGGGTTACAAAAGATGGTCTTGTTGTTCTTGCATCCGAAGTTGGCGTGCTTGATATCCCAGCTGAAAACATTGAACGCAAGGGTCGCTTACAACCTGGAAAAATGTTCTTAGTTGATATTGAACAAGGCCGCATCATTGAAGATGGCGAAATTAAAGATGAGCTAGCAAATGCAGCACCATACAAAGATTGGCTGCACGCCGGAATGGTCAAGCTCAGCGATCTTCCATCACGCGAGCACATTGTTTATCCGCACTCATCTGTTGTGCGTCGCCAACGTGCATTTGGTTATACCGAAGAAGATTTGCGAATCCTTGTAACCCCTATGGCCAAAAACGGCATGGAAGCATTAGGTTCGATGGGAACAGATACTCCTATTGCTGCACTTTCCGATAAGCCACGTTTAATCTTTGATTACTTCTCGCAACTTTTTGCACAGGTTACAAATCCGCCATTAGATGCAATTCGCGAAGAGCTGGTAACAAGTCTTGGAACATCTATGGGACCAGAACACAATTTGTTGGATCCAGGCCCATCAAGTTGCCGCCAAATTTCTTTGGCATTTCCGGTCATCGACAATGATGAGCTAGCAAAGATCATCCATGTAAACGCCGATGATGACTTTCCGGGCCTTAGTGCCCACGTTATTCGAGGTTTATTCAGCATTGCAGATGGTGGAGATTCATTACGAGAGCGCTTAAATGAAATCAAGGTTGAAGTTTCACAAGCTATCAACGATGGTGCTCGCATAATTGTTTTGTCTGATCGAGATGGCGATGCCGAGAACGCACCGATTCCGTCATTACTGCTGACATCGGCAGTTCATCATCACTTGATTCGCGAAAAGACTCGCACCAAAGTGGGTCTAGTTGTTGAAGCTGGCGATGTTCGTGAAGTTCACCATGTGGCACTTCTTATTGGTTACGGCGCAGCGTGTGTGAACCCATACCTTGCAATGGAATCGGCAGAGGATTTAGTTCTACAAGGTGTCATCACCGGAATCACTCCAGAAAAAGCTGTTAAGAATCTGATTAAGAGTCTTGGCAAAGGTGTCCTAAAAGTGATGTCCAAGATGGGCATCAGCACGATTGCTTCATATACAGGAGCTCAAGTTTTCGAGGCAATTGGTTTGTCGCAAGAAGTTGTTGACGAATACTTTGTCGGAACTACATCTCGTCTTGGTGGAGTTTCACTCGATATTATTGCTGAAGAAACTATTGCCCGTCACCACATTGCATATCCACCTGGGGGAGAAGTACCAGGCACAAAGCGTCTTCCAATTGGTGGCGAGTACCAGTGGCGCCGCGAAGGTGAACCACATTTGTTCGATCCGGAAACTGTGTTTACCTTGCAGCATTCAACACGCAATAAGCGTTACGACATTTTCAAGCGCTATACCGATCGGGTGAACGAGCAAAGCACTCGTTTAATGACGCTTCGCGGATTGTTCCAATTCAAGGAAGGCGTTAATCCGCCGATTTCGGTTGATGAAGTTGAATCGATTCACGAGATTATTAAGCGTTTTTCTACAGGTGCCATGTCATACGGATCTGTTTCTGCAGAAGTTCACGAAACATTAGCGATTGCAATGAATCGTATTGGTGGAAAATCAAACACTGGTGAAGGCGGAGAAGAGCCAGAGCGTTATTTGCCTATGGCAAACGGAGATTCAAAGCGTTCGGCAATTAAGCAGGTTGCATCGGGTCGCTTCGGTGTAAACAGTAATTACTTGGTTAACAGCGATGATATTCAGATCAAAATTGCGCAAGGTGCAAAGCCAGGTGAAGGTGGTCAGCTACCGGGTAACAAGGTTTATCCGTGGATTGCTAAGGCGCGATACTCCACACCTGGTGTTGGCTTAATTTCACCACCGCCACACCACGATATTTATTCAATTGAAGATCTGGCACAGCTGATTCATGATCTTAAGAACGCGAATAAGAACGCTCGTGTTCACGTGAAATTAGTTGCCGAAGTTGGCGTCGGGACAGTTGCTGCAGGTGTGTCTAAAGCACACGCAGATGTAGTTTTGATTTCTGGCCATGATGGTGGCACTGGTGCATCACCGCTTACATCTTTAAAGCATGCAGGTGCACCGTGGGAGCTAGGTCTTGCCGAAACACAGCAGACATTGTTGCTTAATGGTTTGCGCGATCGCATTGTTGTTCAGACTGATGGTCAGTTGAAAACTGGTCGAGATGTTGTTATTGCCGCGTTATTAGGTGCTGAAGAGTTTGGCTTTGCTACTGCTCCGTTGGTTGTTTCCGGGTGCATCATGATGCGGGTATGCCATTTGGATACCTGCCCTGTTGGTGTCGCAACACAAAATCCAGAGCTCCGCAAAAACTTTACGGGCAAGCCTGAATTTGTTGAAACATTCTTCGAATACATTGCAGAAGAAGTTCGTGAAATTTTGGCGCAGTTAGGTTTCCGAACACTTCTTGAAGCTGTAGGTCATGTTGAGTTCCTAGACACTCGAAAAGCAGTGGATCACTGGAAGGCTGCAGGTCTAAACCTTGAACCATTGCTGGTGCGACCAGATGTTGATAGTCCTTTGCACAACACCATCACTCAGGACCATGGCTTAGATGCTGCTCTGGACAATACCTTGATCAAACTTTCAGAGGCCGCCCTTTCTAAGGGCGAACCGGTCAGAATTGATATGCCTGTTCGAAATGTAAATCGCACAGTCGGAACGATGCTTGGCGCAGAGATAACACGTAAATACGGCGCTGAAGGATTACCCGAAGGCACAATTGATGTGACATTACATGGATCTGCCGGCCAGTCATTAGGTGCCTTCATCCCACAGGGCTTAACACTTCGCTTGTACGGTGATTCAAATGATTATGTTGGTAAGGGAATTTCTGGCGGCCGAGTAATTGTGCGACCAGATGAAAAAGCATCATTTAAATCAGAAGATAATG
>JBIKPC010000102.1:0-3264 GCA_044357675.1 Candidatus Planktophila sp. | reverse complement strand
CAAGTAAACTCCCACAGTCTGTGGCCCCCATAGTCCAATGGCAGAGACAGAGGACTTAAAATCCTTCCAGTGTCGGTTCGAGTCCGACTGGGGGCACTTCTAGATCAAAATTGAGTGTCAGAGTAGTTTCATAGCTAGGCACATTTATGTAGTCAGGTTGAACGAATCTTAGTTCTGGTTGACTGGTGCTCTAAGCGTTCGAATAGTAAAGTTTTTTCATGACTCGTCGGAGAGCAACAGCAACATGGCTAGCTTTGCTGTTAATTCTTTCGAGTAATTCAGCTATTGCTGTGGCCCCAAAGGTTGGAACTAGTTGCACTAAGATTAATACTTTTCAAACTTCGGGATTCACTCTTCTTGTTTGTGCTGCAAAAAATGGAAAAAAGAGTTGGCGCAAGGCAACTTCTGTTGAAAAATCCTTGTACCTAAAGGAAAAAGCTCGCCTTGAGAAAGCAGCAGCACAAAAAATCATTGATGATGCAAGAACAGAGGCTCAACGAATCCTGGCAGAGGCACAACTAGCTGCAGATGAAATTGCAAAAGCAGCTGCTGAGAAGGTTGTGCTTGATTTAGCTGAGGCAATAAAGATAGAGCGGCAAGCTGCCGCAGACGCAGCATTAAAAGCAGAACTACAAGCCGCAGCAGATAAAGCCGCAGCAGAAGCTGCCAATGCAATCGATTGCAGCAAATCACCGTCCAGCGTAAGAGTTGGAATGGCTTATGACATTGGTGGACGTGGTGACAAGTCATTCAACGATTCGGCGGCTGCCGGTTTGTATGAAGCAATTAAGAAGTTGTGTGTGACCTCAAATGAAGTAACAGTTACAACTGGCTCAGACGCAGAACGTGAAGACAAGCTTCGCTCGCTTGCTAAGGCTGGATACAACCCAATCATCGCAGTTGGTTTCCTCTATGCAGGACCAATTAAGGCTGTTGCATCTGACTATCCAAAAGTTCAGTTTGGAATTATTGATGATTCATCAGTAGATCTTCTTAACGTTGCAGGTCTTGTATTCGCTGAAGAGCAAGGTTCATACCTAGCTGGCGTTGCAGCCGCACTTGCAACAAAGTCAGGCAAAGTTGGTTACATCGGTGGCGTTCGTATTCCACTACTACAGAAGTTTGAAGCTGGATTCGTTGCAGGTGTTAAGGCAACAAATATGTCAGTAACTATTGATGTTAAGTACGTTACAGAGCCACCTGATTTCGGTGGCTTCAATGACCCAGCTAAGGCAAAGGTTATTGCTAAGGGAATGATCGATAAGGGTGTAGATGTTATTTACTCAGCAGCAGGTGGATCAGGTGCGGGTAACTTCGCAGCTGCAACAGATGCCGCAAAGGCTGGCAAGAAGGTTTGGACTATCGGGTATGACTCTGATCAGTATTTAGTGGCATCCGAAGATGAAAAGAAGAACATGCTCACTTCCGTCGTGAAGCGTATTGACGTAGCTGTCTACGATGTTATCGCAACAGCTGTTGCAGGATCATCTGTAAATGATGTTTTGGATCAAAGTGAGAGAACATTTGGACGACGATATGGAGTGAAGCTCGGTGGCATTACTCTTTCACGAAGCGGTGGGTTTATTGAAAGTTACTACGCAAAGATTGAATCTGCGGTACAGGCAATCAGTAGTGGAAAATTGGTCGTTCCAACCAAGCCATAAGCCAAAGCCAATCGAACTCACCCATATTCGCTGGTTTGCCAAAATGGCCAATTTCGGTCACATAAACAGGCTCAAACGGCAAAAATTTGGATTCTAAGGAATTTCTAATCAGGCGTGATGGCTTTAAATTGGCAAGCAAAGATTCCTAACCGTACGATTATCCTGCACCAAAACCGCCGGAGATTCTGGTGGCCCTACAAAAGGAGAGAAAAGATATGCGCAGTTCAAACCCTGTTCTTGGACGGGCGTTTAATCAGCGTGGATACGCTGCATTTGATCCGAGCACAATTAACTCAGACCCAGCAGCGCTAGAGAATTTATATAACTCACCTGCAGCATCATCATTGCGTACAGGTCGTATGACTATTGATGATGTCGTCACACGTACCGGTATTTTGTTTGCCGTACTTGTATCAGTCGGTGCAGTTGCATGGACACTTAACCTCGGTGGCGGAGCACTAATGCTCGGTTTCATCGGTGGACTTGTTCTTGGAATGATCAATGCATTTAGCAAGACTGTTAAGCCAGCACTTGCAATTGCATACGCAGCTTTCCAAGGTCTTGCACTTGGCACTCTCAGCAATATTTACAACACTGTCTATGACGGAATTGTGAGCCAAGCAATCCTTGTAACAATCAGTGCATTTGCAGGAATGTTGTTCGCTTACAAGAGCGGTCGCATTCGTGTAACACCTAAGTTCACAAAGGTTTTAACTACAGCACTTATTGGCTACCTAGTTCTTGGACTTGTGTCATTTGTGGCTTACATGTTCACAGGTTCAAGCGTGTACAACGTTGGCGGACTTGGCTTAATCATTGCAACTGGTGGAATGGTTCTTGCAGCTTTCTTCTTGATTCTAGATTTTGATTCAATTCAAAACGGAATTGCAGCAGGAGCTCCTGAAGCAGAGTCATGGAGAGCAGCATTTGGTCTCATGGTGACAATCATTTGGTTGTACATGGAAGTTCTACGCGTACTGTCAATCTTGCGTGGCAACGACTAATCAGCAGTAATTAGAGATCTTCATCGAGGGGCTTCAGGTTATTAACCTGGGGCCCTTCGACATTTCTAGTCTCAGGAATTTTGTAGGTAAGTGCAAGAGCAATGAGAAAGATTGCGGCAGAAAAGCCAAAAGCTGCGCGGTATGAGTACACATCTGAGATCCAGCCAATAATGATTGGCCCAAAGATCATTCCTGCATCCCCTGCCATCTGGAAGATCGCAATAACTTTGCCACCCTTACCTTTGATGATGTCTCCCACCATGCTGGCAGGAGTTGTCGCAAGGAAAGCACCACCAAAGCCTAAGACGATCATAGAAAGTAAGAACATCCAGGCGTTAACGGAGAATGTCAGTATCAGGACGCCAACAAAGACGATATTCGCACCGATTATTGAGGCAGCTCGACGACCTTTTTCATCAGAGAAACGTCCTGCTTTTAGAAGTATTGCTCCTTGGACTATTGCAGATATAGCAAAGCCATAACCTACAACCGCTGTTGTTGAATTTAATTCTTCAGTAACAAAAACAGGCAAGATAGAAGAGCGCATTCCGAAGAAAACCCAGGTTCCGATAAATGCTAAAACAAGTGCGATTCGG
>JBIKPC010000020.1:0-11532 GCA_044357675.1 Candidatus Planktophila sp. | reverse complement strand
GGTCTTCATCTTCAGGGCTAACAATTTCAATGTTGTAGCCAAGTTGAACACCAAGAATTTCAAAGGTATCTGCATCAACTGATTGTGTTGCTGTAACCATTTCACCAAGGTGAAACAGTGCTGCAACTAATGCTGCTGGATCTGCACCAATCTTGTCTGCGAAATCTGCCAAAGAAGCTCCGCGACGCATACGAATAGGCGTCTTGCCATCACCGTGAGGAACAACAGCGCCACCAAGTTGTGGTGCTTGCATATTGTCGAACTCATCGCGTAATGCCTTACGTGATTTTTGTTTACGACCTGATTTCTTACTTGCATTCTTTCCGAATGCGCCACCTGCGCCACCACGTTGTGGTGGACGACCGCCACCTGGACGTTGCGGGCCACCAGCTGGTGCAGCTGCACCTGGTGTATTTGATTTATATGGAGATGATGATGGTGCGCCACCAGCGCGTGGTGGAAAACCTGTACCAGTTGATGCAGGACGTGGTGCACCTGGACGTGCAGCAAAACCTGGACGAACAGAACCTGGACGTGATCCCGCCATTCCTGGACGCGGCGCACCTTGACCAGTAGGTCGCTGCGGTGGACGCGGAACTGCGCCACCTGTTGAAAATGGATTGTTACCTGGACGTGGTGGACGCGGAACTGCGCCACCTGTTGAAAATGGATTGTTACCTGGACGTGGTGCTGCTGGATTTGGAATAGCAGCACCGTCTATTGCGCGGTCTGCTGCCCGATCGGCCGCTTCATGCTTTGCAGCTTCTTCCTTATTAGCAATCGACTTTGCTTGTTCCAGTTTGAGCGCTTCAATGTCTACGCCAAGTTCAGCGGCAAGTTCGGCGGCTTGCTCAGCGCTGACTTCACTCTTTGGCTTTGCCGCAGCTTTCTTGGCAGCAGCCTTTTTGACTGGCTTCTTTTCCTCGACCGGTTTTGCATCGGGATACATTTCAATCAACTTACGGACAACTGGTGCCTCTACTGTTGATGATGCGGAGCGAACAAACTCGCCCATTTCTTGGAGTTTTGCAAGTACAACCTTGCTCTCCATACCGAGTTGTTTTGCCAACTCATGTACGCGGACCTTTGACACATTTCTCCTGTCTTGGCCCACATTTTCTCAAATGCAAGCCTTAGTTGAACGACCTCATAGTTCTAACGAGCTCATTTGAGTTTCATATCTTTCATATCCATTCGTTGTAAGTGATACATCTTTGAATTAATTCAAACTAGCTGTCAAGAAAGTTCAGAAGCTCCGATACATCGATCGCCTCGTGCTGCTCCTTATTATTCATTGTAAGAGCAAAACGAAAAGCGCCTCGACTTATCGCACCTGCTGCACATTCCTTGTGAAGCCAAGCACCCCGACCTGGAGCACCGCCTTTGATATCTGGAACCAATCTTCCTTCAATCAATACCACTCGAATTAATGCTGCTGGGTTCGCCTTCTTTCGGCAGCCAATGCAGCTACGTACCGGAAAGTGTGAATCCAACTGGCCCATGGTACCCAAACTCTGCCCCACAGTCCTAATTTAGATAACTGCGTCTGTGGCAGCGGGCACAACTGTGTCTGGATGAATATCGATACGCCAGCCAGTCAATCGCGCAGCCAGGCGAGCGTTCTGTCCATCTTTACCGATGGCCAATGACAGTTGGTAATCCGGAACAATCACCTTTGCGCTGCGTGTTGCAAGGTCGGTGATTTCAACTGAACTGACCTTTGCAGGGGCAAGTGCAGCAGCAACAAACTCGGCTGGATCTTCAGACCAATCTACGATGTCAATCTTTTCTCCATGTAGTTCATCCATAACTGCGCGTGCACGTGATCCCATTGGACCAATCAACGATCCTTTTGGACTAACACCTGCGCGATGTGTCTTAACTGCAAGCTTTGTGCGGTGTCCTGCTTCGCGTGCAACCGCCATGATTTCAACGATGCGATCATTAATTTCCGGAACTTCAAAGGCAAAAAGTTGTTTAACAAGTGCTGGATGAGAACGAGACAACATGATTTCAGGGCCCTTTAGACCTTGCTTAACTTCAACAACAAAACATTTAATACGATCACCGTGGTTATAGACCTCACCCGGTACTTGTTCCTGTGGTGGGATGCGACCTTCGACACGGCCCAGGTTGACGTTAATCATCTTGGGATCACGGCCTTGCTGCACAACACCTGAAATCACATCTCCGACTGAGGCGGTGAACTCACCAACAATTTCGGCATCATTGGTTTCACGCATCTTTAACTTAATTATTTGTCGAGCTGTCGATGTTGCAACACGTGAGAATCCATCAGGTGAATCAGCCTCTTCGCTAACGCGAGTTCCGTCTTCACCAAAGATTGGAACCAAGATCGATATCTCACCAGTTTCGCGGTCCAAATGCGCTCTGGCATGACGCTTGGCTGTTTCTGTTTGATTGTAAGCACCAAGAACAGCAACCTCGATCGCATAAATAAGATCTTCAAGATGAATATCTTTTTCAGTTGTTAGGGCAGCTAAAGCTGACATTTCTACATGCATTAGATTTCATCCTTACGATTGAATTCGATCTCGACATGTGCGCGCTTGATATCTGCAAATGCAACTTCATGAGTCTTCATACGTCCCTTGATGTTTTCAATCAGAACTGCCCTGACTTCATCAAACTCCGTTAAACGTCCCGAAACTTCGGTGTCATCATTTAATGTTGCTTTAACAATTCTGGTTAGGTTCTTGGTCCAGTGGCGCGGCAGAGTAAGTGGGCGCTCGATTCCGGGTGAGGTAACTTCAAGGGTAAAAGCTTCAGTCAATAATGGTGACTCATCGAGAATTGCAGATATTTCCCGGCTAACAACGGTTACTTCATCAAGACTTAGTGGCTGTAACCCATCAATCATGCAGGTCACAATGCGGTGATTGCCAGGATTGCTTGTAAAGACATCTTCTAGAAAGAAGCCCGCGTTTTCTACAGCAGGTCGAATTGCATCGGCGATTGAATCTTTAAGGGCCATGAATCTCTTCTTTCTATTAAGTTGTGGCGTAATTGTAACGCGATTAATTAAAAGGTTGCAATTCCTACTTTTACGATCAACGCCACGGTGACAAATAAGAAGACTTTACGCACCAAAGTGGAGCCACCCTTGATGGCTAAACGCGCACCAACCACAGCACCAGAAATGTTTGCAACTCCCATGATGATGCCAATTTGCCAAATAACAGCGCCATTGATTCCAAACACCAAAATTGCGCCAACGTTGGTCGCGACATTAACCACCTTAGCGATAGCAGAGGCGGTAATAAATGCGTAACCCAGTGATGCGACAAGTATGAGCATCAAAAAAGATCCTGTTCCTGGACCAAAGATTCCATCGTAGAAACCGATGATGACGCCTGCGATCGCCGCGATTTGCACTCTGCGTTTTGGAAGATGGCGTAGATTTTCAAACTTTCCTAAGTCTGGTTTGAACCATGTATACACCGCAACAACAATGAGTAGCACCAACACCATGGGCCGCATACTGCTTGTGGGAATTTTGGATGCAAGAACTGCTCCCCCAGCAGATCCAAGGAATGCGGGTAGACCCATTGCAATCAATATTTTCGGATCAGGCTTAATCTGTTTTCTGTAGAGCGCTGCTGCCGTCGTAGTTCCAAATACTGATGACAACTTATTGGTACCTAGCACTTCGGCAGTTTCTGATTTTGGTAGACCAATTAATAATGCAGGTAACTGGATTAAGCCACCACCGCCAGCTATCGAATCAATAAATCCTGCAAAGAAGGATGCGGCTAAAAGGAAGAGCGCTGTTGCAATTGTTAAATCGTGAAACACGATTACTTAAGTAGCTCTGCGATCGAAGTTACAGCACTTGCAAGTGCGACCTCTTGTTTGTCACCACTCTTGCGAACACGAACTTCAACATTTCCTTCTGCCAACGCCTTGCCCACAACAACGATAATTGGATTTCCAATTAATTCGGCATCCTTAAACTTCACACCAGGGCTAGCATCGCGACGATCATCTAGCATGACCGATATTCCCTGTGCTTCTAGATCTGTGCCCAGCTTCAACGCTGTTTCAAACAACAGATCATCCTTACCGGCAGCAACAATGTGCACCTTGGCAGGGGCTAATTCAGCTGGCCAGTTAAGCCCGATTTCATCATGAGTCTGCTCGGCAATTGCGGCGACTGCGCGAGTAACTCCGATTCCATATGAACCCATAGTGACAATTTGTGATTTTCCATTGTGATCAAGAACCGTCAAGTTAAGTGCCTCTGCATACTTACGACCTAGCTGGAAGATGTGGCCGATTTCTATCGCGCGATCAATCACAACTGGTGTTGCACACTCTGGACATGCATCTCCTGCCCGCACTTCGGCGGCTTCGACATAAGCATCAGGTGTGAAGTCGCGACCGTTAACTACATTTCGCGCATGTCGATCCTTTTTGTTTGCACCCGTTACCCATGATGTTCCTGGCGCAACACGTGGATCGGCGTAAACAGTGATGCCAGATTTCTTGGCATCTTGTGGTCCAATGTATCCCTTAACAAGTCCAGGGAACTTTGCAAAATCTGCATCTTCAAATACTCGAAGCTCATGAATTCCACCAAGGTTTTCTTGGAACCGCTTTAAATCAACTTCACGATCGCCAGGGACTAATACTGATACCGCCTTGTTATCTGCCATCAACATCACATTTTTAAGTGTGTTAGCTCCAGTAAATCCCCCACCAAACTTTGCATTGAGCAGCTCAACTAAGGAATCAATCGTTGGCGTATTAGGAGAATCAAAATCTTCTAGTACAGGAGTATTTGAAAAATCTTCGGCATCAATCTTGGTAACCATTGCTTCAACATTTGCGGCAAATCCACAACTTGGGCACAAAACATAGGTGTCTTCACCTGTCGAACAAGGAGCTAAGAACTCTTCAGACTTAGACCCACCCATGGCACCTGATACAGCCTTAACAATGTTGTACTTCATTCCAAGACGATCAAAGGTTTTTACATATGCGTCGCGATGGTTTTGGTAAGAAACTTCAAGTCCAGCATCATCAATATCAAATGAATAAGAATCCTTCATGACGAACTCTCGGCCACGGATAATTCCGCTGCGTGGACGGGCCTCATCACGGAATTTTGTTTGAATCTGATAAATGCTTAATGGCAGATCTTTATACGATGAGTATTCGCCTTTAACCATCAAGGTGAACATCTCTTCGTGAGTTGGACCTAGTAGGTAATCCCCACCCTTACGATCTTGTAAACGAAACAGTGCTGGACCGTACTCTTCCCAACGATTAGTTGTTTCGTACGCTTCACGGGGCAATAAAGCTGGAAAGTGAACCTCTTGAAATCCAGCGTGATCCATTTCTTCGCGAATAACGCGCTCTACGTTTCGAAGCGTAATGACGCCAAGTGGTAGCCATGAATAAATACCTGCTGCTATTCGACGTACATAACCTGCGCGAACTAACAACTTATGACTTGCAACCTCGGCATCTGCTGGGTCATCGCGAAGAGTACGCAAAAATAGCGTAGACATTTTCAACATGAGCGAACCCTACCGAACATCAACTGAAGGTTGCCCTGAAGCAACTCCGGCGGCTTCCATTTCTTCTGCTAAGCGCATAGCTTCTTCGATAAGAGTCTCAACAATTTGTGCCTCTGGCACAGTTTTAATGACCTGGCCCTTAACAAATATCTGACCCTTGCCATTACCTGATGCAACACCAAGATCTGCTTCGCGTGCTTCGCCTGGACCGTTAACCACGCAGCCCATTACTGCAACACGCAAAGGAACAGTCATTCCCTGCAGCCCAGCCTGAACTTTTTCCGCCAATGTGTACACATCAACTTGTGCGCGACCACATGAAGGACAAGAAACGATTTCCAGTTTACGTTGACGTAAATTTAGTGATTCAAGAATTGAGATTCCAACCTTTACCTCTTCAACAGGAGGTGCAGATAGTGAAACACGGATTGTGTCGCCAATACCTTCAGCTAACAAAATTCCAAATGCGGTTGCAGATTTAATCGTTCCTTGGAAAATTGGACCAGCCTCTGTCACGCCAAGGTGTAATGGGTAGTCGCACTTAGCGGCAAGAATTCGATAAGCATTAACCATTGTTACGGGATCATGATGCTTTACTGAGATTTTGATATCTGAAAAACCATGCTCTTCAAACAAAGATGCTTCCCACAAAGCTGATTCAGCTAAAGCTTCAGGTGTTGCTTTCCCATACTTTGCAAGCAAGCGTGGATCCAACGAACCAGCGTTGACGCCGATACGAATCGGAATACCAGCATCACCTGCAGCCTTTGCAACCTCTTTAACCTTGTCATCAAATTGCTTAATGTTTCCGGGATTAACGCGCACTGCAGCACAACCAGCGTCAATTGCCGCAAAAATATACTTTGGCTGAAAGTGAATATCTGCAATTACAGGAATCTGAGATTTCTTGGCAATCTGAGCAAGTGCATCTGCATCATCTTGACTTGGCACAGCGACTCGAACAATTTGGCAACCAGAGGCTGTTAACTCTGCAATCTGCTGCAATGTTGCATTCACATCTGCTGTAAGAGTCGTGCACATCGATTGCACTGAAACCGGTGAATCGCTACCAACACCGACTGAACCAACCTTCATCTGCCGAGTCTTGCGGCGAGGATGCAGTGTTGGAGGTGGTGCGCTTGGAATTCCGAGATCAACCATGGCTTTATTCTGCACTACGCAGGGGAAAACCGCCGAATTAGAGCCTCATTGGCTAGCTTAAAGATTAAGGGTCACCGGATTAATGACATCTGCAACCAGCAAGAGCAATGTCAAACAGGCAAGAATCACAAAAACCACCATTGTTACTGGGGTTAGAACTGTCACATCGATTGGTGCTGGCCGTGGACGACCGCGCAAACGAGCAAAGAAGGCACGGATCTCATCTGCAATTGCAACCGCCATATGCCCACCATCGAGTGGAAGTATTGGAAGCAGATTAAATATTCCAACAAAAATATTGAGGCTTGCAACTATCAATACAAAGGTAGCTAAACGCTCCATGGGATCCAACTTGTCGCTACCGACAGCTTCACCAGAAACACGTGCGACGCCAACAACGCCCACTAAGCCATTAACATCTCGTTCTTCACCGCGAACAGTTGCACCCCACAGAGCTGGGATTTTTTCTGGTAATTTAGCAAGAGATTTAACGCTCTCAGTCAAAAAGCTTTTAGTAACGATCGCAGAGTTCTTAAGGGAAAGCCAAAGACCTGAACGCTTCAATCCAACATCATTGACGATTCCAAGAACATACCTGCTGCTTCCATCAATCTCGGTTAATCGCGCTGAGGTAGATACTGAAATCTCTTCCCCATTGCGATCAAGCACAAGGGTCAGTTCTTTGCCTTGTGACTGACGAATAACTTCAACATCTTTATACCAATCGGTGACCTTCTTGCCATTAATGGAAAGAATCTCATCCCCCGGTTGAATACCTGCCGCCTGGGCAGCTGAATCTGCAACCACTTCACTGATTACAGGAAGAACTTGATTAGTTCCGATTCCGGCAAAAAGCGTAAAGAGAAGAACAAAACCAATAACAAAATGGAGAAATGATCCTGCACCTAGTACAACTAATTTTTTGGCTGAGGATGCTTTATAAAATGCGCGCTCTTCTTCACCTTCTGGCAGCTGGTCGCTGGGAGACATTCCCTCGATCTTGCAATACCCGCCTGCTGGAATCGCTTTGACGCCAAACTCTGTTTCTCCGCGCTGGACAGACCAGATTTTCTTTCCGAAACCCACAAAAAACTCTGAAACCCACATCCCAAATCGACGCGCTGTTATGTAATGCCCAAATTCATGCACCATAACAGAAAGCAACAGCGCAGCAACAAAGGCCAGAATTCCAAGAAGTTCCATTAACTACCTATCGTGAGAAGTTGAGCTGAAGTATGCACGATACCGCTGACACCTTGAGAAAATGCAAATTATCGGTCTAGAAGGTTCTGAGTTGGTGAATAAAGAGTGCCCGAACGACGCTTTGCTATCGCGCTCAGGGCTTCTAGGACAACGCGATTAGCCAGAATTGCTGTGATGTCTGCAGTGTCAAAGGGCGGAGCCACTTCAACAATATCGATTCCCACAATGGGAAGCTCCAAACAAATTCGACGAACCGCTTCTAATAATTCGCGACTTGTCATTCCACCAGGTTCTGGAGTTCCGGTTCCTGGCGCCATTCCGGGATCAACGACATCAATATCTACTGAAAGAAAAACTCCATCGCAGCCATCTACTAATGTTGCAAATGATTCATCAAGCACAACTTTTAATCCACGGTGGTGAATCTCGGTCATTTCATAGGAGCGCATTCCTTGATCGCGCATCCAGTTAAGGGTTGCATCCTCTGGCCAGTAACCACGTAAGCCAAGTTGTAAGAAACGATCCCCACGGACATAACCCTCGTTAATCAAATTGCGCATTGGCGTTCCGTGACCAACCAATGCTCCGAATTGATCTTCCCCGGTATCGGCATGGGCATCAAAGTGAATCATTGAAACTTTGCCATGCCCTAGATGGTTTGCAATCCCTGCAACATCTGCTGATGCAATTGAATGATCCCCGCCCAGGATTACAGGAATTATTCCTGCCCGTGAAATCTTTTCCGTTGCTTCGCGAAGTACTGACAATGAAGCAACTAGATCGCCACCAGGCATCAACAAATCGCCGGCATCTAAAACTTTCAGATCTTTCAAACCATCTGTGCGCAATGCAAGGTGCGGTCTTGAACCATCATGTGGAAGGTAATCTCCCCCGCGAATTGCCTGCGGGCCAAACTTTGCACCAGATCTATGTGAAGTTCCGCTATCAATTGGCGCGCCAACAATAATTACATCTGCGCCCTTATAGCTTGCAGGATCATCTAAATCGCAGGCAGGAATCCCTAAAAAGGTGAAGTTGGGGCCATACATGTTGCCGTGATTGGTCACTTAGAAACCTTAACTCTGCGTCCCACGAATTGACCGCCAATAACAATGAGTAGCGCCAAGATAAACATGGCCGAACCAATCACATTTGCTTGTGCCGGAATTCCACGAGCAGCAGATGTGTAGACAAATTCAGGAAATGTTTTCAATGTTCCGGAATTAAAGTTTGTAATGATGAAGTCATCAAAAGACAGGCTGAATGCAAGGAGTGCGGCCCCTGCGATACCAGGTGCGACCAAAGGCAAAGTAACGCGACGGAATGTTTCAAATTCATTGGCGTACAAATCCATGGCTGCTTGCTCTAAGCGCGGATCTAATGAAGCAATACGTGCCTTGACGGTAACCACAACAAATGAAATACAAAACATCACATGTGCAATTACGGTTGGCCAAAAACCTGGATTGATATGAAAGACCAAGAACAAGGAAAGCAATGATGCGCCCAGCACAATTTCAGGTGTCGCCATAGGCAAGAAGATAAGCAAATTGGATGATGAGCGTCCCTTGAATGCATAACGTCCAATTGCAAAGGCGATCATCGTTCCCAAAATAGTTGAAAAGATGGTTGCAAGTAAGCCAATCTTTATTGAATTTCCAAGTGCGGTACATACTTCAGGTGCACCACATGGATTCTTCCAGTTATCTAAAGTAAAGCCCTTCCAAATTAGGTTGGACTTTCCTGAATCGTTAAAGGAGAAAGCGAAGGTGTATAGGACTGGTATAAAAAGGTATGTAAAGCCAAATACTGCATAAATGCGGATTAGATTGCGGCCAAACCAGCGAGATAACCGGGCTTTAGCTGGAATAGTTGGAATAGTTGCATCTTTTTGCTTGTTCATACCAACTCCTCCGTTCCGGCTTTGCGGATATAAACAGTTACGAGAATCAAGATCGCTGCCATTAATGTAAAGGAAAGTGCGGCAGCAGTTGGGTAATCAACGATCTTGAAGTATCGGGATTCAATAACATTTCCGATCATTTTGGTGTTTGGACTTCCCAAAATGGCAGCGTTAACATAGTCACCTGCTGCAGGAATAAAGGTCAACAAAGTGCCAGCTACTACACCTGGCATAGACAGAGGCAATGTCACCTTGCGGAAAGTAGTAATTCCATTGGCATAAAGGTCACCAGATGCCTCCATGGTGCGAGGATCAATACGCTCTAAGGATGCATACAAAGGAAGTGTCATAAAGGGCAAGAAGTTATATGTCATACCCATAACGACTGCAAAAGATGTTGAAGTCAGCGTTGTACTTTGACCAATAATTCCAATATTTCGAAGGGTTGGGACAACAAATCCCTCTTCACCCAGAATCTGTTTCCACGCAATTGTGCGCAGTAAAAAAGAGACAAAAAATGGAGCTACAACAAGTACTAATAGGAAATTCTTCAATTTTCCTGCTTTGAAAGCGATTGCATAGGCCAACGGGTAAGCAATTGCTAAAGCTAAAACAGTGGCACACAAGGCGAAAATGAATGAGCGTGCAAACTGTTCTTTGTTTTCAGTAAATGCGGTTAGGTAATTTGAAAACTGTAAAGTCTGTTCGTATTGACCAGTGTCTCCCCCAACAATTGGTGTTTGGGTTGAGGTTTGCGCCAGATTAGCAATCGGCAAAATAAAGAAGGTAAACAGGAACAAAAATCCTGGTAACAACAAAAGGTAAGGCAACTTCACCTTAGCTAAGAGGTTGCTCATTCTTCGTCTAGATCCTCAGGGTTAACTTCAAGTCCAGCTTCGACATCATCATCGCCGCGCAGCGCAAAAGTGAAGTTAGGCTCCCAAGAAATTACAACCTCATCGCCCTTATCAAATGGTGGAACTCCATCATCATTTTGCTCAAAGACCATGACTTCTTGGCCCCATGGCATTGTTACTTGGTACTGAGTTGAAACACCAATGTATGAAACATCTTCAATGCGACCACCAGTCAAAGTATTTCCGCGCGTAGGTGTTCCGACAAGTGAGATACGGAATTTTTCTGGGCGAATTCCGGCGTACATTGATTTATCTACTGCATGACTTCGGTTCTTAGGCATTGAAATCTTTTGTCCAAATAGATCAACAACTAAGTTGTCTCCATCTGTACCTTCGATGCGCCCCTTGATTAAGTTTGATTGTCCCAAGAAGTTAGCAACAAAAGCTGTGCCTGGGTTGTCATATAGATCTGCAGGAGATCCCATCTGCTCAATTTCGCCCTCGTTCATAACAGCGATGGTGTCAGCCATGGTCATGGCCTCTTCCTGATCGTGTGTAACGTGAACGAAAGTCAAGCCAACTTCGCGTTGAATCCACTTGAGTTCGATCTGCATCTGGCGACGTAGTTTTAGATCTAGCGCGCCTAGCGGTTCATCGAGCAAAAGCAGTGCTGGGCGGTTAACGATTGCGCGAGCTAATGCAATGCGCTGTTGCTGCCCACCAGATAACTGAGTTGGCTTGCGCTGAGCAAGGTGTGGAAGCTCAACAAGTTCCAGAACTTTGTTTACATCTGCAGTCACATCTTTGATTCCACGACGACGTAGCCCAAATGCAATGTTTTCAAAAATAGTTAAATGTGGAAACA
>JBIKPC010000101.1:0-3293 GCA_044357675.1 Candidatus Planktophila sp. | reverse complement strand
GTTATCGCTTTAACAATGCAAAACGTGGATTCATTTATCTCGGTAAAGTCAAAAAGAAGTTGGTACGGATGGCACCTGACTTCGACTAATGATCTTGAACATCCCAATGCAACGTACATTCCGGCAGCTAACGAGGTTGTAAGGAGAATTGCAGTAAAGCATGGTGGAAACACTGCTGGACATATTGGAGATTTGATTGATGCTCCATTTACGGCTCACTTCGTTGGTGGATGTGTAATCGGGGAAAATCAAACCAAAGGAGTGATCGACCCTTATCATCGCGTGTGGAACTATCCAACATTGCACATTGTTGATGGTTCGACAATTACCGCAAATTTAGGTGTAAATCCCTCGCTAACTATTACGGCTCAGGCAGAACGTGCTTTATCGTTATGGCCCAATAAGGGAGAGATTGATTCCCGTCCAATTCAAGGGCAGAGTTATCTATCTCTTTCCCCTGTTGCACCGGACGCACCATTTGTTCCACATGGTGCACTTGGCGAACTTAGAACTGGATAGGTGGCATAAATGCAATCGTGGGCGCTAGTAACAGGAGCAACATCTGGAATCGGTGAGAGCTTCACACGATTGCTGGCAGAAAACAATTACAACATCGTATTAGTTGCCCGTGATCTGCCACGTTTGCAAGAACGTGCCGAACAATTACAGGCCAAGTTCAAGGTCCAAACCCACATTATTCAAGCAGATCTTGCAACAGATTCTGGGTGTGGTGTGGTCGAGCAGTACATCGCAAACAATCAAATTGATGTGCTGATCAATAATGCAGGGTTTGGTATTAACAAGGCATTCACTCTCTCGCAATTAGAAGCTGAGCAACAGCTATTGGATGTGCTAGTTCGAACACCGATGCGCCTAATGCATGTAGCACTTCCTTTGATGAAGGAGCGAAACAAAGGTGTTGTGATCAATGTTTCATCTGTTGCTAGTTTTATTGCAGGTGGCACATACAGTGCATCAAAGTCCTATCTGACTGTGTTGTCCGAGTCACTTCATACTGAACTTGCTGGCACTAATGTAAAAATCAGTGCGCTGTGTCCTGGATTTACCCGCACCGAGTTTCACCAACGCGGTCGAATGTCCATGAAAGGTTTACCGAGCTTTCTGTGGCTTGATGCTGATGAATTAGTTGCAAAGGCCTGGAGCGATGCACTCAAGGGTGAAGCACTATCGATTCCAGGTTGGCAATATCAACTCTTGGTCTTTGTAATCAAAAGATTGCCACGGTCGATTGTCAGAAAAGTTGGGATGCGGACAAAACAACGCAAGTAACGGTCATACCTTCTGATTCTCGGCGCGTTTTCAGTCTTCTTTAAGTACTAAATTGATAGTATTGCCCCTATTACAACGAAAGGTTCTTACATGCTTCGTAAAATCGCATCACTATCAGTAGCACTCATCGTCGCAGGCGGCGTCATGGTTGCTGTTCCAGCACAGGCTGCCCCGGTTACAAATGGTGTTGCCTGCACAAAGTCTGGTTCAACTACCAAGGTCGGCAAAGTGACATACAAGTGCGCTAAGAACCCACTTATGTCCAGCACTAAATTGACATGGCTAACACTTGATTGTTTAACAAATGCAAACTCTGCAGTAATGGCACAAAAGACTGCTACTACAACAGCAGCTAAATTCAAGGCACAGATTCCAGTAATTGAACTTGGAATAACCACAGAAATTGCCAATCGTGCAGAGGTCCAAGTGAAATTAGATGCTGCAACTCTCCGGCTCACCGGCGCTCAGGCAAAACTGGCAGCAGCCACCACAGATGTTGATAAGAGAGTTCTAACAAGCGCTGTGGCTTCATGGACATCAGCGATTCGTGCTTATGGAAGCAAGATCCGCGGTATTGATCAGTTGATCAAGCGACTTGAAGCCGCAAAGCTTGTTGCAGTCAACAAGCCTGCTGAGCTTGCATCAAATGTTACGAATGCTCGTGAAAATGCAAAGCTAATTTGTTACAAGGGTCTCTAATACTTTAGATCTTTAGTAAAAACCCGCTACCTACCTGGTAGCGGGTTTTTTCTTACCTATGGGTTCCCCTATTTCATTGTTGCTGTGATCTTCCTACTCTCTCATCATGCGAGTAGTCAGATTTTCAGGATTCGGCTTGCTAGCCATCTATCTCGTTGTTCATCTGTTATCCCCAACGGTTTGGTCAGAGCTATTTGCCTTCAACATAATTCCAGTTGCGGCGATTATGGGCATATCGTGTGCTCCACACATCAGTGACAGAGTTGCCAAGCCAACTGTTGCAATCGCTGTGGGCTTTTGGGCAATTGGTTCTGTTCTTGCCAGCGTGGCAACCTTTTATTCATCGCAAAGAGTTTCTAACACAATCTCGGGCTTTATGTACTTACTGTTTTACCCTCTTGCAATCGTTGGTTTGCCGCGTCTTCTTGCAGCCAACCGAAAACTAACAGTAATTGAGCTTGTAGATTCCTCAATATTTGGTTTAGGCCTAAGCACCCTATGTTCTGCGTTAATTGCAAAACCAGTGCTTCCGCACTTTGCTGGCAACATTAGCGAAACCTTCTTTGCGATTATGTACCCGATCGCAGATTTGATTCTTGTATGCGTAGTCATTGCCACTGTTTTCATGCAGGGTTATTCAAGACGCGCAGTAGTGCTTACCTTAGGAGTTTCTATATTTGCCCTGACTGATTTTCTGTACTTGTGGCATAACATTAATGGAAGTTACCTCATGGGTTCATTATTGGATATTGGTTGGGTTGTAGCGCTTTTACTCATTGCCGAAAGTTTTTGGCAGCCAGGAATAGATACCAAGGCTCGGGAAGGTATCAACCCGGTATTGATATCGATTTCCGTTTCATTAAGTGCAACGGTGCTTGCTTTAATTGCAATCCGTCCTGATTACTTTCCTAAATTTATTGTGATTCCGGCAATAGCGACATTAGCACTCGCATTTGCACGAATGGCTCTGGCTCTGACTCAAGCTAAAAACATTGGTCAAGAAAGATTGCTGGCCAGAACAGATGAGTTAACTGGGCTACCTAACCGGCGACGCTTGGTAAGTGAGATCGACAGCTTTATCGAAAAAGAAGGCGCATTGTTGCTGCTTGATCTGGATGGATTTAAGCCAATAAATGATGCCCATGGTCATGAAACTGGAGACAAAGTCTTGCAACAAGTAGCACTTCGTTTTGAACGCGCTTTGCCGCATGGTGCTTTATTGGCACGACTTGGTGGAGATGAGTTTGGAGTTTTATTTGAAGGCGGTCACGAAAGCGCTGTAGAAGTCGCTTTAGCGCTGAGAG
>JBIKPC010000100.1:0-3381 GCA_044357675.1 Candidatus Planktophila sp. | reverse complement strand
TACCTTATTTGCTCAAGGGTGGAGCGTTGTATTCCGAGCCATTGATTGGGCTTCACTAGAACGATTTTTACTTGATAATCAAGAGATAGCCAAAGGCGCGCTTCTGTTATTTGCTTCAGATCTGCCAGGTATTTCACAAGCTAATCTGGATTCAATTGCACTCAAGGTTCGGCAAAGTATTGGTTTTTATATTGAACAGCAGCAGGATGGGGATTTTAAACATCTCTATGAGGTGCCACAATCAGCGACAGATCTAGTGACTTTAGTGCGGGGCTTTGTACGTACGCCAATGGTGCGAGGTACCAACACACCACAACGTGCGTTGCGAAAAGCACGAGTTATCGCAGTTGGGTCAGCAGGTAGCTACACCGGTTGCACAACACTTGCCATTAATGTGGCGATGGAGCTGAGTATTCTTGAGAAATCAACATTGCTGATCGAGGGAAACTATCGCGCACCCTCTATAGCTGCATATCTAGCCATGCGAAATATCAATACTGAATCACAATGGAAAACTATCGCCCCCCATTTATCTCTGACTGAAATAAATCAAGAACATGCTGGCAGGGTTGATGAGTTTATGGAGCGCGCAGCAGCAGAATTTGAATTCATCATTATCGATTTGGGATCTATTTCTGGTCTTTCCAATCGACTTACTGATCGTCGATGGACTTCGACCATGACTACCTGGTGTTGCGATCAAGCTGATGAGTTAATGATTGTTTCCAGAGCAGATCAATTGGGAACACATAGGTTGGCTCAAGTCATAGAACTGTTGGGCAGTACCTCAGTTCGTGCCAGCCTCAGTTTTGTGATGAATATGAAATCTCTTGGTAAGCGAGGTGAGAAGGAGGAAGCACAATTCTTGAACTATGCAACGGCTCTGAAGCCAATACGAATTAGGAGTATTGGTAAGGATGCTCGCGCAGTCACCGCCGCTGAAGACGAGCATGCAACCTTAGTAGAGATCAATGAGCGCTCAAATGTGCGTAAATCAATCGCAGAACTGGCCCGTGAACTAAAAAGTTGAGATCTATTACTATTGCCCAATGCGTGCATATCTTGCAATTACTCACAAGGATCTCGAAAGCTTTGTAGCCACCAAAAGCATTGAGGTCGATGAGCTATATGCACCCACCATTCACTTTGTTGTTGAAAATCCTGATTGCGACGAAGAAGAACTCGAATATTTATTGTCAGTTGCTGCAAGTGAAGAAGCTCTAGAACTGCGACTTTCCGAAAAGGCGCCAGGGATTGTTGTGGCTTTTGAAGTTGAAAAGGAATTCATAGGCGAGCACTATGCCCAATCAATCACCCTTGTTTCACCATTGCAATGGAATCAAGTCCAGTGCGTATTGCTTGCCTTCCAAGGTGATGACGAACTGGTGTGGTTTGCCACCCAAGAAATCGAATTGCACTTGGCGGAGTGGAAGTAACAATGTTCCAGCTAGATAACATAATGGGTGGCCGTACCTCGGTGACTTTTGATCAATCCCACCGATTGCGGGAATTAGTGGCTGATTGGCAGTTGCTGTCTGATCTCTCATTTGCAGATTTGATTTTGTGGGTTCCAATTCGTAAGGATATAAAGCTGTGGCCAACCGGTCACATTGCTGTGGCTCATATTCGCCCAACAACATCTTCTACCGTTTTCATCAACGATGTCATTGGTGATGAAGTCTTGTGGGGGGCTCGTCCAAATATTGATGAAGCACTTTCAACGGGCGACATTGTGCGAAACACCGAGCCCGAACATGTTGGTGAGTTATTGATCAAAGAGGAAACGATCCCTGTGTTCTTTGAGGGCCAAGTTATTGCTGTAATTTCACGCCATCGCAACGCCGAACACATGCGTTCTCCTGGCAAACTTGAATTGAATTATCGAGAAATCGCAAAGCATTTGTATCAAATGGTTGCTGAAGGAAACTTTCCATACCAATCCTCAGGGTCATTATTTGAACCAGTTCCACGTGTAGGTGATGGCTTAATTCGCCTTGATGTAAATGGTGCTATTTCCTTTGCTAGTCCTAATGCAAAATCAGCATTTTCTCGCATGGGCTGGCATGGCGAACTAGAAGGCCACAATCTTGGTGAGGTTGCAGAAAAAGTAGTTACCGCCTCACCAAATGCACAAGAAGAAGGCATTCGTACTCGTTTAAATGGTAAAACTCTGCGCCGTGTAGAAATTGATAATCAAGGTGCAACGATTGATCTCTTGGTTTTGCCACTAATTCAAGGAACAGATCGAATTGGCTCGATTGTTTTGTTGCAAAATGTCACTGAACTTCGTCGACGTGATCGCGAGTTAGTAACCAAGGATGCAACTATTCGTGAGATTCATCATCGTGTAAAAAATAATCTACAGACGGTCTCTGCGCTACTTCGGCTGCAGTCCCGCCGGATTGATGATCCAGCTGCCGCCGCAGCGCTAGATGAAGCCGTGCGCCGCATTGCATCTATTGCGCTTGTACATGAGACCCTTTCCAATAGCACTGAAAACACTGTGGCCTTCGACGAGGTACTGACTTCGCTAGTTACGCATGCACTAGAGCTAAGTCCACGAATGGGTCAGTTAAGTATCGAACGTGTGGGACAGCTTGGTTCACTTGAATCTAGAATTGCAACACCGCTGTCTTTGGTTGTCACTGAGTTAATGCACAACGCGCTAGAACACGGTTTATACGAATCAGGGACACGTTTAAGAATTGAGTTGCAGCGCTACAGCAATGAAGGCCTGATTACTATTTCAGATGATGGCGTGGGCCTGCCAGCTGGATTTGATTTAGCAACATCATCAAACTTGGGTCTACAAATTGTGCGTACGCTGATTGAGAATGAATTAAAGGGTGAATTGAAGCTGGAATCTACACACCAAGGAACGCACGCAAAGTTGCGCTTCCCGATTTAAATATGGTTTTGTTGCTCCATCAAACGCGCACGATTTCGTGCCGCACGACGCTTTAGTGCGCGACGTTCATCTTCAGATAAACCGCCCCACACACCTGCATCTTGACCGCTCTCAAGCGCCCAGGCCAAACATGGCTCTTTCACAATGCAGCGATTACAAACCTTTTTGGCCTCTTCGATTTGGGTAAGGGCTGGGCCTGTGTTTCCAACAGGGAAGAAAAGCTCCGGATCCTCATCGCGGCAGGCTGATTGATGTCGCCAATCCATTGCGTGTCTCCTTAGGGAAGTACAACTTGTTCAAGAGTTATCTGGTGTTAATACACACAGTTGTGCGTGCAAGGCCTTAATTGTCCATCCTGCAGGGTTGATATACAAGGATGTACGCAAAGTGTTTTCATAGATCAGAGTGATTTACCTCAAGTGTGCCCCCGACAGGAATCGAACCTGTGCACCTGCCTCCGGAGGGCAGTGCTC
>JBIKPC010000099.1:0-3387 GCA_044357675.1 Candidatus Planktophila sp. | reverse complement strand
TAAAAGTGACTGGTGATTTTTCTCTGTGATCATGTCGCCAATTTTCAGGCAATAAGTGATCGAGCACATCATCAACTGTTACGGCTCCGAGCAGCCGCTCGTTGGCATCTACGACTGGCAGCGACAGCATGTTGTAGCTGGCTAAATATGAAGAAACCTCGTGCAAGGAAGCATCTGGATTCACACCCTTTGAATCATTATCAACGATCGAACCCAACAAAGTTGCTGGAGGTTCGCGTAGTAAACGCTGGTAATGAACAACGCCAATAAAACGTCCGGTTGGTGTTTCTACTGGCTGGCGGCAGATATAAATTTGCGAAGCAAGGGCAGGAGAAATTTGTTTTTGACGAACTGCAGCTAGCGCATCGGCAACAGTCGAATCTGCGGTGAGCACAATTGGCTCAGTCGTCATCATTCCGCCTGCTGAGTAATCTTCGTAGGTCATCAAACGCAAAACATCTTCTGCATCTTCTGGCTCCATTAAATCCAACAGTGCGCTTGCTCGTTCTTCACCTATTTCGCGCAGCAAATCTGCAGCATCATCTGGATCCATTTCGCCCAAAACATCTGCGGCGCGTTCTCCTTCGAGTTCAGCCAACAGCGCAACTCGATCTGTCTCATCCATTTCTTCAAGAACATCAGCAAGGCGTTCATCATCAAGTGCAATCGCAACTTCAATGCGGCGCTTAGGGGCAAGATCTTGCAAAACCGCTGCAAGATCGGCGGCACGCAGATTAGCAAGCGTGGACATTAAATTTGCAACACCTTGATTTTGTTCGGTGCTTGCAAAACCAATTACTTCTTCCCAGGCAACCGTTGATGTTGCGCCCTTGCGACGCAAGCCACGACCTCGACGCATGATGTGAACTCGATTTATAAACCAATCACCGGTTCGCGTTTCTTCCATTCCCATGTCTTCGACTACAACGGCTTCACCAGATTCAACTAATGTAATTGAACGATCTAACATTTCGCCAAGGACTAGGGTCTCACCAGGACGTGTATCGAATCGGCGCATATTAAGTAAGCCAGTAATGACAACAGCTCCACTTTCAATCGAAGTTACTCGGGTGATGGGCACAAAGACACGACGCCGCAAAGGAACTTCAACAACTAAGCCAAGAATTCGTGGGGGTTGATTTGTAGAACGAAGGGTCGCGACAGCATCACGCACCTTTCCTACTGGATCACCATTTGGGTCAAAGACCGCGGTACCTGCAAGACGGGCGAGAAATACTCGGTTTAGGAGATTGCTGCTCATGGGATAAGGGTACCTTTCTCTTATGAACGCAGGGGAACGCATTAACCAACATACAGCGATGCCTGCACGCCCAGATCTGGTTCGTTTAGGTTTAGGAATTATCGGAATCGGAACATCTGGACCCTTAATCGCAATGAGCACGATGCCTGTGCTGACCTTGATCTTCTGGAGAAATCTCGGCGGATCATTAGTGACCTTGCCATTTGCACTTCGCCATCAACGAGACAGGGCTGGAGTGAAGTGGGCGCTAATTGCCGGAGTCGTATTAGCTCTTCACTTTGTCGGATTCTTTCTGGCAATGAGAATGACAACAGTTGCAGCCGGAACCGCTTTAGTTGCCTTGCAACCGATATTCGCCGCTTTGTTTGTAAAGTTTTCAGGCGGCCATATTCCATCAAAGGCTTGGCTTGGAATGATCGTTAGTTTCGTTGGTGTGTTAGTCGTTGTTGGCGTAGACCTTCAAATTTCATTTAAATCATTTTTAGGAGATCTAGCTGCGCTTATTTCGGCAGCACTGGCAGCTGCCTACATGATCGCTGGCTCAAAAGCACAAAGAACTCTAGAAACATCCACATATACGACTATTTGTTATTTCATATGTTCGATGACCGCGCTGCCCATGGCAATAATTGCTGGTAATGAAATATTTTCATTTAGTGCAAAAGAGTGGTGGATTCTTCTGGGCCTTATTCTCGGAGCGCAATTACTGGGTCATTCAATGTTTAACTCTGCGCTCAAGCGAGTTTCACCCGCAGTAGTGTCCTTGATTGTATTTTTTGAAGTTCCAGTCAGTGCTGTTCTTGCAGTGTGGTGGTTAGACCAAAAACCTCCTGCAGGAATCATTCCTGGAATAGCATTGATTTTGTTTGGTTGTGTCTTGGTTGTTACCAGAACTAGAGGTGTAAATAATGATTGATTTGCATACCCATACAACCTGTAGTGATGGTACTGACAGGCCAAGAGAGCTAGTTAATAAAGCCATAGTTCAAGGGTTAGAGGTATTGGGTATCGCAGACCACGACACAACATCCGGATGGGAAGAAGCAACACAGGCGTTGCGAGGAAAGCTACAACTTGTGCTGGGTGCTGAGATTTCCTGCTTAACCAACGATGGCATAAGCGTTCACATGTTAGGCATGCTTTTTGATCCTAAACATAGTGAAATGCAAACAATGTTAGAAGAAACTCGTGATGGTCGTTTACCGCGTATGCGAAAAATGATTGAAAAAATGCGAGCCGAGGGCATGGATATTTCAATAGCAGATGTTGAAAATGCAATGCCGGCTGGAGCGACAATGGGGCGCCCACATTTAGCCGATGCCTTGGTTGCCAAAAAAATTGTTAAGTCACGCGATGAAGCCTTTGTAGATTTATTGCACAATGATTCTCGTTTTTATGTCTCTCATGCAGCCCCAACACCGGTCGAGGCAGTTAAATTGATTCGCCGAGCAGGTGGCGTCGCAGTTATTGCACATCCCTTTGCCTCCCATCGTGGGCAAGTATTAAAGGCTGAAGATTTTGCAGATTTAGTAGCTGCCGGACTCAATGGGATAGAAGTAGACCACCGAGACCAAAACCCAGATGAGCGCGCGATGTTGCGTGTGATAGCGAAGGAATTAGATCTAGTTGTTACTGGAAGCAGTGATTACCACGGTACTGGAAAGCTGAACTCATTAGCAGAAAACCACACCAGCAGGGAACAATGGCTAAAGTTAGAAGCACAAGCAGATGCACGAAGGGTTGTTAACTCATGAAAGATATAAGTGCAGTAACTTTTGCAATCCAATCTTTTGTCACGCTCTTTGTGATCATGGATCCACCTGGTGCAACTCCAATTTTCTTAGGGTTAGTTGCTGATAAATCACCACGAGTTCGGCGAATCCTGGCTATGCAAGCAGCAGCTGTTTCACTTCTTGTGATCTCGATTTTTGCACTATTTGGTCGAGCGATTCTAAGTTATCTAAATATTTCAATGGAAGCCCTGCAGGCAGCAGGAGCGCTTTTGCTCTTGCTGGTTGCGTTAGAACTGTTGACAGGTAATGCTAAAAAGCATGGTGATGATGGTGATGCCAATGTCGCACTGGTTCCACTCGGAACACCTCTTTTAGCCGGCCCTGGTGCAATTG
>JBIKPC010000098.1:0-3395 GCA_044357675.1 Candidatus Planktophila sp. | reverse complement strand
CCTGCCCCCGCTACTAAATAGCACAAAGGCCCTTTTACGAGGGCCTTTTTGCTTTCCCAAACTTCTTTATTTAATCCGTAGGGAATTGGTGACAACTAAGACGCTGCTCGCCGCCATGGCAGCAGCTGCATACAACGGCGACAACAATCCTGCCGCGGCAATTGGTATCCCGATTACGTTGTAAACAAAGGCCCATCCCATGTTTAAGCGGATGATCTTTAAGGTCTTCTTTGAAAGCTTCAGAGCTGAAATAACGCTGCCAAGTCCTGTGTTCATCAAGGTGATATCGGCACTATTAATCGCAGTATCTGTTCCGGTGCCCATGGCCATCGATAAATCTGCGGCGGTAAGAGCTGCAGCATCATTGATGCCATCACCGATCATTAATACGGTGTGTCCTTCACTCTTCATGCGCTCCACAATTTCAAGCTTTATTTCTGGCAAGGCATGTGAAACAACATGTGCTGCATCAATTCCGACAGTTGTTGCAACCGATGCGGCCACCTCACTGCTATCGCCAGTTACAAGCCAAGGAGTAATTCCCATTGTGCCAAGGGCGGCAACTGTTGCGGCAGCATCTGCTTTAAGTTGATCACCAATCGCAAAGACGGCAACTGCCACACCATCCCACGCAAGAACTGCCAATGTTAATCCAGCAGCTTGGCCACGCTCTATTGCAGATTTAATATCTGCATGAAAATCGGTAGAGCTATGAGCAACTGCAGCAGGTGAGCCGATCAGAACTACTGGTGATTGCCCACCAATTGAAACACGACCAGCCGCACCTGATCCAGGTGTTACGGCGAAATCAGAGACAGCAAAAGTTGAGCGGGAACCAACCAAAGATGTTTGTGGTGCGTTGGCTAATGCGTACTTAGTAATTGATAGCGCAATCGGGTGATTATTCTGCGATTCAATTGCACCGGCAGAGGCAAGTATGTTCTCAGCGGTCACGATCTCGGCAAATGAACGACCAAGAACCGCACCTGCTGTTGTAGAAATTGTTGCTTCCTGAACAAGCATCACGCCTTCAGTCAATGTTCCTGTCTTATCAAAGAGAACAACATCGACATTGCGGGCAACTTCTAACACTCGAGGCTCGCGCAGAACAATGCCACGTGCTGCGCCGCGACCGGATGCAACAAGAAGGGCAACGGGTGTGGCTAAGCCAAGTGCGCAGGGACAGGCGATAACTAAAACAGTAATTGCAACTGAAATAGCTTTAGTAAGTGTTGAGCCGGTGAAGTACCAGCCTGCAAAGGTTCCGATTGCAAGGACGGTGACAATAGGAACAAAGACAGCGCTAATGCGATCAGCCAAACGCTGGATTGGTGCCTTAGTTCCTTGAGCGCTGATTACCATTGCAGTGATTCGAGCAAGTTCAGTATCGCTGCCAACTCTGGTCGCACGAACAATCAAACGTCCGTTGTGATTTATCGATGCACCGATTACTGAAGATCCTGGACGAACATCAACAGGCTTTGTTTCACCGGTCAACATTGAGTTATCTACCGCAGATTCGCCTTTAACAACGATTCCATCTGTGGCAATGCGATCTCCCGGGCGAACTTCAAACTCATCACCAATTTGCAACTGTTCAATCGGAACAATCAGCGGGAATCCCCCGCGCACAATTGTTACCTCTTTACTGCCAAGTGCTAACAAAGATGTAAGCGCGCTACTGGCTTTAGCTTTAGCGCGTGTTTCTAAGTAGCGGCCTAAAATCACAAAGAAAATAACACCGGCTGCAACTTCGGTGTAGACATCACCTTCACCAGTTGAGTTTGCATATATAGACCAACCAAATGCAGCCAACGATCCCATGGAAATCAAGTTGTCCATAGTTGGGTGCATGATGTTTCTAAAAGCCGCTTTATGAATTGGATATGCAACTAGCAATACAACAGGAGCGCTAAGGGCAATGACTACCCACGCAGTTGCTGAATACAGGGGATGAGGCAAGCCAAAGTTGTCCAAAATCTGATGAACCCACATATCAACCTGGTGATGCCAGCTCATGATCATTGAGATTGCAACTGCAGGTACTGCAAAGATAAAGGCAAAGAAGAAAGCGCGAGCAGATTTCTTGCTATGTAGCGTTACAGATTGCGCATCCACTAATAACGTGGCGGAATACCCTGCTTTTTCTACAATCTTTATTAAATCCTTAGGGCTCATATCTGCTGGGGCTAAAATGTGAGCCGTCTCTGTTGCGAAGTTAATAGTTGCGCTGACGCCTTCAACCTTATTAAGGGCTTTTTCAACTGAGTTAACGCAGGAAGAACAGGTCATTCCTTGCACGGACAGGGTTACTGGCTCAAGTAGTTGGCTCATGGGTTAAGCCCGTTGATTACTGCATTGTGTAGCAATCCGTTGGTTGAAACTCCGCTTCCACCAAAAGGCCCGTTGTGACCAGCTGTGTTTGTAAAGCTGCCACCGGCTTCTCGAACAATGATGTCGAGTGCTGCCATATCCCAGAGTGCAAGTGAAGGTTCGATTGCAATATCTACCGCGCCTTCTGCGACCAACATGTGTGACCAAAAGTCACCAATGCCACGTGTACGCCAGGCGTTAGCAAGCATTTTCTGGAAAGGCTCTAGGCGATCTTCCCACCCAATAAAATCAGAGTATGAAATCGAGGCATCGCTAAGCGATGCGACCTTAGATACTGAAATCTTTTTCTCGTTACTTCCCTGTACAGAGCCATCAAATTCATCTTCTGCTAACTCGCTTAAGGAAGCATCTGAATTACCGCCATTAAATCGTACAAATGCCCCGTGACCTTTTGCTGCAGACCAACGGCGAGCAAGTGCTGGTGCGCTAGCAATTCCAACAACAACTTCTTCATTACCTGATGAATCAACCTCTACAAGAGCGATCAATGTTGCCCAGGTTGGAACTCCGCGCATAAAGTTTTTAGTTCCATCGATTGGATCAATAACCCAATAACGACCAGATGTACCTTTATCGCTACCAAACTCTTCGCCGACCAATCCATCTGTTTGGCGGTGCGTTGCCAGTGCTTCACGGATTGCGGTTTCTACTGCGCGGTCAGCATCGGTGACCGGAGTGTTATCGGGTTTAGTAGTGATAACTAAATCTTGGGCCTGGTAACGATCCAGGCTAATTGCATCTGCTAAGTCAGCTAAGGCATGTGCGAGTGCTAAATCATCAAGTAGGTCAATTGAATTCAGATCAGCGCTCATAATGAAGCAAGTCTATTGTGTTGTCGCAAACTACCCTGCCTTAAATAACCGGCCCCGCAGGGGATAAAAAGTGAGATTAATCCTCAGTTGCAGGTGCCGGAGAATCCTTGACCGCTAACAGTGATCGAAGGCTTGCTAGACGTGCGATTCGGTGCGGATTTGCGACCCCAGCAGGGCTAGCCCAGGCAT
>JBIKPC010000097.1:0-3433 GCA_044357675.1 Candidatus Planktophila sp. | reverse complement strand
GAACTTCTCCAACAAAATTTGTGCTTTGCCATATTCAAATTGAGCGAAATTCTCGCGACGGTGGTCATGCCCAGTTTCAAAGACATCTACTGCTCGGCGAGCTGTTTCAAGGGCTAATTCACCCTCACCTAATTCAATTAAGCATGATGCGATTTTTTGATCACAGCGAGCAACATGAATGACTTCTTTATTTCGCTTAAATAGTGCGCGTGCCTCTTTAAATGCGTCAATAGATCTTTCATAGTTTTTTAGTTCACGCTCAGCGCAGCCTATGAGGTGTAGATCGTTTGCTGCACCAATTTCATTTCCATCGACTAAATGCTCTTGGGCGCACTCATTCATTGTTTCGACAACTTTGTCATACTGCTTTGAGGTGTACCACCACTCACCTAATGTGCAAGCAAGTTCTAGTGCAATCGGTGATTTGTTCTCGCGCAAAATTTCGACTGCTTTGCTCATTGCAGTTGCAGCCTCGTCCATACGCTTTAATTGATTTAAGTTATAACCAATTGCAGAATACGCCTGAGCTAAACCTTCACTTGGTGCGCTGTCTCCAAGAGTTGAGTAAATATCGCGCGCAGTTTCAGCTAACGCTAACGCTTCGTCATATTGTCCACGTGCATAAATTCGAGCACTTAATTCATAATACGTGCTGGCACGTTCTTCGCCATCTACTTCAGGAATTCGATCCCAAAGCATTTCCTCGGTGATGAGTTCTTCCATGTCGTCATCTTCACTCACGAGTGTGACTCTATACGCTAACTCTTAGGGACGAGTGGGAATATCGATATGTGGCACACGCCAATTCCCAATCTTTTCTCGCCCGGCTTGCTCAATAATTGCTGTGGTTACTTTTCGAATTTGTTGCACAGTCTTTGCATCAAAGCTGTGGCCCCACGGGCAACGGTTGGCCATTGCGCAGACCCAGGCATTAGTGCCCAGGTTTAAGACTCCTGCCCCGCTTGGTGCTGCGTAGTAGGTGCTCATCGCAACAAAACCCTTCTCTGTAGGGCTGATAGTTGATCGTGCCAATACTTCAACGCCAGGACCTCTTGTTCCCATCGCCGTATCGGCTTCGTAGCCGTAAATTCCCTTAATTTTGCCGGCTTTACCGAGAGTATCAAATGGCCAACTTTGTGCTGCCTGCACTTCTAAATCTTTTTTAATTCCAACTGCAAAAAATTGTGATCCCAAAAACAAAGATTCCGGTTGATTAATGTCTCGATAAGGAATTCTCTCATTCATTGTTCGGTCAATGAGATAAGTTTTTGCATACGCAGTATTGCCACCAAAGATTAATAAGTTCGTGCCCTCGTTTATTTCTTTTTCAACCACATCCCGCATCGCCTGAGTCCAATACTCGCTATGCCCACCCAGAACAATGGAGGCAGAGTTAATCTCAGGTGCTTTATCTAAATCGATATCCGTTAGGTAATTGATATCCAAGTTGAGTTGTTCCATCAACTGAACAAGAGGTTGCTCCATATATCTAAATTGCCCAGAACCATCCCCGTCATAGGGGCGATCAAGTGAAACCGAAATGGCTCGGGTTTCTCTTTGTCCATCGGCACCTTTATAGAGTGACTCTCCGCCCCACTGGTTATATGCCTGCCAAGTGAGAACTGAGGAAACAAAAGTCACATCACTTGGAACTTGTCCTGTAATGACAAGTGGGACAAATGTAGATCGATAACCTAGAGATTTTAATTTAACTAGGTACTGACCCGGCGGGGTTGATTGTGTTGCTGTAATTTGCTTTGCATTTTTAATTGTTGTAATTAAGCGAGCGCCAGCTCCTTTGTAATATCCAATGCGATAGAGCGAGACATCTACTGATCTAGCACCCATAATTTTCAAGGATGCACTCTGCCCACAGCCAATACTTGCCTGATCAAAATAGCCTTCAACCCGTTTGGCTTCTTTGCGCCGAGTGAAATCTGCGCTAAAGCGCATCACGACATCTGAATCCCAATTTTTGTTTCCGGCCTTTGCATTCTCGGCCTTTACCCAACCGGCTTTCCAGTTACAGTCTTGCGCCGGCGCAGAAACCGGTGCCATCAGCCCTAGGACTAAGAGAGAAACCAAGGCAAGGCGCATCCGCCAACCTTAAACTCGTTTCAAATGGATGGCCCTCCGGGTTGGACTGGAAATGCAGGCTTAGGCAGAGCCGAATGCCTATTTTCCAGATGCGAATGATTTGCATCTGGGTTACAATTTGAGCATGCATATCCCTGATGGCTTTATTGATGTCCAAACTTCAGCGATCTTTGCAGGCTTAGCTGCCGCAGGTGTTGCAACTGCGCTCAAAGGCGCTCGCACCCAGCTTGATGAAAAAACCGCGCCTCTAGCCGGATTGACTGCTGTCTTTATTTTCGCTGTTCAAATGCTCAACTTCCCGGTTGCTGCAGGAACAAGTGGTCACCTGCTTGGAGGCGCACTTGCCGCCGTATTAGTGGGGCCGTGGGCAGCAACGTTGGCATTATCTGTTGTGCTCTTGATGCAAGGTTTCTTGTTTGCTGACGGCGGATTAACTGCAATTGGGCTCAATGTTTTTAACATGGGAGTAATTGGCGTGTGGGCTGGCTATGGAATCTTCCTAGTACTGCGCAAGATTTTACCCAAAACTAAATCCTCTATCTCTTTGGCTGCAGCAATTGGTGGATTGTTATCAGTTCCAGCAGCAGCCGTCGGATTCACTATCCAATATGCAATGGGCGCGACTGCAACTTTTTCAGTATCCACTGTTTTAGGTGCAATGGTTGGAACACACATTTTGATTGGTATTGGTGAAGCCTTAATTACCGGATTGACAGTTAGCGCGGTCCTAGCAAGTAGAAGTGATTTGGTTTATGGGTGGAAGAACAATGTTCAAAAGTTGGAGATCCGAAGTGCTAACTAATCGAAAGTTTTATCTCTCTGGGTTAGTCGTTTCTCTATTTCTCGCTGGCGTTATATCTTTTTATGCTTCATCTTCTCCTGACGGTTTAGAAAAAGTTGCCGAGGAGATTGGCTTTATTCAAACTGCTACAGAGCACACCAATTCAAAGGGGACTCTGGCAGATTATGGAGTTAAGGGAATTGAAAATGAGCGCGCATCAGTGGGAGTTGCTGGCGTTATCGGTGTAATCGGAACTGCACTTGTTGCTGGCTTTGGATTTAGGTTGCTTGCACGTAAACCGAAAAAGGATAAAAATTAGAGTCGAGCAGGAGAACCATCACCACGGTCATGATGTAGGCGAACGGCTCTACCTACATCGCCACTCTTTAGTTCACTCCCTTCCATCTCACCTTAAAATCATTGCTGCCATTACTTTTATTTTGATCGTTGTCTCTACCCCCATTACGCAATGGGGGGCATTCATCGCCTACTTCCTGTGGCTACTAACGGTGGTCTTCATTGCAAAAATTCCTTTTTCTCTTCTTTTTAAGCGCG
>JBIKPC010000096.1:0-3442 GCA_044357675.1 Candidatus Planktophila sp. | reverse complement strand
ACCAACCGACGCTCTTGAGTCAATGCGGTAAGTGTTGTCATGGGTAAAGTCTAAGCCATCATTTCCTACTCGCCAGTCCATTGGTTAGGCTTGCACAATGAACTCTGAGTTAAGAAAGAGCGCACCGTTACTAGATGCCTATTTGCGCTACTTCGAAACTGAGCGCACAGCATTCACGATCCCGGGTCACAAGCAGAAGGCACATCGGTTAGATGAGGGGTTAGGGGCTGTAGTAGATACAGATACTCCGCTCTACGGTGGTTTAGATGAAATCAAGTTAACTGAAGGAACATTAAAGAAAGCTGAAGAGCTAGCAGCGTCTCTGTGGGGTGCTGATTACGCACGCTTTTCAACTGGTGGCTCAACACATGCAAACCAAGCAATCATCTTGGCACTAGGAAAACCTGGAGACAAGGTTGCACTTACTCGTACTGCTCACCGATCCGTCCTTAGCGCATTGGTTCTTACAGGGTTAGAACCAATCTGGTTAACACCTGAAATAGATGAAGCAACAGGTGTACCAACAGGAATTCCAGTATCAGAGCTTGAACGTGTCTTAGATCAAAAACCAATTGCGCTTTTACTGACAGAGCCTGGTTATTTAGGAACAATTTCAGAGTTATCCGCTTTGATTAAGAGAGCGCATCAAAATTCAATTCCCGTAATCATCGATGCTGCCTGGGGCGCGCATTTTGGTTTTAACTCTCAGCTACCGCAGCACGTGCTGCAACTAGGTGCAGATGCACTAATTACTAGCGTGCATAAAGCGTTGCCTGGCTACAGTGCTTCGGCTTTGTTATTAGCGCAGGGAAAGTTGTTGAACCTAGACCGCATTGAACAAAGCTTTGAAACAACTCATACAACTTCACCTGCAGGAGCTCCGTTGGCATCAATTGATGGCTGCCGCGCACTGCTACAAACACGAGGCGATGAATTAACAGGACAATTGCTAAGTCATGTTGTTGGGTTTAAAGAAGCCGTTCAGGCAAACTTTGAGGAAACAATATTTTTAAATCCTGCTGATTTTCCTACTGGACGCTTTGATCCCGCAAAAATTGTTTTACGGGCAAACATCCTTGGTTTATCAGGCGTGGATGTTGAGCGAGAATTACAAAAGGTAAATATTCGAGTTGAAATGGCTGATCAAGACTCAATTGTTTTCTTAGCAACTTTGGCTGATAACGCCGAAGACTTTAAAATTCTGGAAAATGCGCTGGTTCCAATTCTGAAAGCATTGCAAGGTCCAGCCCGTACAACACAAACATCTCTTAGCTGGTCAGTTGTTCCAACCGTTGCAATGTCTATTCGTGATGCCTATTTTGCAGATACCGAGTTTGTTTCGGCCAAAGATGCAGTTGGACGCATTAGCGCCGATTTAATTGCGCCGTATCCCCCAGGTGTTGCTGTGGTTGCACCAGGTGAGCTACTAACAGCCCAAATTGTTGATGGCTTGGCAACAACCCAAAAAGCTGGTGTGCGTATTGCATATGCAAGTGACCCAACGCTTGCGACCTACCGCGTAACACGGTGACTTTTACTCTGGAATTAGTACAGGTGTGCCTGTTCATTAAGGCTGCGTAGCGCGCGCAAACCATCGCTAGGCCAAATACTTACTGTAGTAATCGAGCACGGTGAAATATCAATGTGGAAAATACTTTCGGCAGGTGCTCCAACAACAACTTTTGCAGCAGATTTAATTGCTCCGTTGTGCGAAACAACAACCACTCGCTGACCTGGATATTCAGCAGCAATTTGATTGAGGGCAGCATCTATTCGCACAGCAACGTTGTCATAGGACTCTCCTTGCGGAGGAGCAAAACCAGTTGATGAAATCCAGGATTGATAATCAGCTGGATACTTTTCTTTTACCTCATCGATTGATAGTCCATCCCAAGTACCAAAGGAGCACTCGATCCACATATCTTCAAAAATAATAGGCAAACCTGTTGTGCGCGAGATTGCCTCTGCTGTTTGAGTTGTGCGTTTCAGTGGAGAAGCGATGATTACCTCAGGATTTAGCTGGGCAACTGCTGCTGCAACTTTTTCAGCTTGAGCTAATCCAGTTTCTGTAAGCTCGGGATTAAGTGGACCGTCACCTGAAAATTTCTTAAAGGGCGTCAATACTGTTTCACCATGTCGAATTAAGTAGATCGTTGTAGCTTTTTCAGTAGACAACAAGCGCTCGGTTAAATAGTTCTGCTGAACCTGAATCACTTCTCCGCCACCTGCTTGTTGATCCAGAGCTTTATTGGCTAAGCGATCAGCGTGCGAATTCTCATCACGCGGGATCCATGAGTAGGAAACTAGTGATGGATTATGTGCAGAGCGAGCAGACTGGGCTAGAACTCGCATATCTGCATGCTTAATCTGCCAACGTCCAGACATTTGTTCGACTACTAATTTACTGTCCATCTTCACATCTACTGTTGCGGCAGAATCGATTTCATTTATTGCGGTAAGGCCCGCAATAAGGCCGCTGTATTCAGCAACATTGTTTGTAGCAACACCAATGAAGTCATACAGCTCAGCAATTATTGTGCCGTTTTCGGTAATAACTGTTCCGTATCCAGCAGGTCCTGGATTACCCCTAGACCCACCATCGGCGGTTAGATGAAAATGACGAGCCATTTAAACTCCACGCACCAAGATGCAGCGGCATTCTTCACAGCGCACAACTTCATCCTCGGCCAAATCTGCAACTCTTTTTAGTTCGACTGTGTTGATTGAAAGGTTGCATCCACCACATGCTCCAGCAACAAGGGCTGCTGCTCCTGCTCCACCTGTTGTCTGGCGAATTTTTTCATAAAGATCAACCAAAGCTTTTTCAATACTCTGCAAAGTTTCGCTACGATCCTTAACAATCGCATCTAAATCATTATTGATGATAGCCATCGCATTTTCTTTTCGAATCTCCAGATCAGCAATAACAGCCCCGTGTTCTGCTTCTTCTGCCTTTAAGGTTGTGATGCGCTCATTGATTGCATCTACCCGCATCATGATTTCAAGCTCTACTTCTTCAAGCTCTGCCCGTCTTGCACCCAAGGTACCGACCTCGTGCTGAAGTTGTTCTAGCTCTTTAGGTGATGCGCTGCCCCCGATTAGTCGTGCCTCATCGCGTGTAATTCTCATGACGATTTGCTCAACATCACCTTCGGCGCGCAGTAGTTCGCGTTTAACGTCGCTTAGCTCGGTTTCGGCTGCAATGCGCAAATCACGAGCATTGTTTGCTTTAACTGTCGTACTGGCTAATTCTGCTAATTCCGGAAGGTTTGCGGCCTTGTGCCGAAGTGAAGTTGCTTGCTGATCAAATCGCTGAATATCTAAAATTGAACGCTGGTCGCTAGGAGATGCTTTCATTTACTCTTTTCTCCCTTTTTACTTGTGGGCGCTGAGGGTTTCGAACCCCCGACATTCTCGGTGTAAACGAGACGCTCTACCACTG
>JBIKPC010000095.1:0-3448 GCA_044357675.1 Candidatus Planktophila sp. | reverse complement strand
CAATCCTCTCACCTTCGCCCAGATGGCACAAAAAGACCCTCCGCAGGGGGTAGCGGAGGGTCTTTTTCGCTGTCAGCTCAGTGTTTGCTGTCAGCTCAGTGTTTTTAGGGCGTTTGCCAAGAATCTGGCCAGAGCGGCGACCAGAACTGGGCTGCTGAGCAGTTTGATCAGCATCAAAATGAAGGATGTAAGCATTGTTTCTCCTCTCTTTGGCGCATTGTGAAACCGCTTGGCACGCCAAAAATCCATCACCGCTGTGTCTGTTGATAACAATGCCAAGCAGGTAGCCTCTAGCGTTATGAGCCAAGAACACGAATCCCTAGAAAACCTGCTCAGCGAGGATCGTCGATTTCCTCCGACCGCAGAGTTCGCAGTCAACGCAAATGCCAAGCCGGATCTGTATGACCAAGCAGAAAAAGATCGCTTGGCCTTCTGGGATGTACAAGCACAACACCTAACGTGGCAAACACCGTGGGATCAAACTCTTGAATGGGAATCACCATTTGCTAAATGGTTCGTTGGCGGAAAAATCAACGCATCTGTAAATGCCTTAGATCGACATGTGCAAGAAGGTCGCGGCGATCGCGTTGCGTTTCACTTTGAAGGTGAACCGGGCGATACGCAGACAATTACATATGCACAGCTATTAATTGAGGTTAAGAAAACAGCAAATGCATTAACCGAACTTGGAGTTGTTGCTGGTGATCGAGTTGCAGTTTATATGCCGATGATTCCTGAAGCTGCAATTGCCATGCTTGCCTGTGCGCGCATCGGTGCACCGCATTCTGTTGTCTTTGGCGGATTTTCAGCGGACGCATTGTTGTCCCGAATTCAAGATGCAGATGCAAAATTAGTGATCACTGCAGATGGTGGCTTTAGAAAAGGTAGTGCATTTGCCTTAAAGCCAGCCGTTGATGAAGCACTAAAGGGTCAACATAATGTTAAAAAAGTTTTAGTTGTACAACGCACTAAACAAGAGACAGCATGGAATTCGGAAACAGATGTGTGGTGGCACGACATTGTTGGTCGCCAATCAGCTGATCACACCGCAGAGTTTTTCGATTCTGAGCACCCATTGTTTATTTTGTACACATCCGGAACAACTGCAAAGCCAAAGGGCATCTTCCATACAACTGGCGGCTATTTAACACAGGCTGCCTATACCCACCGCGTCGTCTTTGATATCAAGCCTGAAACTGATGTTTATTGGTGTACCGCAGATGTGGGTTGGATTACCGGCCACAGCTACATTGTGTACGGGCCACTCATTAACGGTGCGACACAAGTTATGTATGAAGGAACCCCTGATACACCGCATAAAGGGCGTATTTTTGAGTTGATTGAAAAGTACGGCGTAACTATTTTGTACACCGCACCTACCTTGATTCGTACCTGGATGAAATGGGGCGATGAGTTCCCTAATAAATACAATCTCTTGTCGCTACGTTTATTGGGATCAGTTGGTGAACCAATTAATCCGGAAGCATGGATGTGGTACCGCGACGTTATCGGTGGAAACCGTTGTCCAATTGTGGATACCTGGTGGCAAACCGAAACTGGTGGAATCATGATTTCACCTTTGCCAGGTGTAACAGCAACAAAACCAGGTTCTGCAATGACTGCAATACCTGGAATCAGCGCAGTGGTTGTTGATGACAATGGAAAAGCTGTTGCAAAAGGCCACGGCGGTTATTTAATTTTGGATAAGCCATGGCCCGGAATGTTGCGCGGTATCTGGGGCGAAGATGAGCGATACAAAGAAACGTATTGGTCCCGTTTTGAAGGAATTTACTTTGCAGGTGATGGCGCAAAGTTAGATAAAGATGGCGCAATCTGGTTACTCGGTCGTGTTGATGATGTTATGAATGTTTCAGGACACCGTATTTCGACAACTGAAGTTGAGTCCGCTTTAGTTTCACATGAAGCTGTTGCAGAAGCCGCTGTTGTTGGCGCGCACGATGCAATGACGGGACAAGGAATTGTTGCATTTGTTATTTTGCGCGGTGGAATCGCTCACGCAAAGGGAGAAACACTGATCACTGAATTACGAAACCATGTTGCCAAGCAAATTGGTGCCATCGCAAAACCACGTCAGATTCTGGTTGTTGCAGAGCTTCCAAAAACCAGAAGTGGCAAGATCATGCGCCGATTGCTCAAAGATGTCGCTGAAAACCGCCAAGTTGGAGATGCAACAACATTGGCAGATCCCAATGTCATGCGTTTAATTTCAGATGGTTTGCACTCATCAAAGGATGAGGACTAAAGACGAACACCTAAGTACTTGTTTGTCAGCGTGATTAGTTCTGTTTCATTCTTGAATACGCCAAACTTTTTGCCGGCAACAGAACCATCTGCAGCAATAAACCAGGTAACCGGAACGCCTAATCCAAAATATTCGCCGGATCGGCCATCTGAGTCATACAAATTGGGCCAGGTAATGCCATTTTCTTCTACAAATCTGCGCCCATCATCAATGCTGGCTTCTTCGACATCAACACCTATTAGCGCGACCTTGTCTTTAGCTTTCTCATAAAAAGATCTAAGGATCGGAATTTCCTCCTTGCACGGACCACACCACGATCCCCATACATTCACAATCATCGGTCCTTGAAGCGCTCCAAGTTGTGCGCCGCTAGACCCGTCTAAACAATCTAATTCAATTCCACCAACATAGGTTGTGTCTTGTGTAATCGAATCACATGAAACAACTTCGCCTTGTACGTACGCCGACGGTGAGGAACACGAAGTCAGCAACAGAAGTAGAACTACTGCCAACGCTTTTCTCACCGAAAATCCTTATCTGTTTTTACTAACAGTAATGCTTTCTCTTTATCCATTTCGCCAATTCCAACACTTGGGCAGATTTTTGCAACAGGGCATGCCCCACATGCTGGTTTGCGTGAATGACAAATACGACGCCCATGCCAAATTATTCGCTGCGAAAGGTTTGTCCACTCGGCTTGTGGAATTAATTGCTGTACAACCATTTCAACTTTTACTGGATCGGTTTCTTTGGTCCAGCCAAATCGTCGTGATAAACGACCAAAGTGTGTGTCTACAGTTATTCCAGGAGTATCAAATGCATGGCCCAAAACAACATTGGCAGTCTTGCGACCAACCCCCGGCAAGGTAATTAATTCCTCAAGGGTGTGCGGAACTTCTCCCCCAAAATCTTCCAGTAATTTAATGTTTAGCCCTTTTATGTTGCGGGCTTTAGCGCGATAAAAACCAGTCGAATGAATTAGATCTTCAATTTCGTGCAGGCCTGCCTTTGCATAAGCTTTTGGGTTCTTATACTTCTTAAACAGTGCTGGCGTAACAGTGTTCACTCTCTTATCTGTGCACTGAGCGCTCAAGACGGTTGCAATCAATAACTCAAGCGGGTTAGTGAAATCTAGCTCGCAGCGTATTTCTGGATAGGTCTTGGTAAGGATCCGGTACACGGCCC
>JBIKPC010000094.1:0-3451 GCA_044357675.1 Candidatus Planktophila sp. | reverse complement strand
AAATCGGCAGGCACATTGAGATAACCCATGTCTTCCGCGATTTTCATATTGCGAACCATGGAGCGACCAATGAATACGACTTTGCGACCATGGTGTGCGGCAACATCAATAATTTGCTGAACGCGGTGAACGTGAGAAGAAAATGAGGCAACAATGACGCGACGTTTTGTTGATGAGATCACTTGATTTAGCGCAGGCATAATTTCGCGCTCAGATGGTGTAAATCCAGGAACATCTGCGTTGGTTGAATCCACCATGAATAGATCTACGCCTTGCTCACCTAAACGCGCAAAAGTTCGCAAATCTGTAATGCGGCCATCTAAAGGCAATTGATCCATCTTGAAATCACCAGTTGCAAGCACTCGGCCAGCTTCGGTATTGATAACAACGGCCAACGCATCTGGGATCGAGTGATTGACTGCAACAAATTCCAAGGTGAAAGGACCAATGTCTTCGGTGCCACCTTCTTTTACCTCACGCGTTAGCGGAGTGATGCGGTGTTCCTTTAGCTTTGCTGTAATCAGGGCAAGGGTCAATGCCGAACCGTAAATGGCGATATCGCCGCGTTCGCGCAACAAGTATGGAACTGCGCCAATATGGTCTTCATGTCCATGGGTTAAGAAGATGGCAACAACATCATTGAGACGATCTCGGATATAAGAAAAATCAGGAAGGATTAAATCGATGCCTGGCTGGTTGTCTTCAGGGAATAACACACCGCAGTCAACGATCAATAGCTTTGATTTATATTCAAAAACAGTCATATTGCGGCCAATTTCAGTCAGGCCGCCTAGCGCAACAATGCGCAAACCACCATCAACTAATTTTGGTGGAGTACTTAGATTTGGATGTGGATGATTCATTAGTTAACTGCAACGCCACCGGCACGTAAATCTTCACGCAGTTGCGCGATCTGTGCATCAGTTGCATCGACTAGAGGAAGACGAGTATGGCCGCCAGGTAGGCCCATTAATGTCAGCGCAGCCTTTGTCAGGATTGCACCTTGGGTACGGAAAGTTCCGGTGTAAACAGGCAATAACTTCTGATGTATTTCTAAAGCGCGCGTAGCATTTCCGGCAAACCATGAATCTAATAACTCACGAAGATCTTTTCCAACTGTATGGCCGCACACAGAGACAAATCCAACTGCGCCAACTGACAGCAGCGGCAAGTTAAGAATGTCATCGCCGGAGTAAACCGGAATTCCACAACGCTTAATGACCCAAGAAGTTGATGCAACATCTCCCTTTGCATCTTTTAGCGCCACGATCCGAGGGTGTTCGGCTAGTCGAACTATTGTGTCTGGCTCGATTGGAACACCAGTGCGACCAGGAATGTCGTACATCATCATTGGAAGATCAGTGGCATCTGCAACAGCGCGAAAGTGCGCTTCAATTCCAGCTTGTGGTGGTTTGTTGTAATACGGAGTGACTACAAGCAAACCATCAGCTCCGGCTTTTTCAGTGCGCTTAGCTTGATTGATCGAGTACTCAGTTTCATTGTCTCCAGCACCAGATAAAACTTTAACTGTTGATCCAACTGTATTTCTTACAACCCGGATGATCTCCTCTTTTTCAGAGGACTTAGTTGTTGGGGCTTCTCCCGTTGTTCCATTAACCACAATTCCATCATGGCCAGTTGCTACAAGGTGAGCGGCAAGAGTTTCAACTCCTGCCCAATCGATTGCGCCATCTTTTGTGAAGGGCGTGACCATTGCGGTCAGAAGCCGTCCGAATGGAGCTGGGATTGTCATGCGGTGAACTCTACCCGTTTTAAGGGGCGATTCGTCCAGACTTTTCAAAGGCTCCGTATGTAAGTGGCATCAATTTCGCAAATTCTGCTTCCATTTTCTCGGCCACCATCTCAATTTCACGTTGCGGATAGCTAGGAAAATGTGAGCCTTCACGGGCGGTGCGCAAGGACAAAAAGTTCATCAATGCGCGCGCATTCATTGATACATACATCGATGAATATGTTGCTACTGGTAAGACTGCACGTGCTACTTCGCGGGCAACGCCAGCTTCTAACATTTTTTGGTAACTATCGTATGCAACTACGTATGCATCCTTCATAGCTGCAACTGTCACATCAAACTGCTCTTTGGTGCCATCAACAAATGTGTATGCGCCAGTCTTGCCAACTTGAATGAGTTTACGTTCGGCAGATGGAATATAGAAAACAGGTTTTAGTTCACGGTAGCGACCACTTTCTTCGTTGTATGAAGCGATGCGGTGGCGCATAAACTCACGGAAAACAAAGATTGGAGCAGATACAAAAAAAGTCATAGATGTATGTTCAAATGGAGAGCCGTGACGTTCGCGAGCCAGATAATTAATCAATCCTGCAGAACGTGCTGGATCTTCACCAATCTCTTCCATCGACTGCTCGCCAGCCGTTGATACTCGAGCAGCCCAAATAACATCTGCATCGCTAGCACTGGCTTTGACTAATTCAACGGTCACATCATCGCGGTAAATAATTTCTTCACTCATGGTCGCACCCTATCTAGTTGCCCCTAGCAGCCCTTGGATTTATACGGCACAATGTCCGCGTGTCCAAGGTTGCCTCCACCACATTGCGTGATTCGCTCAGTGTTTCTCTGACAGTTGGTGCATATGGGGTGGCATTTGGTGCCGCAGCTGTGGCTAATGGTTTTACCGTCCTGCAAAGCTGCTTGCTTTCCTTGTTGACTTTCTCTGGTGCATCTCAATTTGCTGTTATCGGTGTTATAGGCGCTGGTGGCTCCGCACTAAGTGGAATCGCAACAGCATCATTGTTAGGTGTACGAAACGCACTATATGGAGTGATCATGGCTCCCCGACTAAAAGTAACTGGATTGACTCGAGTAGTTGCTGCACAAATAACTATTGATGAATCAACAGCGGTTGCACTCGGCCAAGAAGTTCGCGGCATCGACGCCATGCGTAAAGGTTTTTGGTACACAGGTATTGGTGTCTTTGTTTTTTGGAATCTTTTTACATTAGCTGGCGCACTTGGCGCTCAAGCGATGGGCGATATTCGGGCGTTTGGTCTTGATTCCGCCGTTCCCGCTGCATTCTTGGGATTAGTCTGGCCGCGGTTAACAGGAAAATTTGAGCGAATCTTGGCCGTTAGTTGCGCACTCTTTGCAATCGGAATGACCCCCATACTGCCTGCGGGCCTTCCAATAATCGCAACAGCATTTATCGCAATTGCCATTGGATTGAAGCGATGAACGCCCAGACAATGAACACGCTGTGGATCGCAACGATAGGAACTAGCGTTATTGCATTTGCGCTCAAGTACTCAGGCCACTCTGTGCCAGAACGCTGGCTTTCTCACCCGAAGATTCAGCGCATCAATGCACTTATTCCGATTGCCTTACTCAGTGCACTAGTTGCCGTTCAATCATTTTCTGAAAAATCACAACTAATGATCGATCAGCGACTTGTTGGCCTGTCTGTAGCAATAC
>JBIKPC010000093.1:0-3489 GCA_044357675.1 Candidatus Planktophila sp. | reverse complement strand
CAGGTGCGAATGAGACCTGGAAAACTAACCCGGTACCAAACCAGCCCTTTGCAACCCATCCATCAGCCATTTGCTGATTGATCTTTGCATCCCATGTGTTTGTTGCATCAAGAAATGGTGATTGCAAAGTAATGACTGCGTCCTTTGGCCCACCAGTTGCAGCGGTTGCGCTGTAAACGGCAACTGGAGAAATGGCTAGGACCATCGCAAGGATGACGCCAATATGTGTACGGAATTTAGACATGGATATGCCTTTCTTACCTAGGGTGGATTGGATTGTAAACATTAACCTTTAACAGCTCCGTCCATAACACCGCTTACTAAACGGCGACCGACGAAGATAAAGAGAATAAGCAATGGTGCTGTTGCCAAGAACGCGCCACCCATTTGCAATGAGTAATCAAGTCCGTACAACGGCTTTAGTTGAGTCAGCGCAACCTGCAAAGTAAAACGCTCGGGGGATTGCAGAACAATAGTTGGCCACAAGTAATCGTTCCAGGATGCTAAGAAAGCAAAGAGACCGAGCACAAATGAGCTTTGGCGAATACTTGGCAGAACAACGCTCCAAAAGACGCGCGGAACTGATGCTCCATCAATGGTGGCCGCTTCTAGAATTTCATTGGGTACCTGCGCATCAATAATCTGGCGCATCCAGAAAACACCAAAAGCGGTAACAAGTGCTGGGACTATAAGTGCATACAAGGTATTAACCAGATGTAGTTTGTTAGCCATAATGAACAACGGAACGATTCCAAGCTGACTTGGAAGCATCATCGTTGCGATAACAAAGAGAATTGAGAACTGACGTCCCTTGAAGTGCAACTTTGCAAAGGCAAAACCAGCAATCGCTGAGAAAATAACTTGAGCAACTGCAACAGCTACTCCGACAATGAAAGTATTGATCAAGGCCTGTGTGAAGTAGACACCTTCGGCATTTAATACCTTGTTGGAAACCTCTAAGAAACGTGGCCCTGGGACAAGTGATGGCGGAGTCTTAGAGATTTCCGCATCTGTATTGGATGAAACGATAAACATCCAATAAAAAGGAAAGATTGATAGGAAAGTGATCAAACCCAGCATTAAATAATGCAGCTTTGAAGTTTTTTGCCACTTCGGAACAGTGCGCTTCATCGGCTGCCCTCACCAGCAAGTTTGCGAGTGATGACAAAGTTAATTGCTGAAATAATCAAGACGATGATTGTTATCGCAATTCCGATTGCCGCTGCATAGCCGTACTTATTGTTCAGGAACGCTTGGTTGTACAGGAACAAAGTTAAGGTCAAGAACTGCTTGGTTGATCCACCTTCAGCATTTAGCTGTTGTGGCTCAGCAAATACCTGCAAGCCACCAATGGTGCCAACAATCAAAACAAATGTAATGGTGTTCTTTAGTGATGGCAGCGTCACATACTTAAACTGCTGCCACTTTGTTGCGCCATCAACAGATGCTGATTCATATAGCTCATCTGGAATAGCCAACATTGAGGCCAAGAAGATTAGCGTGTTGTAGCCGACCCAACGCCAGGTAATCATTGTTGCGATCTGGACGTGGCTGGGGATTACACCTTCGATAAAGTCGATGTTATCGACCCCAGGAATCAAACTGATAATGCCATTAATTAAGCCGTAATCACGGCCAAATAGCTGTTGGAAAACGATTGTGATCGCAATGATCGAAGTGATGTTTGGAACCAAGAGAATCGTGCGCCAAAAGGATTTACCCTTTAATCGCTTGTTGCGCAGAATCGCCGCCAAACTGATTGCAATAAACATCTGGGGGAAGGTTGATAAAGCCCAGATGCTAAAAGTATTTCTAAGAGCTATCCAAAAATCTGAATCCTGAAACAAGAAAATAAAGTTGTTGATGCCATTGAATTCAGATTCGCCCAGTGGATCCCATTTAAAGAAAGCGATGTAGATGGAATAAATAACTGGAGCGACGCCAAAGACTAAGAAGATGAGAAAAAATGGAGCGATCGCGGGATATCCCCAGCGGCCATCCATAGAGGCAATTCCTGGAATAGGTTTTTTCTCTTTATTGCTTTTCTTCTTCCAAGGAGTAAGAGGCGCTTTTTGGCGCCCCTTACCGTCCTTAAATAATGTCATCGGATAAATACTTTAATTCTTAAAGAGTTTATCGATGTCTGAAATTACAAGTGCATACGACTTTGCAGAGGTCATCTTCTTTGATGCAACTCGACCGAGTCCTGCACCAAATGTTGAATCAATCTTGCGCTGTAGCTCGCCTTCAAAGATTGGCTTCAACTTCAAAACACCCTTTGTGTAAATCTGACCAACTGGTGCATTACTGAAGAACTCATCTTTGTATTCAAGCAAAGCTGCATCATCGTAAAGAACTGAGGCTGAAGGAAATAGTCCGTATGTCTTGAAAACCTTGAGCTGTTGTTCTGGTGCTAGGTACCAAGTCAAGAAGTCATATGCAGCTTGCTTGTTCTTTGAGTACGCAGGAATTCCTAGCTCAGTTCCCCCTTGGTTTCCGCCACCAACTGGAAGATCTGCAATGTCCCACTTGCCCTTTGTATCTGGTGCTTGCTTCTTGATGTAATCAAGCATCCAGGCTGGTGCCAAGATAGTTGCCATTGCGCCCTTGTTCATACCGATATTCCAGTCAGATGTGAACTGACCTAGACGTGCACCGATACCTGATTCAAGTGCTTTGACTGTTGTATCCCACGCTTTCTTGATCTGAGGATTTGTCTTATAAATAAGTTTTCCGCCATCAGTTCCATCTGGCTGGTAATACTTAACAGTTCCTTGGTTCATTACTGCTGCATAAATCGAACCTGCATCATCAATGAAACCCTTGCCTGATTTCTTTTCTGCAGCAGATAACTTAGAAACATATTGTTTTCCAGTTGCAATGAACTTGTCCCATGTTGGCCACAACTTTCCAACTGCTACGCGATCTGTTGGAAGACCAGCCTTCTTAAATAAATCTGAACGGTATGCAACCTGCAACCCGCCGACATCTGTTGGAATACCAATAACGCTGTCATTGAATGCAACGCCTTGTTCCCAACGCCATGGCAGGTAATTCTTTTTAATCTCATTTGCAGTCAAACCTGCTGCTACACCTGCAGCTGCGTTTGTATCTGAAGTTGTCATCTTGCGCAGATCTTGGAAACAGTTAGGACGGTTTCCTGTGCGCCAATATCCTGAGTAAGGAACTTCAAAGGCGATGATGTCTGCTGGTCCGCCTGTTTGGCAGGAAAGAATTGTCTTCTGGTGCAGCGGGTCAACATCGTTCTTGATTGGAATGATTTTAATGTCAGGGTGAAGCTTCTGGTATTCACGTTGTAGGCCCGGCTGAATAACTTCGCCGAAGGTCCAAATAGTTAAAGTGATTTGCTCGGCGGCTTTTGCTGGCGCAGTTAGAACTCCTGCTGAAACGGCCAACGCAACGATTGCCCCAAGAAATGCATTTTTGGTGGTCAACTTCTTCATGTGTGAAACCTTCCCTTTAACAGAC
>JBIKPC010000092.1:0-3516 GCA_044357675.1 Candidatus Planktophila sp. | reverse complement strand
AATGACAACTAAAATCATAGGAATCTTGTAAGGACTCAGTGAAGGAAATGTTGAAATAATTGCTGCAACACCAGCTGCTGATTGAATCGCGATAGTCACGATGTAATCAAGCATCAAAGCAACTGCGGCAATTTGTGCCACTACAGGCCCAAAGTTATCGCGCGAAACAATGTATGCCCCGCCAATTTTCGTATAAACATTAATTACATCTCGATAAGACAAAGTAATAATTAGCAGAATTACTAAGACAACTGCTGTCATTGGCATTAACAATGCAAATGCTGCAAGACCGAATGCAGGAAGCAGTGCAATCAAAATCTGTTCTGAACCATAAGCTGAGGATGAAATACAGTCAGATGAAAGAATTCCTAACGCATATCGCTTACTGAGGCGTTGATGCCCCAACGAGTGGCGGTTTAGGGGATTTCCCAACAAGCGACGTTTAATTGTGTAGAAAAAAGAGTCCTTAAGGTGTGCGTGATCCTTTAAAACTTCTGGGACTGGCGCATCATCGGTCCACGACTTAGGCACTTAAAACTCCTCTTTTTATTGCATTTACTGCAATTTAATAAGCATCACTCTACCTGAAAGCCTTCCGCCTTCACTGTTTTCAGCGTAAAGCGTATGCTTCAGGCTATGCATACTCAGTTGTATATCGACGGCCAATGGGTTGATGGAATTGGAAAAATACCTGTCAACGATCCAAGCGATGGATCAGTTATTGCCGAAGTAGCCCTCGCCGGAGATGCCCACTGTGAAGCTGCCATAGCAGCAGCCGATGCCGCGGCAAAAGCATGGGCAAAGACTGCTCCACGATATCGCTCAGAGATTTTGCGCAAAGCATTTGAATTAATGACGGCAGAAAATGAAGCGATCGCGACATTGATTTCCCGCGAAAATGGAAAAGCAATGCCAGATGCTCGTGGTGAAGCAGCATATGCCGCCGAATTTTTCCGTTGGTTTGCCGAAGAAGCAGTTCGCACACCTGGTGATTTCCGCAAATCTCCATCAGGGGATAAGCGCATCCTGGTAACGCACGAACCAATCGGTCTTTCAATTCTTATTACACCGTGGAATTTTCCGGCAGGTATGGCTACCCGCAAGATTGGTCCGGCGGTTGCAGCAGGGTGCACAATGATTTTGAAGCCTGCAAGTGAAACTCCATTGACTGCTATGTACATCGTTGATTTGATGGAACGCGCAGGATTGCCAAAGGGAGTTCTAAATTTGGTGCTTCCAGAAAAAACAGGTCCTGCCATTTCAAAGATGCTGCACGATCCACGCGTCAAGAATCTTTCATTTACCGGTTCAACCGAAGTTGGTCGCGTACTTTTAAAGGAAGCAGCAGACCGCGTTATTCGCTGTTCTATGGAACTGGGTGGAAATGCGCAAGTTGTTATTCATGATGATGCAGATTTAGCAGTCACAATTCCGCAACTTTCTCTGGCAAAGATGCGCAACGGTGGAGCTGCTTGCACATCTGCAAATCGCATCTTTGTGCAACGCGGGATCGCAGACAAATTTATTGCAGAGATGACAAAGTCAATGAGTAGCTATGTAATGGGCCGTGGAACCGCAGCAACAACAACACTTGGCGCATATGTTTCAATGAAAGAGCGCAACAAGATCGCCGACATAGTTGATGAGTCAATTGCTGCTGGCGCAAAGGTTGAAGTTGGTGGAGTTAAACCAGAAGGCGAAGGTGCTTTCTACCCAGCAACAGTTTTGGTTGTAAAAAAAGATAATCCGATCCTGCTTCATGAAATTTTCGGACCAGTTGCACCGATTGTTATTTTTGATACTGATGAAGAAGGTATTGAAATGGCTAATGACACCGAATTCGGTCTTATTAGTTATGTCTTCTCTTCTAATCTGACGCGCGCTTTGCGCACAGCAGAGGCGATGGAATCAGGAATGGTTGCAATCAATAAGGGTGTTATTTCAGATCCAGCCGCCCCATTTGGTGGCGTAAAGCAATCAGGTTTAGGCCGCGAAGGTGGCTTCGATGGAATTCACGAGTTCTTGCAGACCAAGTTCATTGGTGTAGAGATCTAAAGGATTGCTACAACGCCCGTAGCTTTGCAAGAATTTCCTTGTCACTTGTTGTAAGTTTTTTTATCAAACCTTTTAGGTAGTTTCTGCCATCGGCGTAGTAAGCCAGGGTGTAGTAAGGGTAAGCATCAATACCAAAACCTGCCTCAGTTTGAGGATTTGCTCCAGGGAGTGGGTAGTTTTGAATCACATCAACATCACTTTGAGCAAAGAATTTTTTCAATCTACCGGTATCAATAAAGTTCAATCCTGTTAACTTAATTTCGCGCATTTCTGAGGTAAATTCTATAGAACCTATTTTTCTTGCCTTGTAACACACTCGTCGATCCTTAAGTAAAAAAATAACTTCGCCATTTGCGATTGTTTTATTTAGAGTCGAATTGTTAAGCAGCAGATTCGCCTGAACTCGGTAGGCATCCCGATTACTTTCAAGCAGGTACTTGTAGAGAGCACGGCGGTCAAGTTCGCTCAGCCACTCACCAAGTCTCAGGCATTCTTCAAAATAACTCACAGTCTTATTGTGCACCTATTGAACAATTCGTGACTTCATATTTTCCAGAATTTCCAGCCACATTGATTCTTTTACCACCATCCAATATGACGTAACCCTCTGCTACGCCCTTATAAGCAACCTCAATTCCCAATCTGCATTCGGTGAAGAGATTCTTGAAAATCGCAGTTTCCGGGGATTGTGGCGTCGAATTAGCAACCCTAGAGACGAACTTACTTACAGTTACTTCACGATTATTTTTGATGGTTTGAATTCGTGCGGTAACTCTTGTAAACCTTTGGTGAGCAGTGCACTTTGAGGTTATGTTCAGCTTTATCGCGTCAAAGTTTTGAGCTTCCTTCAAACTCGTAGAGAGATGTGGCCTCTCAATATTTAGCGTGCAACTTGGTTCGGGAGTATTCCCGAATTGGAGCACAAAAAACTGAGCGGCTAATAGACCGACGACAAGAAGGCTGGGGACTTTAGGCATAAGCAAGATTGGTTTAGGAATTGTTATAGGCATGCTTTGAAACTAGACAAGCAGGCCGACTTCTTTAATCGGGTTATCCCCAGCCGTTACTGGCAGTAAGAATGTGTATCTGGCGGAGGATGAGGGATTTCAACCCTCGGTTGCAGTTGTTTAAAGAGCTAAGGCACCAATGGCTGCGCTTAGAATTTCTTCACGGGTTTCAACCATAATGCTGCCATGATGTTGACCTTCTAACAGCTTCAGTGTTGGCTTCACAACATTTGAGTTGAGCCACCTGGCCATATGAGGAGACACACTCTTATCATCGAGGCCCTGCCAAATACCGACCGGAACTTGGATCTCTTTAGTTTCAAAGCCCCAATTGCTAAGAAATGCGTATTCATCTTCGGCATATCCAATAGCACCATCTCTTAACGCATCACGCATTGAAAAACTCAAGTCCTTCGAAAATTCCCGGTATGCATTCTCAAATGCTTTAAAACTC
>JBIKPC010000125.1:0-2710 GCA_044357675.1 Candidatus Planktophila sp. | reverse complement strand
GATCAAGAAACTTTTGTGCCCACGTGGCGTAAATATCCAAACGTTGGGACTGTAGGTAAGGACCGTTGTCACCACCAACTTCAGGACCCTCATCCCAATCAAGTCCAAGCCATTTGAGAGTATCAATGGCTGCGTTTATGTACTCATCTGTTACGCGGGTTGTATCGGTATCTTCAATACGAAATAAGAATGTTCCCCCAGTGTGACGGGCATATGCCCAATCAAATAAAGCGGTGCGAATGTTTCCAACGTGCAAATCACCTGTCGGAGATGGTGCGAAGCGAACCTTTACCTTGTTAGTCATTTACTGTGCACTCACCTTATTAGTTAATTCGCCGAGTCCTTCAATAGCCATTGTTGCCTTTTGGCCCGCAACCATGGGGCCGATGCCTGCAGGTGTTCCGGTCAAGATAATGTCACCAGGTAGCAAGGTCATAACACGTGAAACAAAGTTAATAATTGTTGGAACATCAAAGATCATGTCACTGATCTGGGCAGATTGCTTTACTTCACCTGCAATGGTTGCGGTTATCTTTTGGGTGCCAGGAACAAAATCTGTATCTACCCACGGGCCAATTGGACAAAATGTGTCAAAGCTCTTGGCACGGGTCCACTGTCCATCTTTTTTCTGCAAATCTCGGGCGGTTACATCGTTTGCGATTGTGTAGCCAAAGATCACATCGTTAACACGCTCTTTTGGAACATCTTTGCAAATTCGCCCAATAACAATTGCAAGCTCTGCTTCGTGATCAATGCGCTCAGACATCTCTGGCCACACAATTGTGTCGTTAGGGCCAATGACAGATGTGTTGGGCTTTAGGAAAATGATTGGTTCGTCAGGTACTACCCCGCCCATTTCAGCGGCGTGATCGGCGTAGTTCTTGCCCACACATACAACCTTTGAACGAGGAATAATTGGTGCAAGCAAACGAACCTTGCTCAACTCGATAGTTGCTGCGGTCTTTTGAATTCCCGAGTAAATCGGATCACCACTGATGATGCTGATGAGGCCATCATCTTCCAACACGCCAAATAGAGGGTCTTGGCCTAAGCCAGCATCTGGGCCTGGGGTGAATCGAACGATACGCATGAGCGCATTCTATCGTTACTCAGCGTCCTCAATCTCTTCAACAAGGCGCTCAACAAGAACCGATGAAATTCTGCGACGACGACCCTGTGGGCGCTCTGATGTAATCGAGAAGCCATGCCAGGAAATTGTCGATCCAGCAATTGGAACACGGCCAAGCTTTTGAGCCATTAAGCCACCGATGCTGTCGATATCGTCAAACTCATCTTTTTCAAACTCAATCTTTAGCGCATCAGCTAAATCTTCGATATGCAGAGATGCCTTTGCGCGACCTTTATCTGGACCTAACCAAATGAACTCTTCTTCACCATCGTCAAACTCATCTTCGATTTCGCCAACAATTTCTTCGATGATGTCTTCGATAGTGATGATTCCCGCTGTGCCACCATATTCATCAACCACGATTGCAAGGTGAATTTGGTTCTTTTGCATCTCTTTTAGCAGATCATCAGCCATCTTGATTTCTGGCACAAAGTTGGCAGGACGCATTAACTGTTCGATCTTTTCAGTGTGCTCGGCCTCGTGATGGTCAAGTGCGCGCTTTGCTAAATCTTTTACATAAACGATTCCGACAATATTGTCGATGCCATCGCCTATAACAGGGATTCGTGAATAGCCGCTGCGAAGTGCTAGCGATAGTCCTTGGCGCAGGCTCTTATCTTTTTCTACCCACACCATGTCAGTACGAGGAACCATTAATTCGCGAACCAAGGTGTCACCTAGTTCGAAAACTGAGTGAATCATTTCGTGCTCACCAGATTCTACTAACCCACGCTCGTGGGCCTGATCTACCAAATCGCGAAGCTCAGCTTCTGATGTAAAAGGCCCTGATCTAAATCCCTTACCTGGTGTCAAAGCATTTCCAACAGCGATCAGAAGTTTTGTAACTGGGCCTAATAAGAAAGCCAATCCGTAGGCAACAATGATTCCGTACCGTGCGTACTTATGTGGTTGTTGCTTGCCTAATGTACGAGGGCCAACTCCAACAACCACATATGACAGTACAACCATGATCGCAACGGTTAATGCCATTGCTTGGGCGCTTGGATAATTACGTAGCAAAATAACGGCTAATAAGACTGTTGCGGTTAGTTCGCAGAGTTTACGAACCAGCAGGATCACATTCAGATATCTGGCAGGTTGGGCGGTGTATTTGCGCAACAGAGCGGTTCCGCGCTTGCCTTCTATTTCTTCAATGACCACGCGAGAAATCGAGGTCAATGCAGATTCTGAAGCAGCTAAAAATCCCGCAAAAAATAGCAGGACAATGATGCTGACTATCGCCATGGGGCTCATATACCTTTCTGCCAATCTCTTACGATTTTTTCTTGTAGGTCAAACATAACTTTTTCTTCCGCCTTGTCTGCATGGTCGTAGCCAAGTATGTGCAATAAACCATGCGTGGCCAAAATGAAAATCTCGTGGTCTATTGAATGTCCCTGCTGTGCTGCCTGCTGTGCTGCAACAACTGGACTTATAACAATGTCTCCAAGGGTTACCGCCTCCCCTGGTGTTTCCGGCAGGTCCATTGGAAATGACAAAACATCAGTTGTTCCTGGCTCATCCATCCACTTGATATGAAGTTCAGTCATGTAATCATCATCGACAAATGAGACATTAATT
>JBIKPC010000019.1:0-12404 GCA_044357675.1 Candidatus Planktophila sp. | reverse complement strand
ATGTTTACTACATTGCGCGCCACGGTAGGAGAGCGTACCTTTCCCTTATGAAGGTAACTGACCGCGAATACGCGCTAGAGCTTGATAAAAGTGATCCACTGGCTCATTTCAAATCGCAATTTGTGATTTCAGACCCAACCATGTGTTATTTGGACGGCAATTCATTGGGGCGCTTACCAAAAGCAACAGTTACCGCGATTAATGATTTCATGACCAAGGAATGGGGCCCTGAAGTTGTTACTGGCTGGAGCCACTGGGTTGATGAGGCGCAGCCAACGGGTGATTTATTGGGCGAGGCGGCACTTGGTGCAGCAGCAGGTCAGGTGTTGGTCTGTGACACAACATCAGTAAATTTTTATCAACTATGTCTTGCGGCAATTCAAGCGCGTCCGGGTCGTAAAACAATCATTACTGATGCCGCAAATTTTCCAACCGATCGATACATCCTTGACGGAATTGCGCAACAGTTTGGCTTGAACCTTGTCATGATCGACAACGAAGATCCCGCTATTGCACAACACGAACGAATTACAACTGAAGTTCTTGCCCCGTACCTCAATGATGATGTTGCATTGGTAACGCTGGAAGTTATTCAATATCGATCAGGTGCACGTACAGATTTGAAATCAATTACCGATCAAGTTCGTGCGGTCGGTGCATTAGTTGTGTGGGATGCCAGCCATGCTGTCGGTGCAATTGAATTAAACCTAGATGCAAATGGCGTCGACTTATGTGTGGGGTGTACATACAAGTACGGTAACTCTGGACCTGGTGCACCTGCCTGGTTATATGTTTCAAAGCGCGTTCAAAGTGAGTTACAGGTTCCAATTCAGGGTTGGTTTGCACAAGATGCGCAGTTTGAAATGGGACCTATCTTTGAGCGCTCCCAAACAATACGTGGATTTCAGATCGCTAGTCCATCGTTAATGGGTATCCGTTGCGTGCAAACCGCTTTTTCAATGATCAAAGAGGCTGGAATCGATGCAATTGCACATAAGGCTGCTGTTGGTACTGCGATGATGATCGAGCTGTATGACGCATGGTTAGCACCACTTGGCATCGAACTCAATACTTCGCGTGATGCTAAAGAACGTGGTGGGCATATTTCACTTGTTCATCCAGATGCTGCGCAAATTTGCCTTGCAATGCGCACAATTTCAAATGTAATTCCTGATTACAGAACACCTAATTCAATTCGCTTAGCAATTTCTCCCCTTCCAACCTCATACGTTGAAATCTGGGATGGGTTAGAACGTATGCGAGATTTAGTGGCATCTGGCCGCTATAAAGAGGTTCAAGAAGGTGGGTCTCGCGTCACATGAGCGAAAACTTTGATTCTGCACTCACCTACACATCGTATTTAGCTGTTGATGAACTTCTGAAACTACAGCGTCCGCTCTCTACTGGGCCAGAACATGATGAGATGCTATTTATTATCATTCACCAAACATACGAACTGTGGTTCAAACAATTAATTCATGAATTCAAGCAAGCACAAGTTGCAATGGAATCAGGCGATTCACATTACTCACTAGCTATCTTGGGGCGCATCAGAACAATTCTTAAAGTGTGTGTCACGCAAATCGATATCTTAGAAACAATGACACCGCTGCAGTTCAATGCCTTCCGTTCATATTTGTCATCATCGAGTGGATTCCAATCTGCCCAGTTCAGAATGGTCGAAGCGTTATTAGGTCGTCGTGATAGCAAGATGGCTGGACACTTACCATTAGATATTCAAGAGCAGATTCAGGAAATCACAGCGCGCAATAGCGTGTGGGATTCAGCTCTTGTTTATATTTCAAAGCGCGGACACGCAATTCCTACAGAAATCCTGAATCGCGATAAATCAACTGCTTATGTTGCAAACACTGCTGTGCAAGAAGTACTGCTACAAGTGCACCGCAATGATCCAGAATCTGCAATGGTGTGCGAGCGTTTAGTAGATATTGATGAAGGCATGCAGGAATGGCGCTATCGCCACGTGAAAATGGTGGAAAGAACCATTGGACACAAAATGGGTACTGGTGGATCAAGTGGAGTTGCTTACTTGAGCAGCACTTTGTTTAATCCAACTTTTCCGGATCTTTGGGAGATCCGTTCTAGTTTTTAGTCTGGCAAACCCGCAATAACGATCTCTGTTAAATCTTTGCGCGTACGTGGTGCGACTTCGCGATCGTATGCAGGACCTTCTAACTGCTCTGCTGGTGCTTGCCTACCAATTGCCATAATCACAATCGGAACAGCGCCATCAAACATCGCTGCTGCTTTTTCATGATCAAAGCCCGCCATCTGATGTACAACAAACCCGCGGTGATGAGCTTCGATAGTTAATTGCGCTGCAGCCAAGCCGCAGTCATACATAAATGTTGGAATTGCTGTTCCGTCTGCTTGTGCAGGAGTCCCAGCAAGTGCAATAAAGGCTGTTGCTCGCTTTGACCAGCTTTGGTTAAAAGGTACTAAGCATTCAAGAAGTGCGGTGAAATTTGAATCATCTCGCTTGCCTGCGATAAGTCGCCACGGTTGAAGATTGTTCGCAGATGGAGCCCAACGAGCAGCTTCTAGCAATGCGAGTAAATCTTGGTTTTCAATTGTTGCTGTTGCATCAAGTGAACGAGGACTACGACGCTCTGCGATGAGATCGTGAATTTCTACTGAAGTATTGGCTCTAGTCATCCCGGAAGCCTACCCGTGAATTAACGACCGTGATAAATGAAAATGGCAATGATTGAAACGACGGCACCACCAGAGATTAAAAAGTATTTAACCCATGGCTTCATACCTGTTTTTTCAGCGGCTTTGGCTGCAATTCGTTTTGTATGCATCATGACCCTGCCGGCCCATGCAAACTCAGTTGCCAAAATTCCTAGGCCAGCCAAAAGAATAAGAATTCCTGGACCTGGGCCAATCAATGCAACAGAGCCCGCCACTGTTATTCCACCACCAATAACACCAATAATCACGCGCCAAACAATGCGACCTGCCTGGGTCTTTTTAATCCACGAGCGAAAATTCATTTTGTTCTCGTCACAATCATTTCTTTTCCGTAGGCTGCAAATGCTATCTCTTCGCGACGCTTTCGGTAAGCATCCGATGAACCTTCGATTAAATGCTCATACCTAGTTGATGACTTGATCAGTGGATGAAGCTCTGCAGCAGTGGTGTGACTACCAAATACAGGTGGTGTTTGATCTATCTCCTGCACTGTGATGTGCGGATTTAAGAATCGGTACACCAATGCAACTCGTCGTAATCCTAGGTTTGCAACATGGCGCAAACCACGATTGATGTGATCCTGCGCCATAAGTCGAAGGAAAGTAAAAGTTTTTGCCTTAACAGGCTCTTGTCCAACAGCTAGTTGATGCAACATCGCAGCGATCTCTTGTCCACCAGTTGTGTTGGGTAGCTCTGCGCACTTGTCCGACAAACGCTTACGGACAGCCGGATCTTGCAACATCTTTACCTTTTCAGTGATGTCAGCCAAATTTGCTTGATCGGCACGCAGCGCAAAGCCAAAGTCATTGCACCAGCGTGCTCGTGCCTCTTGATCATCTGTTCCGCGAATATTAGAGACAAAAACGGTGGGAACTTGCGCGGGCAATAGCTCGTGAACACCGTTATAGCCGGTTGCACAAATGCCAACATCAAAGGCGTGCAGCACCTTTGCAAGCGGGAAGTAACGCACAACCTTTAGATCTAAACCTTCAGGTGCTAATGATTTTCCATCTTTATCAACCGGCGCTTTAGTCAAAATAACTTGCAAATCTTTCCAACCCAGCAATCCAGCTAATGCCGCGGTCATCTTTTCATTCACATCGCTATCACCTGTGCCTAGCTGCACCAGTGCTGTCGGACGATCTAGATCTAAACCAAGTGCGCGACGTGCATCATCGCGTGACATCGCCTCTTCTTTGCGAAATAGTGAAACAGGGGCGGTTAAAACAGAGTCTTTTCGGCTGGCAGTTGGCCCAGAATCATAAGCGCGCGCAATGTCACCTGGCTCAATGATTGTGTCCATCATCTTTGATTGCAAACCTAAAATAAAACGCTGTGGCTTTTTTTGCCACAAGCCACGGCGCACCCATACCAATTTCAATTGTGGGTTTGCATTCTTTGCGGCAATTAAACCTGGATAAGGGACAACGCCGTCAAAGGACAAAACCTTTGCGCCGGTTTCTTCAACTAACGCCAATAAACGATCACGCAAATACACATCCCATTTTTCACGACTCATCCACATTCGATCTCGTCCCGGAATATATTCACATCGAATTCCCATAAATGCTGGAACTTCAGCAATACCACCAGCCATTGAAACAATAATCGGATTTGCTATTTCTTTAAGAGAATAGGCGATTGCACTTGCACGGGCTAGGTGCCCCATTCCAACTCCATTGCTTGTCGCAAGGATGATTGTTGGTTTTTCCATTTGTATTAATTACTCCAAGAAGAATGTAGTGGTCGTCCCTCAGCGTAACCTGCTGATGATTGAACGCCAACAGTTGCTTTCTCTGCAAACTCAAGGATGTTTTTTGCACCGGCATATGTAAAGGAGGAACGGACTCCGGCGATGATTTCATCCAACAAATCTTCTACACCTGGTCGTGCCGGGTTTAAGTACATCCGAGATGTTGAGATTCCTTCTTCAAACAGCGCTTTGCGAGCGCGATCAAAGGCATCTTCCTGTGATGTTCTAGCTGCAACGGCTCGAGCAGATGCCATTCCGAAGGATTCTTTGTACAAGCGGCCATTCGCATCACTTTGTAGATCCCCAGGCGATTCATATGTTCCGGCAAACCACGATCCGATCATTACCTGTGATGCACCTGCGGCTAATGCCAGTGCAACATCGCGCGGATGGCGAACTCCGCCATCGGCCCACACATGTGCGCCAAGCTTTTTAGTCTCTGTTGCGCACTCCAAAACTGCTGAAAATTGTGGGCGTCCTACACCTGTTTGCATACGAGTAGTGCACATAGCGCCGGGACCAACACCAACTTTTACAATGTTTGCCCCAGCTTGTACTAAATCATGAGCACCTTGTGCGGTTACAACATTTCCGGCAACGATTGGAATCTGTGGATTGATCGATCTAATTGCGACCAACGCCTCCAGCATTTTCTTTTGATGCCCGTGCGCCGTATCTACTACTAAGACATCGGCACCAGATTCAATAAGTGCTGCAGCCTTTGCTGCGACATCACCATTAATTCCAACCGCTGCTGCAATGCGCAAACGTCCTTGTGCATCAAGTGCAGGTGAATACAAAGTTCCACGCAACGCACCCAAGCGCGTCATGATTCCGACAAGATCCCCATTGCTTGCAACAACTGGTGCCAATTTATGACGATGTTGATTCAAGAATTCAAATGCTTCGCGAGCGCCAAGCGTGTCTGGCATTGTTGTTAAATCTTTACTCATGACCTGATGCAATTGCGTAAAGCGATCTACGCTCTTGCAATCCTCTTCAGTAATGATTCCTACAGGTTTTCCACCTTCAACAACTACTACTGCGCCATGTGCGCGTTTGTGTAACAAACTAACTGCATCTGCAACTGTTGATTGGGGTGACAAAGTAATTGGAGTATCAAAGAAGGGGTGACGTTCTTTCACCCATGTGATTACTGAATCAACAACAGCATGCGGAATATCTTGTGGAATAACAGTTAAACCACCGCGACGTGCCATTGTTTCTGCCATGCGCCGCCCGGCAATAGCTGTCATGTTTGCAACAACAAGCGGAATCGTTGTTCCGGTTGCATCTATCGCCGAAAGATCGACATCCATTCTGGATGAAAGTTCAGATCTGCTTGGCACCATGAAAACATCGTCATATGTCAGGTCATGGGTAGGTTCATTTATGAATCGCACGTAGGCAAACAATACTCAGGTAGACTAGAAGAATGTCTAAACCACTCATATCTGTACGTGGATTAACCAAGGTTTTCGGGGATTTCACCGCTGTAGACGGCATCGATTTTGATGTCGCTAAGGGTGAGTCCTTCGGATTATTAGGTCCCAACGGCGCCGGTAAATCAACCACTATGCGCATCTTGGCTGCAACATCTACCCGCACATCGGGCACTGTTGAAATCTTGGATAAAGATCCTGAAAAGTTTGGTCCTCTTGTTCGCGCGCACTTAGGCGTAGTGCCACAACAAGACAACCTAGATGGCGAACTAACTGTTAGCGAGAACCTGTACATCTATGGTCGCTACTTTGGTCTTTCAAAGAAGTTTATAAAGGGCAAGATCGAAGAACTTCTTGAATTCGCACAGCTTGAGGAAAAGCGTAATGTGAAGGTTGAAGCGCTCAGTGGCGGAATGAAGCGCCGCCTAACAATTGCGCGTGGACTTGTGAGCGAACCAGATATTTTGTTGTTGGATGAACCGACTACGGGTTTAGATCCACAAGCACGACATATTTTATGGGATCGCTTATTCCGCTTAAAGGAACAAGGCGTGACTCTGGTACTAACCACGCACTTTATGGATGAAGCAGAACAGTTGTGTGATCGTCTTGTTGTAATGGACAAGGGTGCGATCATGGCTGAAGGCTCACCACAAGGTTTGATTAAAGAGTATTCGAGCAAGGAAGTTCTTGAGGTTCGCTTCGGCAGCGATCGCAACGCAGAAGTTGCACCACAGTTAGCGCAAATGTGTGAACGTATGGAAATTTTGCCAGACCGTATTTTGATGTATACAGAAGATGGCGAAAAGCTTCTAGAACAAATCGCCGCTGCCAAGATGCACCCAACTACTTCGTTGGTTCGTCGAAGCTCACTTGAAGATGTGTTCTTGCGTTTAACTGGAAGAACCTTGATTGAATGAACACCGGTATTGATGTTGTACAAATTCAGCGCTTTGGAGCTTTATACATAGCTGCAGCTCGCTTGCGATCAATGGCTAAATGGAAGTCCATCATCGCCGCTGTAGATATCGGAAACCCTTTGTTTTACTTGATTGCAGTCGGTGTAGGCATCGGCGTTCTGGTGGAACAAGGATCCGGCACGAGCGGCACAAATGGCATTAAATACATTGCTTTTATCGCACCTGCCCTGTTGGCCAATTCAGCAATTGCCGCTGTAATGGATGAAACAGTATTTCCAACAATTGAAGGCTTTAAGTGGCGCAAACTTTTCTTTGCACAAAACGCAACACCTATTACAGGACGCCAAATTGCACTTGGTGTTTATCTATCAGCACTATGTCGAGCAATCTTTAGTGTTTCGATTTATTATGTTTTGCTGCTTGCGTTTAATGTTGTTGAATTTGGTTTAAGTGTTTTGCTTATTGTGGTTGCAGTTTTGGGTGGCGCAGCTTTTGGAGCCATTATTTTGTTTGCTGCAGCAACAATTGAAAACCACGATCAATTTTTTAACATTCTAGGACGATTAGTAATCATGCCAATGTTTTTGTTTTCAGGAACATTCTTTCCTTTAACTTCAATGCCCATCTACTTACAACCTATTGGTTGGATTTCACCACTATGGCATGCCACAGAGCTTGGCCGCGAAGCAGCATTTGATTATGGGATCAGTTCTTCAATGGTTGCAGTCCACTTAATATTTTTAACAACCTTAGTAATTGTTGGAATTACCCTTGCGATGCGCCAATTTGAACGGAGGTTGGCAAAGTGAGTGCTGCTGTTGAGATTGCAGAGAAGAACAAGTCCAGTGCAATGTATGCCGGCCGTCCACAGGTGTTGCTCGAAAGAGGTTGGCTAGCTTTTAGATCATCAAACTGGGTTCCTGTTATTACGGGTTTTGTTGAGCCCGTTCTGTTCTTGTTGGCATTTGGATACGGAATGGGAACACTTGTAGGCGATGTCACCACTGGTGGTACAACAATTGATTACACATTATTTATCGCACCAGGATTGTTGGCTAACAGCGCGATGAATGGTGCCATTTACGATTCAACGTGGAACGTCTTCTGGAAACTCAATGAATCCAAGCTGTATAAGACAATGCTTTCAACCCCGCTTGGGCCCATGGATATCGCACTCGGTGAAATCTGTTGGGCACTGATTCGTGGCTTGATCTATTCCATAGGCTTCTTAACTGTAGTCACCGCGCTCGGGCTCACCCCTAGCGTCTGGGCGCTGCTAGCAATCCCTGCCGCTTCTTTGGTGGCATTTGGTTTCGCCTCATTTGGAATGGCTGTGACATCCTTCTTTAAGACCTACCAACAAATGGGCTTCATCAACATAATCCTTTTGCCAATGACCTTGTTCTCTGGCTCGCTGTATCCAATTTCCGTTTACCCGGATTGGGTAGAAAAGATCATCATGGCGTTGCCGTTGTGGCACGGTATTGAATTAGTTCGCGCGTTTTGGTTTGGAAATATTACTTCAGGCGTTCTTGTGCATATCGGATACTTTGTCGTCATGATTGCAGCAGGACTATTTGTTACTTCTCGCAGATTGCGCGCACTGTTCCTGCGTTAATCCTTACTGAAAGTTGCATCAGGTACTAGCGCGGGACATTTCCATCCTGGAGCAATTACTGGTTCAAAATGCCACCATTCGTTTTCAAATACACGACATAATCCAAATTTTGATCCGTTAATTTCTAACCAACCTGCACCAACTGGTTCATCCGGATAATTAACATCTATCGCAATACCCCATGGATGGTGCGAAACAAGTGGTGGTGCAACCCATTTGCTTGCCTCTGCGGCGGTCCCGTATTTCTTAACAGCTTGTGCGAATAAAGTTTTTTGGCGAGATAGAGATCTAAATCCTGATGCGATGTATAACGCCTGACCATCCTTTTTCGCAGCTGCTTGTGCCGCCTTAAAACGATTCATAAGTTGTTTATCCATCACAGATGGACGGATTAGTGAACGTGATATTGCACCAGCACCTAATGAAACTTCAGTTTTTTCACACCCTTTTATTACATTAGAAATGCGTATTGTGTAATCACTCTTTTTTGCACAACTTAAGGGAATAGTGTCGGATGCGTAAGAAACCCCATTTATGGACAAAAAAGCCAATAAAACGGCTAAAAAGGCACGACTTTTGCGCATGCCGTCAGTCTAACGGGGTTGCTTTTTAATTAAAGAGTGAGAGAATTACCGACAGTTAAGAAATTAACTAAAACGAACCGGGAGAGTACTTCTCAAACGAGTTTCAAAAGCTGAAACCTTTGCCGTACAAGTTCTACAAATGCTGACACAGAGTAACCACAAGCAAACATTTAGATTCGTCCCGTCAACTTCCGTTCCAGTAGACCCGCAGAGGGTTGAAGCTATTCTCAAGCAAGAATGGGAACTATTTACTAAAAATACTGGCAAGAGCGCTGAAGAAAGCCGCCGTTCATTTAAATCCTTGCCCTTAGGTGTTACCTCTAGCTTCCAGCATTGGGATCCATACCCAATTTCAATCGCCTCTGCCAAGGGCGCATACATGACCGATGTTGATGGTCGTCAGCTCTTGGATCTATCAATGGGATTTGGTGCGATGTTTGCGGGACACTTAAACCCAACTGTTATTGCAGAAATCCAAAGCTCGTTGACTACGGGAATGCTTTTTGTTACCCCATCTCCGATTTCAACTGATGCCGCAGAGATGATCTGCAAGCGATTTAAAATCGATCAGGTTCGCTTTACTAACAGCGGCACTGAATCAACTATGTATGCGGTCCGTGTTGCACGATCTGCTACAGATAAAATGGGAATTCTTAAAGTTGAAGGTGGTTACCACGGTAGCTATGATCCTTTTGTTGTTTCAGCCAAACCGCCCCTAGACAAGGCTGGCGATCCAGAAGAGCCAACTGCGGTTATGGATTCCAACTTAGTCCCAGGAGACATCTACGTAGTTCCTTACAACAATGTTGCAGCACTTGAAGCAATGTTTGAAAAGAATGCTACGAAAATTGCTTGCTACATTGTTGAGCCAGTCCTAGAAAACCTAGCAATCATCTTGCCTGATGAGGGCTACCTAGAACGTGTTCGCGAGCTATGCGACGAATACAACGTTGTTCTTATCTTTGATGAAGTTAAAACAGGACTTACAGCTGGTGCACACGGGGCGTCTGTTCGCTTAGGTGTTGAGCCAGATCTGATTACTCTTGCGAAATCAATTGGTGGCGGAGTTCCGCTAGCTGCATTTGGTGGCAAGAAGAAGTACATGGATTGTGTAACAAACGGAAAGATGGCGCACTTCGGTACTTTCAACGGTAATCCCCTTGCAATGGCTGGTGTTCGTGCAATAGATCGTCTATGTACAGATGAAGCACTTGCCGCTGCTGAAGAACTTAATCAGCAAGCATTGGACCGCATCAGCGAAATCATTGATGAGTATCAACTACCTGCCCATACAGTCGGTTTCGGTGTAAAGGGTTGTGTTACCTGGTCCCCAACACCGGTACGTAACTACCGTGATTACAAAGCAACAGACTTTGGTATTGCTGAAGCACACTGGTTGTTTGCACTTAACCGCGGAATCATTACTCCTCCGGGATTAGATGAGCAATGGTTGATCTCATTGGCACATGGCCAAACAGAAATCGATCTACTTGTTGAAGATTTCCGCGAGTTTGCTAAAGCGCTTCGCGCATAATTGAATAGCTGAGTTAATTGACAATGGAGTCAGCACTCGATACCGCAAGACAGCAACTGCAACGGGCAGTTGAGTTGCTTGAGCTATCCGAAAATGATTGGCAGACACTTTCTACCCCACGTCGAATTCTTGAAGTTGCTGTTCCATTACGCCGCGACAATGGCGATGTAGAAATGTACAAAGGATTTAGAGTTCAGTATTCAACTACTCGTGGTCCATCAAAAGGTGGTGTCCGCTTTCACCCATCAATTGATATGGAAGAAACTGTGGCTCTTGCTATGTTGATGACGTGGAAATGCGCATTGACCAATCTTCCTTTCGGTGGCGCTAAAGGTGGCATCGCTGTCGATGTTAAAGATTTATCTGAACGTGAAAATGAAAGATTAACTCGTAGGTATACATCTGAAATTCTTCCAATCATTGGACCTGAAAGAGATATTCCAGCACCTGATGTAGGTACTGATGAACGTAACATGGCATGGATGATGGACACCTACTCAGTTAATGCTGGGTATTCAGTACCAGGTGTTGTTACAGGTAAACCAATTGTCTTAGGTGGATCTCTCGGGCGAACTTCAGCTACTGGTGATGGAGTTGCAATTTCTACAGTAGAGGCATTAAAAAATCGTGGAATCAATCCTAAAGATGCAACCGTTGCAATTCAGGGCTTTGGAAAAGTTGGATACTGGACTGCTATCGGACTTGAAAATTTAGGACTTAAAGTTGTTGCGGTAAGCGATGTACATGGTGCCGTGACCGGTTTTAACAGCGTTGCGGAGCTTTGGAAATATTTCACTGAAAACGACTCATTAAATATGCCTGGCACAGACAAATTAACGCAGGAAGAACTTCTCCACTTAGAGGTTGATGTACTTATTCCTGCGGCCCTTTCAGATGCAATAACCGAAAAATCCGCACCCGGTATCAAAGCCAAGATCGTAGTTGAAGGTGCAAATGCGCCAACGACTCCTGCGGGGGACCAAGTTCTCAATGAGAATGGAATTCTTACCGTACCTGACATTCTTGCAAACTCTGGTGGAGTTATTGTTTCTTACTTTGAATGGGTGCAGGATAAACAAAATTACTTTTGGTCTGCAGAAGAAGTTAAATCTAACCTTAATGAAATTATGATGCGCTCTTTCAAAGAGGTTGAGAGTCTGGCAACTTTAAAAAAGGTTTCGTGGCGCGAGGCAGCTCACATGATTGGTGTTGGACGTGTTGCTGAAGCCCACAAACTTCGTGGTCTATATCCTTAAAGAACAGTACTGAGCATAATTTTTACTGCTGTAACCATCTGATCTAACGGCATCGTAGGCAACCCGGGAAATTCTGGGGCTTGCGAATCCATTAAAGGCACATGCACAAAGCCACTTCGAACCTTTGTCCCTGCAAACTTATTTTGTGTAACATAAAAAACGTGATTGCATAAAAACGCACCGGCACTTAGTGAAACCGCTGCAGGTATCCCCTGCGCTTTAATCGCATCTACCATTGTGTTTATCGGAAGTGTAGAAAAGTATGCGTCAGGACCATCATCCATAATCTTTACATCGTTTCGCATAACGCCTTCGTTGTCAGCCAAACGTGCATCATCTAAATTAATGGCAACTTTTTCAGGTGTAATAGCAATACGACCTTCAGCTTGACCCAAACAGATAACTACATCTGGATTGTGGTGTGCAATCAAAGCCAATAGTTGTTGCGCCGATTGGGTATATGCCACAGGCAAAATAGCGGTAACAATGTTGTCACCGCTAATCTGCTTAACAATCTCACCTGATGGGTTCGATGTCGCCGTACCAAATGGCTCGAACCCTGTCAGTAATACTGTGGTCATG
>JBIKPC010000091.1:0-3552 GCA_044357675.1 Candidatus Planktophila sp. | reverse complement strand
CTTTACAGGTTGAATCTTTTTGCAAGATTGCAGCCGTTGCACCTGACATTTTCTAATTGCAGTTATAGGGTCACCGCATGCCAGTAAAAAGTGTGACCGTGCGCGTGCCTGCAAAGGTCAACCTTCAGTTATCTGTCGGGCCCAAAGAAGCTGATGGCTATCACAACCTAGTTTCAGTTTTTCAAGCAATTTCAATTTTTGATGATGTAACAATTAGATTGGCCGAACCTGGTGCTGGCTTAACGATTGCAATATCGGGTGAGCAAACCCATGGGGTTCCGGCAGATGCAAATAATTTGGCAGCAAAAGCAGTGGCTCTGATTTCAAAAGAGTACGACTTAACTGTTGACGCCCACATTGAGATAAAGAAATCAATTCCGGTCGCTGGTGGAATGGCGGGCGGTAGCGCAGATGCTGCAGCAACCATTGTTGGTATCGACTACTTGTACTCACTCGGAATGTCGCGCGAGGAAATGGTGGAAATTGCTGCACAACTTGGTAGTGATGTTCCGTTCATGCTCAGTGGCGGAACTGCAATTGGCACAGGACACGGAGATCAATTAACTGCAGCATTATCGCGCGGTACGTATCACTGGGTGCTTGCACTATCTACTCACGGATTATCAACACCAGCTGTTTACGCCGAATGCGATCGCTTACGTGCCGAACTAGAAATAATCCAACCTCAAACCAATGAAGCATTAATGCAGGCACTTTTGGCAGCCGATGCACCCGAAGTAGGAAAAGCACTTGTTAATGACTTGCAAGCAGCTGCATGTTCATTGCGTCCAGCACTGCGGTTAGTTTTAGATGTTGGGCAGGAGTACGGCGCGCTGGGTGCAATAGTTTCTGGCTCGGGTCCAACCGTTGCATTCTTAGTTGCCGACGTTGATGCGGGCCTTGATTTAACGGTCGCGCTAACGGCCAGCGGGGTAGTCGGAAGCGTTGTGCGGGCATATGGCCCTGTGGCGGGAGCGAAAGTAATCTCCTAATCGGGGCGCAGTTGGTCACAAGCACCACCATTTATGAGGGAGAATATGCGTTCCGCCATTGTGTAGTGGCTAGCACATGGGCCTTTGAAGCCCAGGGTCCAGGATCGATACCTGGTGGCGGAGCCAAAGGCTTCGATAACTTTTAAGGTGCCGATAGAGTTCACTTGTGACCGTACAAACCGTGATCGTCCTAGCCGCAGGCGAAGGCACACGCATGAAGTCGGCAACTCCTAAGGTTTTGCACAGCGTTGCAGGACGTTCGCTACTTGGACACGTTCTTCACTCAGTTGATCACTTACATCCAGCAGAACTTCGAATCGTTGTTGGTTCTGGTCGCCAAGCGGTGGAAGAACACATTGCACAGATTGCACCTAAGGCAACAACAGTTTTCCAGGAGCACCGCGGTGGCACGGGACATGCTGCTCAGTTAGCGCTCGCAGGCAATGCGCCTAAAGGAATCGTTCTAGTTTTAGCTGGCGATACACCGTTGCTTACAGGTGATTCATTGGCACAGTTTGTCGCAGCACATGCAGCCGGAAAATTTGCCGCATCTGTCTTAACCGCCGAACACCCCGAACCAACAGGATATGGACGCATCATCCGTGATGACAGCGACGAGCTGTTGCGAATTGTTGAAGAAAAAGATGCAACAGATGATGAAAAATTCATCTTTGAAATTAACAGTGGCGTGTATGCATTTGATGGCGAAAAGTTAGCGGCATCAATTGGGCAGTTAACAAATGCAAATGCGCAAGGTGAACTGTATTTAACTGATGTTATTGGAATTCTAAAGTCTGCCGGTGAATCAATTGCTGCAATCATGATCGATGATTTCACCGAAACTCTTGGTGTTAATGATCGAGTGCAATTAGCTGAAAGTGCCGCCATGCTTCGCGATCGCATCAATGATCAATGGATGCGTGCAGGTGTCACAATAATTGACCCAACAACAACCTGGATTGATTCGACCGTTCAAATTTCTAATGATGTAACCCTGCATCCGGGTACCGCCCTGCTTGGGTCCACGAAGATTTCAGCAGGGGCTGTTATTGGACCGCGCACGACATTGACAGATTGTGTTGTTAAAGAAGGTGCTCAGGTTCTCGAATCAATCGCCACCCAAACCGTGATTGGTGAGGGCGCAACAGTCGGTCCATTTACTTATTTGCGAGCAGGAACCCAGCTTGGTGATGCAACAAAAGCCGGTGCATTTGTTGAAATGAAAAATGCAGTTGTTGGAAACGGATCAAAGGTTCCGCATCTGTCGTATGTTGGCGATGCAACAATCGGTGAAGGCAGCAACATTGGCGCTGCAACGATATTTGTTAATTATGACGGTGTTGAAAAGCATCACACCACAGTTGGTGACCAGGTCCGAATCGGTAGCGACACAATGCTTGTTGCGCCAGTTTCAATCGGAGATGGTGCGTATACAGCAGCTGGATCAGTGATTACCGAAGATGTTCCGGCCGGCGCTATTGGTGTTGGCCGAGCAAAGCAAAGAAATGTATTAGATTGGGTTCTGCGCAAGCGCGCAGGAAGTAAATCCGCACAAGCCGCCGCAGCAAGTTCCAGCCACAAGAAGAAATAGGAAAGGCTAAAACATGAGCGAGATCCGTTTATCTTCTGAAAAGAGGTTGCGCCTATTTGCAGGCCGCGGATTTCCCGAACTAGCTGATGAAGTAGCCGCCGAGCTTGGCATTCCGTTAACACCAATGTCTGCCTATGATTTTGCAAACGGTGAAATTTTTGTTCGTTTCGAAGAATCAGTTCGAGGTTGCGATGCATTTGTAATTCAAAGCCACACAGATCCAGTCAACAAGCAGATCATGGAGCAGTTGATCATGATTGATGCTTTGAAGCGTGCATCTGCAAAGCGCATCACAGTGGTTACACCTTTTTATGGTTACGCACGTCAAGACAAAAAGAGTCGTGGTCGTGAACCAATCACTGCTCGCTTGATAGCTGATCTTTTCAAAACCGCGGGTGCGGATCGTTTGATGGCGGTGGATCTACACACCTCACAGATTCAAGGCTTCTTTGATGGTCCTGTAGATCACTTGTTTGCATTACCGATGCTTGCTAATTATGTTGGCAGCAAAGTTGATCGCACTCGACTAACAATTGTTTCCCCTGACTCAGGCCGCGTTCGCGTTGCAGAGCGTTGGTCAGATTTGCTGGGTGGCTGCCCGATCGCATTTATTCATAAGACACGTGACCCACGCGTTCCCAATGAGTCCATCACAGGCCGCGTGGTTGGTGATGTTGTAGGACAAACATGCGTAGTTATCGATGACATGATCGATACAGCTGGCACAATCACAAAGGCAGTAGATGCATTATTTGAAGCAGGTGCTGCAGATGTAATTATCGCTGCAACGCACGCTGTATTTAGTGGTCCAGCTGTAGACCGCTTGAAAAATAGCCGTGCATCAGAAGTAGTCATCACAAATACTCTGCCAATTACAGAGGATCAGAAGTTCGACAATTTGACCGTGCTTTCAATTGCTCCACTTCTGGGCCGCGCAATACGCGAGGTATTTGAGGATGGATCAGTTAC
>JBIKPC010000090.1:0-3558 GCA_044357675.1 Candidatus Planktophila sp. | reverse complement strand
ATGTTTTGTTTAACGGAATGCTCCATCACAAGCCCTTGGCGACGACGATCCTCGGGAATCAAGGCAAATCCGTGTGCTATCGCCTCACGCGGATTCTTAATTACTACATCCTTACCATCAATTTTTAGCGCTCCGCCATCCTTCTTATCTAATCCGAATATGGCTCTCACGAGTTCTGTACGACCACTACCCATCAGGCCAGCCAAGCCAAGAATTTCACCTGGATAAAGCTTGAAGGAAACATTGTTAACACGATTGCCAACTTGAATTCCACTGGCTTCAAAAATAGGAGTAGCTGAGCGAGTGATTGACTTGCCTTCATGAGTCAGCATTTTGACATCTTTACGCCCAGTTATATGAGCGATGATTTCCTGTGGAGAGATCTCCGAAAGTAGAGAAACTGCCATCTTTTTACCATCACGCAAAATTGTGATGCGATCACATATTCGATAAATCTCATCCATGCGGTGACTTATGTAGACAATCGATACACCACGGGCAGTTAATTGCTTTAGGACTTTAAACAGGGAATCTACTTCTTCCTTCGCTAGCGAAGCGGTGGGTTCATCCAGGATTAAAATCTTGGCATCACCTGCGATTGCTTTCGCAATTTCAGTAAGCTGCTGAAATGCACGACCTAGAGTTGAAACTTTTGCAGTCACATCAATGTCAAGACCAAGCTCTTCCATAACAAGTTTGGATTGCCTAATCGTTTCTTTTTCATTGAAGAGATGAAGTTTATTTTTATGTTCACGATCTAAAAAAATGTTTTGGGCAACAGACAGCTCCGGAACAAGTGAGAATTCTTGAAAAACCATTCCTATCCCATATGCACGTGCGTCTTGAAAAGAGTGGATTGATGCTGTCTCACCAGCAACTTGAATTTCACCAGAATCCATTGTGTAGACACCCTGAAGAATTTTCATAAGGGTTGACTTACCGGCACCATTCTCCCCTGCCAGGGCATGAATTTCTCCAGAGGAAACTGTGAAGCTGACACTGTCTAGCACTTTAACGCCGAAGAATGATTTAGAAATATCAATCATCTCCACGACATTAAAGTTGCTAGACATTGTCAGTCCCCTTTTCTTAATTACTTAACTAGTTGGACTGAAGTCCACGTGCGAGATTGTGCTGAAGCAGCCATGGCATCAGCAATTAGATTTATCTGATAACCATCTTTAAAGTTTGGACTAACTTCTCCGCCCTCCATGATTGCCTTTACAAAATCATAAGTTTCAATGATTTTCGTCTCTCCATAACCGATTCCAAGAGCTGGAATTGGCCACAAGCCCTCTCCGTATGGGTGTGCAGGGCCTGTGTATACAGTACGGAAACCTTTGCGATCAGCTTGATCAGATGCAAATGCAACTTGAAGCTCATCGCGGCGTTCATAGTTGAAGTAGATCGATCCTATGGTTCCATGGATTTCAAATGTTAGGAAATTGTTTCGTCCATGAGCATTTCGAGTGGCTTCCAATGAACCGATTGCTCCATTCTGGAATTCCAAAAGGGATAACACTTCGTCATCTACATCGACTTCGCCACGAGGTGCAGTTGAATCTTTTGTGCTTGCACCAAGTTTATCGACTCCACCTGCCTGAAGTGGGCGAGTTTTAACCCATGTTTTTAACTGGGTATTTACCTGAGTGATCTCGCCGCATAGAAAACGTGCCATGTCTACGACGTGAGTTCCAATATCACCTAGTGAACCAGAACCTGCAATGCTCTTTTGAAATCTCCATGAAAGTGGGCCATCTGGGTCAGCAGACCAATCTTGAAGATATGTTCCTCTAAAATTCAGAATATCTCCGATCGCGCCTTCGTCGATGTATTTCTTCGCAAGTGCGACTGCAGGAGTTCGGCGATAGTTGAAAGCAACCATGTGAACGATTCCGGCATTCTTCACCGCGTCATACATGGTCTTTGCTTCCTCACCATTTCGTGCAAGCGGCTTCTCACTAATGATGTGCTTTCCTGCCGCAGCAGCAGCAATCGCTATCTCGGCATGCAAATGATTTGGTGTAGCAATATCAATAATGTCAATTTCTGGATCTTCTACGACTGATCTCCAGTCGGAAGTACTTTTTTCGAATCCAAATCGTTGTGCAGCCTCTGCAGCAATCGAATCGGTAACGTCTACGATAGTTTTACGAACTGGAATTGCTGGAGCTGGCCAAAAAAACATCGGCATGGCCATGTATGCAAGAGAGTGCGCTTTGCCCATAAAGCCTGCGCCAATTAGACCGACATTTAACTTTTTCATTTTCGCTTCCTTAAATTTAAGTTTTGGTGCCACCTCGGGCTTTTAAACCCGAGGTGGCATTTCCTAATATGCCCCCTTTAGGAGCGTTGTTTAATTACTTCTTAAAAGAAGCTTTTAGATCGGCTGGTGCAGGTGCACTGTAAACAGTCTGCCAAGCCTTCAAAACTCCGACATGATCTACTGCTAGCGCAGGCATTGCAATGTATGCAGGCGCTTTTTTGCCTAGAAGGGCGTACGCGGCAAGATTCGCCTCAGTTACACCAGCATCGAATGGACGCTGTGCTCCAAGACCGATAACTGGTCCCTTCTTTGCAAGAGAAATCGCAACGTTTGCTCCAAGATCCTGTGTTGCAATCTTTGTAGTTGTGTTTCCAGCATCGCGAAGTGCAGCTAACACGCCTTCAGCTGGCGTATCCCAAACAGCCCAAATTGCACTGATTTTTGGATTCTTGGTAAGAATTGCTGTTGCCGCCTTTTGAGCATCACCAGCAAAGTCTGGTCCAGAGATTCCTTGTTCATCAACAATCTTGATGCCAGGGAATTTCTTAGTGATAGTTTCTTTGAATCCGTTCCATCGTTGCTTCGTTACCCAGAAATCTGCAGCATGGTAAATCAGAGCAATAGTTCCCTTGCCATTTAGTTCACGACCCAAGAGATATGCAGATGCAGCACCGTTCGCATAGTTATCAGCAGAAACTACTGAAACATAATCCTTGCCAACTGCTAATCCAGCTGCTGTGTTATCCATGAAAACAATCTTCGCACCAGCTGCAGCAGCGGCCTTATATGCTCCTGCAGTTGCTTGACCATCTACTGGAATTGAAACCAAAATATTTGGCTTCTTCGCCATCAGTGTTTGAATCTGTGAAACCTGTACATCTGCCTTAAAGTCAGCTTGAGTTACACCAACAATTTTGATTCCTAATTCACCAAAACGCTTTGTAAGACCTGCTTGCTGACCAGAGGTCCAGTCAGATGTTAGGTGGAATGAGATTGCTGCTGTCGCATTCATTGCCTTCAGTTTTTTGAGTTCAGCTGCTGTGAACTTAAGTGAACTTGCAGCAGCGGCCTTTTCGCCATTTGGTCCAGTTGAATAAACACCCTTAGCAAGTTCTGCTAAGCCCTTTTGAGCGATAGATGCAGCTGAATCTGCTCCTGCTGCCGATAAAGTTGATGCTCCGAGAAGTGCTGCAGTTAAACCTGCTAACACAACCTTTGACTTGATACTAGCTTTCATAATTCCTCCTTGGAATTTTAATTGAGTACTTTTAGAGTTTTTGTGAAACTTACTT
>JBIKPC010000089.1:0-3577 GCA_044357675.1 Candidatus Planktophila sp. | reverse complement strand
TGTCAGCAACATTGCACGGGTCATTGGACCGACCCCGCCTGGCATTGGCGAAACGTATGAAGCCTTTTCAAATACTCCAGGACAAACATCTCCTTCTAAACCTGTCGAAGTGCGCGAGATGCCAACATCAATTACTACTGCGCCCTCTTTAATCATTTCTGCTTTTAAGAAATGCGACTGACCTATTGCGGCAACAATAATGTCAGCATTTCTTGTGTGCTTTGTTAAATCCTTTGTACCCGTATGAGTCAAGGTAACCGTTGCATTTTCTTGCTTGCGGGTCAACAACAAGCCAAGTGGGCGACCAACAGTTAGTCCACGTCCAATAACAATTACTTCGGCACCTTTGGTTGAAATTTTGTAATGATCAAGCAACGCCACAATCGCGCGTGGTGTACATGGCAATGGTGCGTCATATCCTGCAACTAAACGACCAAGGTTTAGCGGATGTAATCCATCGGCATCCTTATTTGGATCAATCGCTTCTAAAACTTTTTGAGTATTAATTCCCTTTGGCAACGGTAGTTGCACGATATATCCAGTGCACTCCTTCGCAGAGTTCAGATCTGCAATAGCTGCCAAGACATCTTTTTCAGTTGCACTCTCTGGTAAATCAACTCGAATTGAATTAATGCCAACTTCTTTGCAATCGCGGTGCTTTCCACCGACATATGACATGGATCCAGGATCATTTCCTACTAAAACAGTTCCGAGCCCCGGTGTAATTCCCTGTGCCTTAAGAGCAGCTACACGTGTTGCTAATTCAGCTTTTATAGCTGAGGCAAGTGCCTTGCCATCTAGGATTTGTGCGCTCATGGTTAAACCCTATCTATTTATGCGTGAGAGAAATGTCGGGTTCCGGTGAAGAACATTGCGATTCCAGCCATTTGCGCTGCGGCAATTACCTCTTCATCACGCACACTTCCGCCAGGTTGAACCACCGCTGTAACCCCAGCATCAATCAGAATTTGAAGACCATCTGCAAATGGGAAAAATGCATCACTTGCTGCAACAGATCCTTTGACGCGATCGCCTGCACGCGAAACTGCAAGACGTGCAGAGTCAACCCGATTTACTTGACCCATTCCTATTCCCACTGATGCGGTGCTCTTTGCCAGCAAGATTGCGTTGCTCTTTACCGAACGAACACTTCTCCACGCAAATTCAAGATCCTTCATTGTTTGTGCATCAACAGCTTGGCCACTTACTTGTTTCCAATTAGCTGGTCTGTCACCATCGGCATCAATTAAATCTGTTGCTTGCAGAAGAACTCCCCCAGATACTGGGCGTAATTCAAAAGGATTTATCTTGGTGACATCACACTTTAAAATCCTTATAGATGGCTTCTTCATTAAGAGTTCAAGAGCATCAGCGTCATAATCTGGTGCGATCAATACCTCAGTAAAAATCTTTGACAGGGGTTCTGCCATGGCAAGGTCTACTGTGCGATTAGCTGCAACTACGCCACCAAAGGCAGATACAGGATCGCATTCGTGTGCGTGCTGATATGCGACTGCGACTCCAAGTTCGCACACTGCGACTCCACATGGGTTAGCGTGTTTCATTATTGCAACTGCAGGATCGCGATGATCTAGTACTGCGCGCCACGCTGCTTCTGCATCGGTGTAATTATTAAAGGACATTTCCTTGCCGTGCAATTGTTGCGCATCGACAATACCCGCAGGGCCACCTGAATAAATCGCAGCAGCTTGATGTGGGTTCTCGCCATATCGTAAGGAGTTCTCGCGGTGCCAGATTCGGCCAAACCAATCAGGTAAATCATTAGCCTCAGATTGTCCCAACCAGGTTGCGATTGCTAAATCGTATTCAGCGGTGGTGCGGAAAACTTCTAACGCTAGGGTGCGTCGTTCCGCCTCAGTAAATCCCCCAGCTTTGATCGCCTCTAGCAATTGGTCGTATTGTGAAGTCTGGCAAATAACAGCGACAGAACCATGGTTTTTGGCAGCTCCACGAAGCATCGAGGGACCACCAATATCGATTTGCTCAATGCTTTCTTGAAAACTAGCACCTGCTGCAATGGTCTGAGCGAATGGATACAAATTAATAATTACTAAATCAAAAGGTGCAATATCTAATTTTGCTATTGCCGCTAAATGCTCTGGATTATTTTGGTCAGCCAATATTCCACCATGGATACGAGGGTGAAGGGTCTTTACTCGTCCGCCCATAATTTCAGGAAAGCCTGTGTAGCTACTAACTTCAGTAACTGCGATACCAGCATCAGCTAAATTTTTAGCAGTGGATCCAGTCGATAGGATTTCTATACCTGCAGAAGATAGCGCTTTGCCGATTTCAATCAGGCGATCTTTGTCATAGACACTTACAAGTGCACGGCGAATTTGTTTTCTCATCGTGAAATGGTCTCCAGTGTCGGCGTAATCAAAGCAATGGTCGCAACAATGAGACCGCGTTCTACTTTCTTAATTCTCTCATGAAGTGTTGCTTCATCATCTCCGGGCAACACCGGAACCTCCATTTGAGTAATGATTGGCCCGGTATCTACGCCTGCATCGACCCAATGAACTGTCGTGCCAGTGATGCTCACACCAGCAGCTAATGCATCGCGGACCGCATGTGCACCAGGGAAAGCTGGAAGTAAAGCTGGGTGACTATTGATTGTTGGAAAGTAATTTACAAATTGTGGGGACAGTATTTTCATGAATCCCGCGCTAATAACTAAATCAGGCTGGTACTGATCTACTTGATCAAACAATTGGCGATCCCATGCTGCACGATCACCCTTTAGCTGTATGACTGAAGTATTCACATTTGCTTGCTTAGCCCGATCCAAAACTGGTGCACCTTCTGTATCTGAAACCACTGCAACTACTTGAATATCAAGGTCGGTGGCATCCAGGATTGCTTGCGTCAGTGAACCTGCTCCAGAAGCAAGGATTACTACGCGCTTTCTCATGTCCGCTTAAACAATCGAGGTAAATACAGAGCTAAAGCAGCCCCCGCTACTAACTCTGCAGCTATTGCCAAGGTGAATTTCCAGGTTGAAACTCCAACGGCAGACATCGCATCTGTAATCAATGCACCGCTAGCGGAATAGCCAACAAATGCTGCGATAGCAATTGCGACGATCAAGCTTTGGTGCAAAACCTTAAGGTTAAGTGCAACTGTCCAACTGGCAAGCAGAGCCCCCGCAAAAATTATGAAGGCTATTCCAATTAGTGCGATTGTCGATTTTCCTTCAGGTAATGCACCTAACAAAGGCATTGCGGGAATTTTGTTTAAGCGATGCGAAAATGGTGACACTAATGTGCCCGAGCCAACAGCAAACCCAACCCCTGAAAAATAGGCCAGGGTGGCAACAATTGCATTTGGTATATACAAAATATTGAGCAGCAATAAAAGTAGGCCACCAAATATTCCTGGCTGTAGCACTACAGTTAAATCCTTGACCATTGAAATATTGAATAATAAAGACAGTCCAAAGATTATTGAGGAAACACCTAGCAACAAGGCGAAAATGCGAGAGCCAAACAAAAAGCCTTGACCCACAGCAACTTTGCGACCAACAGTTGAACCAACCAAAAGGGTGAAGGGCAAT
>JBIKPC010000088.1:0-3592 GCA_044357675.1 Candidatus Planktophila sp. | reverse complement strand
CTATTCGCACTAATGGATTGGATCGCAGATAAGCGCGAGTTCCACGGCACTCACAAGTAATGCGCTTAGATTTATTAGCGGCTTTATCTGGGGCAATGATCGCGCTGCAAGCGCGTGCAAACGGCGAACTTTCGCTTAGATTAGATAACGGATTACAAGCAGCCCTAGTGTCATTTGGCTCGGGTCTACTGATAATTGTGATCATTACGCCCTTTAGTTCACATATTAAAGAGGGCATAAAGAACTTACGGACCGCAGTGGCTAACAAAGAAATTGCACGCTGGAAGTTGTTCGCCGGCGCGCTAGGCGGCAGTTTTGTCGCAATCCAAACCCAGATCGTTCCGTTGATTGGCGTTGCAATTTATTCAGTGGCATCTATCGCTGGCCAAACAGCTATGTCATTGGTTGTTGATCGAATCGGGCTGACTGGTGGTGGGAAAAAACTAATCACACCACGTCGCGTGATTGCGGCCATGCTGACCGTTTTTGCGGTACTTGTCTCCGTTTGGGACCGCATCGATGCCAATAATCTTTCCATGATCGCAGTGACCGCGGGTTGCATTGCAGGCGCAGTAGTCGGCGTGCAGCGTGCATTAAATGGCCAAATCAATGAACACTCACATCAAAGCTTTACAACGTCACTGCTTAACTTCATTACAGGAACAACATTTTTGGTGATCCTGATTCTTATCGGCGTTGCAATTGGAAAGAATGATTTATCACCATTGCCAGCCGGACCTTGGTGGATTTACACAGGTGGAGTAATTGGTGTCATATACATCGCCTTCACATCAACAATTGTTCAACATCTAGGCGTCTTAACCTTTACCTTGTTTAGTGTTGGCGGACAGTTAGCCGGATCCTTAATTATTGATTTAGTGTCACCAACAGATGGGGTCAGCGTTAGTGCTTATTTAATTACTGGCCTTGCAATGACTTACGTTGGCGTTATCGCCGGTGGCGTAAGTAGCCTACGAGTGAAGAAACCACAGAAGCAATAATAAAGAAAGCTGCAATTGCGTAAGAAGAATTCTTAACCCACGGCAATGTTGCTGCGTAATATCCAGCAAGAGTTATTCCTACTCCCCATAACAATGCACCAAGTGCGTTAGCTGATAAGAATTTGTAGTAGTTCATCTTCGATGCACCGGCAATTGGTGGGACAAATGTGCGAATCCACGGGAAGAATCTGGCAGCAACTACGGCCCACCAACCTGTTTGTTCGTAGAAACGCTCAGAACGGGCAATCATCTTTTGCATACGTGGAGAGTTATGCCTTTCAAGATAAGGGCGCCCAACTAAGCGGCCTAGGACAAAACCAATTTGATCGCCGAAGAATGCAGCAATAAAGATTACGGTCACAAGAATGACAATGTTTACTTCGCCATGAGCTGCTGCAACCAAGCCTGCACTAAAAAGTATCGAGTCGCCAGGTAGGAAAAAGCCAAACAGAATACCTGTTTCGACAAAGACGATCGTCCCAATAAGCAGATAAAGATAGAAGGGTGGAATTGATTCGAACTGAGAATCAAAGGATGCAGCTAGTTCAATCACACTGACTTCTTAACCGCCGCCGCTACAGCTTTCACAACGTTGGGATCAAAAACACTTGGCACAATAAATGAAGTGTTGAGTTGATCGGGTGAAACACAATCTGCAATCGCTTCGGCTGCAGCAACCAGCATTTGGTCAGAAATTTTGTGAGCATTTGCATCTAGTAACCCACGGAAGATTCCGGGGAATGCTAGAACGTTGTTAATTTGATTTGGCTGATCACTACGACCTGTTGCAACAACAGCTGCGTACTTGCGCGCAATTGCTGGATCAATTTCGGGATCTGGATTAGCCAAGGCAAAAACAATAGAACCCTTGGCCATAGAAGCGACATCAGATTCAGTTAAGACATTCGGTGCACTAACACCGATGAATACATCTGCGCCAACCATTGCCTCTGAGATCTTGCCGGTAAAGTTTGTTGGATTGCTGTTATTAATAAACCATTGCTGCATTGAATCATCAGACTTCATATCGTTGTGGATTACTCCATGATGATTAAATCCGATGATGTTGCTTGCGCCATTTAATGTAAGTAGACGTGCAATTGCATTGCCTGCGGCACCAACACCGCTAAGAACGATTTTGACTGAGTTCAAATCCTTTTTAACTAATTTAAGAGCGTTACGAAGTGCGGCAAGGACCACAATTGCTGTTCCGTGCTGGTCATCATGGAAAACTGGAATATCTAACAGTTCGCGCAAACGAGCTTCAACTTCAAAACAACGCGGTGCCGAAATATCTTCCAAGTTGATTCCACCGTAAACAGGTGCGATCAATTGCACAGTGCGCACGATTTCATCAACATCTTGCGTATCTAAACAAACTGGCCATGCATCAACATCGGCAAAGCGCTTAAACAAGGCTGCCTTACCTTCCATCACGGGCAATGCAGCTGCTGGACCGATGTTTCCAAGGCCTAAAACAGCTGAACCATCGGTGACTACAGCGACTGTATTGCGCTTAATAGTAAGGCGACGGGCATCAGATGGGTCGGCCACGATTGCTTGGCAAATACGGGCTACGCCAGGTGTGTATGCACGAGATAAATCATCGCGAGTCTTTAGCGGCACTTTTGAAGCAATTTCGATCTTTCCACCAAGGTGCAAAAGGAATGTTCGATCACTTACTTTGCGAACAGTTAATTCTGAATTCAAAGATATGGCTGTCGTAATTTGCTCTGCATGCTCGGCATCGATTGTGTCGCAGGTTATGTCGATTACAACTTTATCAAGCAGAGATTCCACAACGTCTAGTGCGGTAATTGTTGCACCCGCACCAGTAATCACTGTTGTTGCTAGTGCTACCGGATTTGTATCTGGTGAACCTTCGACACGGATTGTGATTCCATATCCAGGTGATGTTGATGCCATTTATACGACACCGTATAAGCGATCGCCAGCATCGCCTAAGCCCGGAACAATGTAGCCATGCTCATTTAGCTTTTCATCCAATGCGCCAGTTACTAGCGTGATTGGTACACGACTGTTAGCAAACTCTTTTTCCACTGCGGCGATTCCTTCAGGTGCAGACAAGATGCACACAGCCGTGATATCTGTTGCACCTAGATCTATCAAATAATGAAATGCCATAATCAAAGTTCCGCCAGTTGCAAGCATTGGATCTAAAACAAAAACTTGACGTCCTGACAAATCATCTGGCAGACGGTTTGCATAGGTACTTGCTTCTAAAGTCTTTTCGTCACGAACCATTCCTAAGAATCCAACTTCAGCAGTTGGAATCAACTTGCTCATGCCTTCGAGCATGCCCAGACCCGCACGCAAAATTGGTACAACTACCGGACGGGGCTCAGCTAATTTTTGGCCCTTTGTCTTTGTGACCGGGGTTGTAATTTCTACTTCGTGAGTTCGTACATCACGGGTTGCCTCGTACGCCAAGAGGGTTACGAGCTCTTCGACCAAGCGTCTAAAGGTTGGCGAATCGGTCCGTTCATCGCGTAAAACCGTCAATTTGTGGTTGATCAATGGGTGATTGGCGACATGTACTTTCATAGGTATTACCTTACAGGGGTTTCATT
>JBIKPC010000018.1:0-12618 GCA_044357675.1 Candidatus Planktophila sp. | reverse complement strand
GCCGTTGATCCAGTTTCTAGTGACTTTGGCTTTTGACACCCAATCTAGTTTTTCAAACTGTGCAGCAACGGCACGAGGTTCTACCCGAGCCAGCTTTTGCCCCTTAACGATTCCGCTACTTATCTGGGTTTTTGATCCGGTTATTTCAATCGAACTAACAGTAAATAGTGATGACCAACCAAGCACATATGCAACTGCGACCAGCACAACAGTGGAGACCAGAAGTAAAAGACGGCGATTCATGGTTAGGGGAATCGTCGATTCAATCCATCGACGATTATTGGTGCTAGTGAACTGACATCACCTGCGCCTAACGTCATGATGACATCGCCAGGTTGTGCCATTTCTACGACTGAATCAGTTACTTCGACAAAGTTTGGGATGTATTCGCCATTTTTCATTTGGTGTGTGATTAATTTTGAGGTGACTCCAGCTATAGGTTTTTCGCTAGCCGCATAGACCTCTAGAACTATTGCGCGATCTGCTGTATCAAGCACCGTTGCAAAAGCAGCCGCAAAGGCTTGTGTACGGGAATATCGATGTGGTTGGAAAATTACGATTAAACGACCATCTGCTGCAAATCGGCGAGCAGCTTCAAGAGTTACCTGAATTTCTGTTGGGTGATGTCCGTAATCATCAATCACGCGAACGCCATGGACTGTTCCAACAAGTTCGAAGCGGCGACCGGTCCCCCGGAAGGTGCCTAATCCAGTGAGCAATTCTGCTGCGCCAAAGCCCAGCTTCAGCCCGGTAGCCAATACTCCTGCCGCATTTAGCAAATTGTGATGACCTGGTACTTGCAGTTCGATGTGACCAACTGTTTTTCCATTCCACACTGCGCGTGCAGAAGAACCCATGGTCATTAATTCAATCTGGTCAATATGAAGATCGGCACTTTCAGTTACCCCATATGAAATCAATTGCACATTCTTTGTGGTGCCAGCTAGCGCAACAGCGCCTGCGTCATCTGCGCAATAAGTAAGGAAACCTTCAGATTTTATCGTCGCCGCAAAATCTCTAAAAGCCTGTGCAACAGATTCTGGGGTTGGGAAGAAGTCCACATGATCATGCTCGACATTTGTAACTATGGCAGCAAAGGGGTGGTATTCGGTAAATGAGCCATCTGATTCATCAGCTTCTGCTACAAAAATTTCGCCAGTACCGCGATGTGCGTTAGAACCAGAGGCGGTAATTGTTCCGCCAATTGCAAAGGATGGATCGGCAGCACACGCCTGCAGCGCAACTGCCAGCATTGAAGAGGTCGTGGTCTTTCCATGTGTGCCTGCTACTGCAACGCTTTTTGATTCGGACATTAAAACGGCAAGGGCTGCCGCACGCGTCAAAATAGGAATTGTTAACTCTGCTGCCCTAGCCCTTTCAGGGTTGTTAGCCGATATGGCCGTTGAGTAGACAACTAGATCTGCGCCATCAACATGTGATGCATCATGTGAAGTTGCAACTGTTGCACCTAGTGCTGACAACGCAATTACTACCGATGAATCCTTTGCATCAGATCCACTAACTGTTATGCCATGTGACAAAGCAATGCGTGCTAATCCGCTCATTCCGGCACCACCGATGCCGATAAAGTGAATGCGCTTACCAACTAGCGACGATAAGGATTGGCTCATTGCTTAATCGCAAATTCAGTAAGTGCCACAATTTTTTCAGCTGCATGTAAATCTGCGCCATTGCCTTGGATCGGTGCGTTTGCAGACTTTGCTAGCAAATCTGAAATGTTAGCCTTCAAGTATTCGGCAGTGAAATCTTTTTGGTTAATTACCTGTGCGCGATTATCTTCGATAAGGGATGCGGCATTAACAAACTGCTCGCCATTTCCGATTGGTAGAGGCACAAAAAGAGCGTAACGCCCAAGTGCTCTAAATTCGCTGCAGGTAACTGCGCCACTGCGTCCAATAATTAAATCAGCGGCCAAATAAGCATCTGCCATCGCATCTACATAGGCAACGGGCTTATAGCCACCATTGGCCCGTGGCAGGGCGTTGAGCTTTCCGACTGAGTGCAAAACAGACAACCCTTTTTTATTGAATGCTTCTACCGCGGCTTCAATTACCTTATTGATCGCGACTGATCCTTGCGATCCACCCATGACAAATATCAAGGGTGCATCTGCTGCAAAACCAAGTCGCACCTTTGCCGCACGACGCGAGGCGGCCCAATCAGAGCGTGAATCACTAAATGCTTGGGCCACATCTGATCGCAAAGGCAGGCCAGCCAAAAGCGCACTCTCAAATTTTCCAGAATCTACAGCGTGGGCAACTGCTAAATGACCTGTGAATGCCGACCCCAAACGATTTGCCCAACCAGGCTTTGCATTTGCTTCGTGAATAACAATCGGAACACCAGAAATTTTGGCTGCAATGTATGCCGGCGCGCTTACATATCCCCCGAAGCCAATGACAACGCCAGCGCCCTTAATTACCTTTTTTGATTGGTGGATTGCTGACAATAAATCAAATGGGATGTTGAGCCATGAAGCAGATGGTCTCCGTGAAATCCGAACACGTGGGATTAGTTGTAATTCAAATTGCGCAGCCGGTACCAAAGTATTTTCAAGACCAGATGATGTTCCCAGAAAAACAAGACGATCGTGTGGATGAGAGATTTTCCATTGTCGAGCTACAGCCAAAGCAGGTTCAACATGGCCGGCTGTGCCGCCACCTGCCAAAACTACCGTAGCCATTTAATACCTGTTTCTCGTAACGCTTTATAGATTACTGGGTCTCTGCGAGCAGCACCCAACATAAAGCCAATTCCCATATACGTGGCGATCAAAGCTGATCCACCATAAGAAACAAATGGCAACGTCACTCCAACAACGGGCAGGACACTGATAGCTGAACCAATATTTAGAATAGTTTGAATCGCCATCCAGCAACCAAAGCCAGATGCAACATATCGGACCATTGGATCATGGGCACGAAGAGCTAACTTGAAAATTGAAAAGAGCAAAGTGCACAGCAACAACAAGGTTGCAATAGTGCCGAACAAGCCAAGTTCTTCGCCAATAACAGCAAAAATAAAGTCAGTATGAGCCTCGGCAAGATTGCCCCACTTTTGTCGGCTTGCACCTAGTCCAACACCAAAAAAGCCACCACTGGCAAGACCTAGCAAGCTGTGCGCGGGCTGCCAGCCATAAAGTTTGTATTGATCTTCGGCGAAAGGATTAAGGAAAACCATAAAACGTTGAACACGGTAAGGCGAAGCCAAGATCGCAGCGGTCAAACCAACTAGTCCAACACTTAAAGCAATTCCGAAAACACCCAGACGTAATCCTGAAACCCATAACAAACCAGCCAAAATACACGCAAAAATTGAAGCTGTTCCGAGGTCACTTCCTACCATCACCAAAAGAATGCACAGCGCAAATGCTGGAGCAATTAGCTTAAGAACTACAGCGTGATCAACCCCTGAGCGCTCTTGCTTGGCAAGCATGAATCCCGCCCACAAAATCATAAGAAACTTGGCAACTTCACTTGGCTGGACATCTACAAAGCCCAAACTGATCCAGTTGTTATTACCGTTAACAGTTTTTCCGATCAACTGAACGAGCACCAGTAGAGCTATGGAAACAATAAATCCAAATCGAGCGATTAATTTCCATTGTGCTAACGAGAAACGGGAAAAAACCCAGGCCATCGGAATTGATAAGACTAAGAAAATGAATTGTCGCAAAACAACTGCATAGGAAGAGCCTTTAGCATCAAGTGAATAGATTGATGATGCTGAAAAGACCATTATTAGCCCCAGCAGACTTAACCCCAAGGTGCTGCCAAGTAACATGTAAAACAGATTTACTGGTTTTGTGAAAAAGGTTTCGCGTTGCTGATTACTCATGGGCCACTACCTTGCGGACTGCAGTAGCGAAGCGATCTCCACGATCTGCATATGAGATGAATTGATCCATCGATGCACATGCTGGTGCCATCAAAACGGTATCTCCTGGTGCTACTAAGGTGGCAGCTTGTGTAACCACAGCCTCCATTAAAGAGTTTGAAGTACCTCCACGCAGGTAATCGGCAGGAGCATCTAGAAGAATAAAAGGTGTATCGGGTGCGTGCTCGTGTAAAGCATCTGCAATCAACTGACGATCTGCGCCAATAAGAATCGCCGCTTTAATTCGAGTTTTGCAACGCTGAATAAGCGAATTCATATCCGCGCCTTTTGCTAATCCCCCAGCAATCCACACAACAGATAGATGAGACATCAACGATGCTGCCGCAGCGTGTGGGTTAGTTGCTTTTGAGTCATCAACCCAAGAAACTGAATCACTCTCAAAAACTGTCTCTATACGGTGACGTCCAGGCTTGAACTCTTGCAATGCTTTTTGGATGTGTTCATGCGAAACACCAACCGTCCGAGCTAGCGCTGCTGCAGCAAGTGCGTTAGAAACATTGTGGGGCACTGTTGGTGTGATGTCTTTTAGTTCGCACACCATTGCAGCTTCTTGGGGATCTGCCACAAATGCTCGATCGACCAACAACTCTTCTACCACCCCAATTTCCCCCGGTCCCGGAGTGTCCAAAGAGAAGAAGACTTTACGACCACTAAATCGATTGGCTCGCGTTACCACCTGTGGGTCATCGGCATTGAGGATAGCTAAATCAGTTCTGTCTAATATTGAAAATTTAGCATCAGCGTAGTCATCAAAGGTGCCATGCCAATCCAGGTGGTCATCTGCAATGTTTAGAATCGCAGCCGATACAAATTGTGCTTGCTTGGCCCAGTGCAGCTGGAAACTTGAAAGCTCAAGAACTAAGTAGTCATAAGAATCTTTGCGATCAACTGCCTCAATTACTGTGTCGCCGACATTGCCACAAGCAACTGCTTTTAACCCTGCGGTTTGCAGAATCTTTGCAACCATTTCTACTGTGGTTGTTTTTCCATTTGTGCCAGTAAGGGCCAACCACTTTTGTCCTGGTGCTATCTCATTGCGAATCTGCCACGCAAGATCAATCTCATTTACTAACTGCAAATCACTGGCTAGCACTTTAATAACTAGCGGGTGATCCTGACGCCAACCCGGAGAAATTACAACCGCATCAAAATCAGCTAGATCAACACTTTCCGGTTTTATGGCATCAACTGAATTGTCATCAGCAATTGTTACCAAGGCACCACGGCTTTTCAATGAAGTAGCAACAGCTGACCCGGTTACCCCTGCTCCTAAGATCAGGAAACGTTGGTCAGCAAATTGAGTAGACATTTATTATTTGGCTACCCACTGTGCGTAAAACAAGCCAAGTCCAGCAGCTACTGACAAACCAGCGATTATCCAGAAGCGAATAACAATCGTGATTTGTTCCCAACCAACTAATTCAAAGTGATGATGTAAAGGGGCCATTTTAAAGACGCGTTTTCCGCCGCTGATTTTGAAGTACAGAGTTTGAATAAGCACTGACATAGTGATGATGACAAAGAGTCCGCCGAGCGGAATTAGTAGCAGTTCTACGCGTAAAGTTGCGGCTAATCCAGCAATTGCACCACCTAATGCCAAAGAGCCAGTGTCACCCATAAATATCTTGGCTGGTGCTGTGTTCCACCAAAGAAAGCCGGTACAACCACCAGCAAATGCCGCAGCCAATACGGCTAAGTCCAAAGGATCACGTACGGCGTAACAGCCAGCAGCTGCATTAAGCGCACAGCTTTGGCCAAACTCCCACACGCCAATTAATACAAAGGCCAGGAAGGTCATGATGGATGCACCAGTTGCTAAACCATCCAGTCCATCAGTTAGGTTCACACCATTACTTGCAGACATCACCATGATGACAATCCAAATAATTGCTAATCCAGAACCTAGGTAAATCGAAGTCTCGCGTACACCTGACAAATACTGCGAAATTGGAGTTAAGGAATCAGAATCGACAAACTGTAAACCCAAATAACCAAAGATGGCAGCAAAAATAGCTTGGCCGATTAACTTGAAACGACCCGGTAATCCGCGCGAATTCTGACGTGAGACCTTAAGCCAGTCATCTAAGAATCCGATAAAGCCAAGAGAGACAACTAATCCAATTACTAGCATCGCAGAAACTGTTACTGGATTACCAGTAACTAAGTGAGCGGTTAGATATCCAAGAATCGCTGCGAGAATGAAGATAATGCCACCCATTGTTGGAGTGCCATGCTTGATGTGGTGACTACTTGGTCCATCATCACGAATTATTTGTCCATATCCTCTACCTGCAAGAATGCGAATTAATACTCGAGTTCCAAATAATGCAAATACCAGTGCAAAGGCACCCGCAATAAGAATCTGTCTCAACTTTCAACTCCGCTCTTGTCTAACCATAAACTCTCTAGTTTTTGTGCGAGTACTTCAAATCCCTCAGAACGTGATGCTTTTACCAGCACCACATCACCTGCAGAAAAATAATCTGTCATAGCTAGACATTCATCAATGCTTGCGTAGTGATGGACCAGCATCTGGCCCATTGGATTGCCATATTCGGGTGCACCGATAGCAACCAAGTGATCGATACCTAGCTCTTGGGCTAGGGTGCCAATCACTTGGTGCTGAGCAGCACTTGACTCGCCGAGTTCCTGCATTTTTCCGACAAAAGCCCATGATTCCCCACCGCGTTCTTGGGCAAACAGAACCAATGAGCGCATAGCCGCAGACATCGAATCAGGATTAGCGTTATAGGAATCATTAATTATCAAAAGTCCAAAAGCATCATGGAGCTCCATACGCCACTTGCTGGCATTTTCTGCGGTCGATAGCGAGCTAGCAATTAACTCGATAGGAAGCTCTAACGCAGTTCCAACTGCTGCAACAGCAAGAGCGTTTGAAACCTGATGTTCTCCCACTAAACGCATTCCAACCGCATCGCGACCTGCAGGAGTAACAAGATCAAAGTGTGGACGCCCTTCACGAATTTCAACATCTGCTGCCCGCACTTCTTGGGCATTACCGAAAACAATGGTGCGACCAGCATGAAGTGAAGCCATTGCAGGTGTGTACTGATCGTAGCTTCCAAGAATTGCAATGCCATCTGGACCTAATGATTGAACTAATTCAGATTTAGTTTCTGCAATTGCCTGGACAGAGCCAAATTCGCCAAGGTGGGCGGTACCAACAACTAGCACGACTGCAATATCAGGTTGTGCGATTTCACACAGGCGAGCAATATCTCCTTTGTGACGGGCACCCATTTCAAGAATACAAAATTTTGTGCGCTCATCACATTGCAACACAGTGATTGGTAAACCTAAGTCATTATTAAATGAGCCCTTAGGTGCAACAGTTGGTCCAGCAACGCTGAGCATATGAGCTAGCAAATCTTTTGTGCTGGTCTTGCCCTGTGATCCAGTGATTCCAACAACTGTTAAACCTGTTAGACGCTTTCGAACAAATGCAGCTAAAGCAGAGAGTGCCACCAAGACATCAGCAACAACGATGCAAGGGCCATCAATTCGATGTGTTGTCAGAGAAAACACCGCACCTGCACGGTAGGCATCGGCTACAAAATCATGTCCATCGACGTTCTCACCTTTGAGCGCTAAGAAGATGCAACCAGGGGTCGCCAAGCGCGAGTCAAATACAGGTGCTTTAGAGACTAACAAATCTTTATCGCAATGTAGTTGGCCCCCAACTAGTAAAGCTATCTCTCCTGCGGTTAAAGTAATCATTTTTTATCCTCGATTGCTCGAGCAAGTTCTACGCGATCATCAAAGGGATGATTTACTCCTGCAATTTCCTGACCCTTTTCATGACCTTTTCCTAAGATAAGAACAAGATCACCCTCTTGAGCCTCATTAACTGCAGCCTTAATGGCGGTTGATCGATCAACAATTACAGCACTTGGTTCTTGGATATCTAGACCCAATGTCATCTGAACTAAAATTTCTTCAGGCTTTTCAGAACGAGGGTTATCGCTTGTAAAGATTGCTACATCTGCCCCCTGGTGCAACGCCTTTCCCATTAATGGTCGCTTTGAAGTATCTCGATCTCCACCACAGCCAAGAACTGCAATTACTCGACCATCTGTAATTTCATGGGCGGTTTCTAATACTCGTGCGACTGCATCCGGTGAGTGTGCATAATCAACAAGAGCGGTGAAGTTTTGACCGAGACGAACAGATTCCAGTCGACCTGCCGCCCCTGTTAAATGAGGCAAGAGTGCAGCGATATCAATGGGATCAATTCCGCTTTCATTTGCGATAGCAACTGCCATCAAAAGATTGTCATAGTTATAGCCGCCATGTAGCTGGACTTTTCCTTCGATCAAAATTCCACCGCTGCCTCGGATGGCAACATGGGCACCGGAATAGTCAGGTGCAATTGAAACGTAGTGCCAGTTAGCACTGTGGTTATGGCGCGAAACACTCATCACTGGAAGCTCAGTTTTAGCAGCTAACTGAACGCCGTGGGCATCATCAATATTGATTACAGCTAAATCTGCAAACTCATAGGTAAATAACTTTGCCTTAGCCGCAAAGTAGTCATCCATAGTTTTGTGGAAATCTAAGTGGTCCTGCGAAAGATTGGTAAATGCAACAACGGCAAAATGGCTGCCACGTATCCGCTCAAGAGCAATTGCATGGCTAGAAACTTCCATTACTAAGTTGCGCATATGACGCTCACGCATAACCGCTGATAAGGCCTGTAAATCAATGCTTTCAGGGGTTGTGCGCTTACTTGCAAGGGTCTCATTGCCAATTCGAGTTTCCACAGTACCAATTAGTCCACTGTCTCGTCCTGCAGCCGACATGATCTGATGCAACAAAGTTGTCACTGTAGTCTTGCCATTTGTTCCGGTTACACCAACGCTGTACAAATCGCGCATAGGCTCGCTGTAGAACCAAGCGCTGATCACTCCTGCTGCGCGCCGTGGGTGTTCGCTAATGATTACAGGAACGCCCGAGATCTTGGAAGCACCCTCTGCATCAGTGAGCACTGCTACGGCACCACGAGCAATAGCATCTTGTGCAAAATTAGCACCATGAACATTTTCGCCAGGCAATGCAATAAACAAATCACCTTGCTGTACATCATTGCTAGAAAGCGTTAATCCAGTGATAACTGCGGCAGCATCCCCCGTCAGAGTTGCATTAGCAATTGCTGCGACAGCTTGAACTGTTCTTTTGAATTCTTCAATTGGTCTTGACACTTGCGGCCTTCTTTGCGGCAAGCAATTGCTTTTCAGTTAATGAGACCGGAATGATCTTTGTGCCAGTTGGCGCAATTCCCTTTGACTGAAGCACAAATGACATAACTTTTTTAAACACTGGCCCGCCAAGGTAGCCACCCCAGTGCAATCCCTTTGGATCTTGGATAGTTACAGAAATTACATAGGCTGGATTATCTGCAGGAGCAAATCCAATGAAAGACGCTGTGTAACCTCGATAGCAACCGCAGGTGTCATCGATGCGCTGGGCTGTTCCAGTTTTTCCAGCTACTCGATATCCAGGTATCGCTGCAGAAGGCGCAGTTCCATTTGCCGAAACCACGCTCTCCATCATCAAACGCATCTTTGAAGCGGTATCTGCGCTGATTACTCGAACGCTCTCGCGAGTTGCCGATGGTGTGTAATTTCCACTGGAATCACTGGTTCCCGCAATTACTGTTGGTGAAACACGGACTCCATTATTTGCGATTGTCGCGAAAACACTTGTTGCCTGCATTGCTGTTACTGAATAGCCCTGTCCGAAAGCCACGGTTGGCGCGGTTGTTCCGGACCAATCAGCAACCTTTGGAAGAATTCCTCGTGACTCCCCTGGCAAACCTGAACCAGTTTTGGAACCGATGCCAAACTTCGTTAGATAGTCATACAAGGTGTCATTTGACAGCATTTCACCTATTTTGATTGAACCGGTGTTACTCGAAACGGCAAGAACACCTGCCGTCGTTAAGCGCTGAGTTGGATGTGGCTCATGATCGTGGAATGTCTTTACAGATCGCTTTAGTGCGTAAGGAATTGTTAAGACGGTTTCTGGAGTGATTTTCTTTTCTTCTATTGCCGCGGCAAGTGTCATCACTTTTCCAGTTGAACCTGGTTCGTACACATCTAGTACTGATGGATTGCGCATTGCTACCAATGAAACCTTAGTCGTATCGTTTGGATCAAAGGTTGGCGCTGTTGCATGTGCCAAAATCTGGCCTGTCTTTGGATCCATAACAATTACCGTGCCACTGAGTGCGCGAGAAGACTTGACTGCATCTGCGATTGCTTTAGATGCGACCCATTGGATGTCACGATCAACAGTTAATCGAATAGATGTTCCAGCTTGTGCCGGGATAATTTCAGATTGAGAACCAGGGATCTCAGCTTTGTATCCATTTGCATATGAATACTTACCTTGTGTGCCAGAAATGATGGAGTTCATGCTTGACTCAAGACCTGTAGCACCAACACCGCCGCGATTTACAAAACCAATCAATGATGCAATCAAAGATCCTGATGGATACTCACGCACATAGCTGCGTTCTGGGAAGAATCCGATGATCCGATCTGGACTCATACCGGGAAATTGTGAGTTGTACTGTTCGATCGCTTTTGTCAGTTTCAGCCAGGTTGCAGGCTTTGCATTTTCCGCGACCATACTCCACTTGCGCTTGCCGGTCAGTGCTGTTTGAACATCAGAAACACTCATGTTAAGTATTGGAGCGACAAAAGTGGCAACTTTGGCTGGGTCCAAGATCTGAGTTTGATCCACAACAATGCTTGTGGCTGCAACACTTCGAGCAAAAGGCACACCATTGATGTCGGTGATATCACCGCGTGGTGCCTGAAGAGTCTTTACTTTTTCCATTTCGTTAACCGCGCGTGCACGATAATCATTTGCCTGTAACGCCTGGACCTGCACAAGACGCAGCCCAAATAAAAACATAATCACAGCGGTCATAAAAATAAGCGCTCTGATTCGGTTGTGCGTTAAGGAAAAGTTACCCATTTTTTACCGGTACTTCTGTAATTGGCTTGTCTAGCGACAAGAAAGTTGGGTTTTCTGATGGCTTCATTCCCAAGCCGGCCGCAGACTTTGCAAGTGCATCGGGTGCAGAAATTTTGTCGATCTGACGTGCAATTGCTTCGCGTTCATCACTGATTAGCTTCGCTTCAAGTTTCAAGCTTGTAAGTTCGAAAGCATCTTGTGCCAGCAAGGTATTGATCAAGAGAAGAAACATAAGACCAATAATTCCGACAACAGTGACAAATTTTGCAAAGTACTTTCGATCTGCTTGCTTTCCGCTTGATACATCTGGCACGAGCTTCAGTACAACTTGTGATGATTTTTCAGCCAAAATTTCTTTTGAGCGGGTGATTGCTGGTGCAAATGCTGTCATTGCCATTACGCAGCCACCCTTTCGATCGCACGAAGTCGTACAGATTGAGAACGTGAATTTTCTTCAAGTTCAGCATCTGTTGGAGTTTCGCTTCCACGGGTAATCATTGAAAACTTTGCGGCAAATTCTGGAAGATCAAAAGGAAGATTGCGTGGAGTTCCAGATGTGGTTGATGCGACAAATAACTGCTTAACGATTCGATCTTCAAGTGACTGGAAAGACATAACAACTAATCGAGCACCTATAGTGAGAAGCTCAAGAGCTGCGGGCAATGCGCGGGTGATTGTGCCGAGTTCGTCATTAGTTTCAATGCGAAGTGCCTGGAATGTGCGCTTTGCTGGGTTGCCACCTGTGCGACGAGTTGCAGCCGGAATAGCCTCTTTAACTAAGGCAGCAAGCTGGGTTGTTGAATTCATTGGGGAAATCGCACGCTGTTTAACAATTGATTCAACGATTCTTGTAGCAAACTTTTCTTCACCATATGTGCGAAGGATCCGAACCAATTGACCTGGTTCGTAGGTATTGATGATCTCTCCCGCTGTCAGAGATTGTGAGCGATCCATACGCATATCAAGTGGGGCGTCCTGAGAATAAGAAAAACCACGTTCTGGCTGATCTAGTTGCATTGAAGAAACACCAAGATCAAACAACGCGCCATCAATGTGGTTGTATCCAAAGTTTGCAACTACATCTGCAATGCCATCAAAGGTTGAATGCGCTGTCTTTAGGCGATCGGCATATGGTGCAAGGCGCGCAGTTGCTTTGGCAATTGCATCTAAATCACGATCAATTCCAATAACAGTTAAGTGTGGGAACTTTTGTAGCAAAGCTTCTGTGTGACCGCCAAGACCTAATGTGGCATCAACAACCACAGGATTTGCAGAGGCTGCAATTGCAGGGGATAAAAGATCGACGCAACGATCGCGCATTACCGATACATGTTCTGTCGTGCTGGTCATCTCTTCCCCCTTTCGTGTATTGATAGAACTAACTACTAGCTCTCATCTCTGGTCACTGCCGGCCGACGGATCTTTGTTTAGCAACGGCACCGGGGAAGGGGCGCCGCTACGTTCGAAGGGTCGGCAGTGGCCACAAATGAGAGTTAGAACAAACCTGGAAAGACCTCCTCGGAAACATCCGCAAAGCTCTTTTCACGATCTGTTAAATATTCATTCCATGCAGTTGCGTCCCAAATTTCAACGCGAGTATTTGCACCGATAACAACGCACTCTTTTTCTAATCCTGCATATGTGCGAAGTGATTGTGGAATTGTTACGCGACCTTGACGATCAGGAATTTCATCGTGT
>JBIKPC010000087.1:0-3662 GCA_044357675.1 Candidatus Planktophila sp. | reverse complement strand
CACGTATTAGTGCACGTGCTCACAAGGATCTACAACGTCGCAAGAACGCTCTTGAGTCTTCATCACTTCCTACAAAGCTCTCAGATTGCCGCTCAGAGGATGTAACACGCACAGAATTGTTCATCGTAGAAGGTGACTCAGCCCTCGGCACAACAAAGGCTGCGCGCAACAGCGAGTTCCAAGCGATCTTGCCTATTCGTGGAAAAATCTTGAATGTACAAAAGGCATCGCTGTCACAGATGCTGGAAGATAAAGAGTGTGGCTCGATTATTCAGGTAATTGGTGCTGGCTCTGGCAAATCCTTCGAATTAGATGAAGCCCGTTATGGCCGCATCATCTTGATGTCAGATGCTGACGTTGATGGCGCACATATTCGTTGTTTGTTATTGACCCTGATGTATCGCTACATGCGTCCACTGATTGATTCAGGCCGCGTATTTGCTGCGATTCCACCTCTGCACCGCATCGAAGTAATGGGCGGGGGAGGCAAGAAGGGTAATTACATCTACACATATAGTGATGATGAGATGAAGAAAGTAACCGCAGAGTTGAAGAAGGAAGGCAAGCGCTGGAAGGAACCAATTCAGCGTTACAAAGGCCTGGGCGAAATGGATGCAGATCAGCTTCGTGAAACAACTATGGACCCAGATGCTCGCACCTTGCGCCGCATTACCGTTTCAGATGGCGCTGCTTCAGAGGCAATGTTTGAACTATTGATGGGTAGCGATGTTGCCCCACGTAAAGAATTTATTGCTAACGCTGAAATCGATCGCGAACACATCGACGCTTAGTCAGTAGGTTACTTCTTTTTAAACCCTGCTGGGCACTTAGGTTTTATTCCAGTTACTTTCTTTGTGAGTTTGCCTTTGACGCAGGTAATTGTTGTTTTCTTCTGTGCCGCAGCTTTCGCATCGGCTTCCTGCTTGGCTCTGAGTTCTGATGCAGTCCTTGCCTCTTCTTCTTGCTTAGCTTTTAGTTCGGCCGCGGCTTTAACTTCGGCAATTACCTTGTCTGCAGCGGCTTTCTTAGCAAGTTCAGCTGAAATCTTTTCCCTTGTAATTTGTGCATCTAAATATTTATAAGCTTCAACAATCAGTGGCTCGAATGCCTGCGCTGTGTAGTAGGTCCCACCGATTACGCTTAAATTAAATGCATCACTCCACCACGGATGGTTGGCTTCGAGCGACGCGTGCGGTCCATTTGTCGCAGATGTAGCCCCGATATATATCCAGTCACCATTCTTCTGAAACCAAACGGGACTTCCTGAGTCACCACCACCTTGTGGTGTATTTTTTGGAAGCAATGTCTGAAATACCGAATTACTTTGGCTCTTAGAAATAGCTTCAACTTTTGAACCTGAGCAACAAAAATTTGTTCGTGCTACTCCAGTAGTACTAGTTGGTCGCCCATCAGAGCCTAAGCCTTTAATGGCATTTTGCGAATCTTCGTAGCTCTTTAATCCGTAACCCACCACAAAAAGTGGCGTTTGCTTAGCTACCACTTCGCCAATTTCCGAACTTGTAGCAACTTTGAATGTTTTTTCACTAAGTGGTTTCTCTAGAATAAGAATTGCAAAGTCATACAGACTTGCATTACAACCTGATGCGTCACATTTTGAATCTTCATAATTCTTTGCAGGAAACTGCGCTATTACACGAGCCTTTTCTTTGGTTCCACCTTGTGGCACGACAACGCCTGGTTTGCCCACAAAGAGTCGGGGGTCTTTATCTGCTAATTCTCCATAGATTGGTGTGCCTGTGGTTACAAAACCATCTTCTCTCATTACGCAGTGGCCTGCTGTCATAACTACCCGAGGCGCAATCAAAGCTCCGGAACAATGCCTCTGACCGTTATCGCCAAAAATAATAGGGACAACTAATTCGCTGCCGGTTTCATCGTTACCGTTCATAAGAGCAGTAGCTGGATTGATAGACCCAAGAAGAATTGAAACAAGTACTAAAACTAGTATGCGTGCTTTCATTTCTTTACCTTACACAGCCCTTATAGCTTTGCCCAGATGGAATTGGTGATGGCTTATCAGTCGATCGACACTAAGTCGAAGTACTCCTCTTTCCACAAATCCTCATCGCCATCTGGCAACAAGATAACTCGCTCTGGCTTTAGCGCTTGGACAGCACCCTCATCGTGAGAAACCATGATTACTGAACCTTGATATTCAGCAAGTGCTCCAAGAATTTCAGCACGAGATGCCGGATCTAAGTTGTTTGTTGGCTCATCTAGTAACAAAACATTTGCAGCAGATACAACAAGTACCGCTAACGCCAAACGTGTTCGTTCTCCACCGGATAAAACCTTGACCGGCTTATGAACATCATCGCCAACAAATAGGAATGAACCCAATGTGGTGCGGGCTTCTGGTTCAGCTATATCTGGAGTTGCAGACAACATGTTCTCTAAGATCGTGCGCTCGAAATCAAGTGATTCATGCTCTTGGGCGTAGTAGCCGATCTTTAGGCCATGGCCGTGTTCAACTTTGCCAGTATCTGATTCAAGTTCACCAGCCAAAATACGCAGCAATGTTGTTTTGCCTGCACCGTTAAGTCCAAGAATTACTACACGTGAACCCTTATCAATCACACATGAAACATCGGTAAAGATTTCAAGTGAGCCATAGTTCTTTGATAACTCTTCGCCAGATAGTGGCGTCTTGCCACATGGGGCAGGGGTTGGGAAGCGAAGCTTTGCAACCTTGTCTGCGACTCGAACATCATCTAGACCGCTACGAAGTTTTTCAGCACGACGTAACATGCCTTGTGCAGCAGTTGCCTTCGATGCCTTTGCACGCATCTTCTCGCCCTGCTTCTGCAAAATTTCGGCGCGCTTTTCAGCGTTGGCACGTTCCTTCTTACGGCGGTGTTCATCTTGTTCGCGCTGTAATAGGTAAGCCTTCCAGCCCAAGTTATAGACATCGATGCAGTTACGGTTGGCATCTAAATAAAACACCTTGTTTACAACTGTTTCAATCAAGTTCACATCGTGGGAAATAATTACTAATCCGCCTGAGTACTTAGATAAAAACTCACGCAACCACACAATGGAGTCAGCATCTAAGTGGTTAGTCGGCTCATCCAGTAGCAATGTTTCTGCGCCACTAAAGAGAATGCGCGCTAGTTCGATACGGCGACGCTGACCACCAGAAAGAGTTGCTAGCTCGTTACCAAAGACAGCCTCTGAAACTCCGAGTGATGTTGCAATTGCTTCTGCTTCAGCTGTTGCGGCATATCCACCTGCTGCTGAGAACTCTGATTCAACGCGCCCATATCGATCCATCGCTTTTTCAAGTGCTTCATCTTGGGCAGTGGCCATTTCCTCTTCAACGGAGCGCATGCGTGAGGCAATTTGATCAAGGTCGCGGGCGGAAAGAATGCGATCAATCACTGTGCCGGGTTCATCACCGGTTCGTGGATCTTGGGGCAGGTAACCAATTTTTCCGGTGCGATTTACCGCGCCACCTGCTGGCATAGTTTCACCAGCTAATACTTTTGCAAGAGTTGATTTACCAGCACCGTTTCGACCCACAAAGCCAATGCGGTCACCACTGTTAATACGAACAGTTACGCCTTTAACTAAAAGGCGTGCTCCTGCGCGTAATTCGAGGGCTTGGGTTGAAATCACACCCAAGTCTATCGGCTGGGTTTAAG
>JBIKPC010000086.1:0-3663 GCA_044357675.1 Candidatus Planktophila sp. | reverse complement strand
TTCAGCATCAATAATCCAGGAACGTGAAAAGTAATTGAGGAAGTTGCGACCATCGTGGTTAAAGACAACCTCTGATGCAAATTCAAAGCCCGGAATTGTTGGATACTCGCCACGGCCCTTGCCGCGCCAGGTGCCAACCATCCACGCCAATGGATTTAAATCTGGGTGCAAACCTTCAGGGATTGTAAAAACCATTAGGGACGTTGCCTCCAGTTAGTACTTCGTCGCGCTTGTGATTGGCGACCTTTAAATGCATAAACAATGAGCACCACACCTAATGCGATGGCAACAAGGCCAAGGATTATTGATGTGAACAGCTCCATGGCTTAAGAATAGCGGTTAAACAATTACCTGTTGCGCTGCAGGAACTCCATCAACGCTGAGCGTTGCATCAATTGGCGTATTTCTTTTGACGATTGCCAAAGCGATGGTTCCTAGTTCGTGGTGACGAGCGACGGTCCCGATGAATCCAACAACAATTCCATCATTTTCAATCTTTGTACCAACTGCCGGAAATCCCACATCGCTGCCATCTAGATGCAGCAGTACTAATCTGCGAGGCGGATTACCCAAGTTATAAATCTTTGCAACGGTTTCTTGACCTCGGTAGCAACCCTTTTTCATATGAACTGCGCCATTTAATACGCCAAGTTCGTTTGGAATAGATTTGTGATCAGTTTCAAAACCGATACGTGGGCGGTGTGCAGCAACTCTTTCAGCATCTAATGCCCAGGTGCCTGCCTGTGTAGCAACACCACCAAATGTTTTTTTCATCTCTTCAACTTCGGCTCGTGGAACCAAAGCAAATGGCCCACCTATTTCAGTTGCTGCACCTGGTGCGCGCAAAACTGCGAACTCATCACTGGCATCGCGCACATCAACGCGCAACATGAACTTCATCTTTGTTAAGTATTCGATTAATTGTTCTGAGTACCCAGGATCTAGAACAAGAAAGGTGGTTGTTCCGTCATCGACTAGGTTGAATTGGTATTCGACATGACCCTTTGCATCCAAAATCATGTTTGGCATCCACACACCAGGTTGTAAATCGCTCACAAACTGTGTTGTTAAATCATGCAACCACTTCAAGCGATCTTGGCCACTAACAGCAACAATGTTGTGATGCGATAAATCCGCCCACGCAGTTCCGGCTTCTAATGCTCGTTGTTCTTTAACTGGTTCGCCAAAATGCCACACAGCCCCTTTGTCAGGACCTGCTTCAACCAGAACGGCGCTCATGCGCTTAATCTACCGCGATTAAGAAAGAGATGCCCTACGGCTTAACGCATGCAGCACAGGTGCCGTACACAGCAAAGTGCGTGACATCTGTTTTGAAGCCGTAATCATCGGCCAATGTATTTACAAAGTTTGCTGCTGTTTCAATTGGTGCATCACCGACTGAACCACATGTGCCGCAGACCAAATGAAGATGAGTTAACTCTTCAGCTGCGTGATAGGTAGCGCCACCGTGACCTAAATGGGTGTGCATCACAAGGCCAACGTTTTCAAGGGTTTCTAGGTTTCGATACACAGTTGAAAGATTGATTCCAGGATGTGTTTGGCGAACTTTTTCTGCAACTTCTTCAGGTGTTGCATGCCCAAGAGAGCGCACAGCAGACAGAACAAGTTCGCGCTGTGGTGTTAAGCGCAATCCTTTTTCATGGAGTTCATGTTTTGCAGCCATGTAGAAAGCCTACCCTTACTTGCTTCGAGCGCGAAGTAGGAGAAGGTAGATCTCGCACCCAAGGCAGAAGTTAAAGGCTGCATTTAAGAAGGCTGCAGCAAGTGCAAAAGCAGTTGCCACTATAAAGAGCGCGTCGATGCCAGTGGTTAATCCAACGATTGCTGTTAGTGCAAAGAGCAACCCAACGCTTTGCGCAAACTGTGGTGGACGAACATCTTCAGCTGGTGCTTCACCCTTTAGGCGAGGCTTTACCAATGTCTTATAAATAAATGCATACGGAGTGAACTGTGGTCCTTTAATTGCACCGATTGCAAAAACAATAGCTTGAGCAGCGATTACCCACAAGCTATTTGTTGCAAGAGCTGTCGCTAAAACCGCTGTTGTGATGACTGCGCCAAAACGTGGCCCACGCGCATCAATAATTGTGGTGTTCTTTTTTGTTTCTAAACTGTGTGTCATTTTTAATTCCTTTTCGTTGTGTTTGGTAAATCAGCAGTAATTGTTAAATGAAGAAACAATTAAGCAATACACAAAGATGCAGACATACGGCCGTAATCAATTACACGGCGCTTAGTAGCTGCTAACAACATGTAGCAAGAGTAAAGAAGTTGCAGGACTATTGCGAGTTGCAACTAATTTGCATTAACGAATGGCAGATATTGCGCTCAAAACCTGATCTCGTTTGGGTGCGCCCATAGCGCGGCCGACTTCGTGGCCCGTGCGGTCTAGAAACAATGTTGTTGGGGTGCTGCGAATATCCAAGGTGCGCACGAGTTCCAGATTGGTCTCGGCATCAATCTCTACATAAACAACATCGCCCATGTCCTCGGTGACATCTTCCAGCAACATTCGGGTGGCCCGACAAGGGCTGCAGAATGCTGAGGAGAATTGCACCAAGGTCGCGCGCGCGCCTAAGTCGGTTCCGATCATGTTCTGCGTGATCAGACCCTTGTCTGATTTAACGACAACCTTGCCGCGCGAACGCTGATACCAAAGCCCGTAGCCAGTAGCTAAGACCAGCACAATCGCGATTGGAAGCAAGGATTTCACAGGGGTAGTCTGTACCAATGGCGAGAGTTCTTCTACTTACGAACACTCTTGGTGCCAGCGCAGAAGTGCTTCCAGCACTTGGTTTGCTGCAGCATCAAGTTCGCATCTTGCCTGCCGAAGCTAGCGTCCTTGTTGATGCTCCAGAAGTCGATGTCTTATTAATTGATGCACGACGCGATCTGCCGGCGACTAAATCTTTAACAAAACTTCTTCATTCAACAGGTGTTGGTTGCCCAATTATTGCAATCACAACTGAAGGTGGATTGACAGCCATGAACGCTGACTGGGGAATCGATGATGTCATCCTTGATACAGCAGGACCAGCAGAAGTTGATACCCGAATTCGTATCACACTTGGCAAGCATGCAATCGAAATGGTTGCAGCAAACCCACATGGCGCAGAAATCAGAAGTGGTGAAGTCAGCATTGATGAAACTACTTACACCGCCAGATTGCGTGGAGAAGTTTTAGATCTAACATTCAAAGAGTTTGAATTGCTGAAGCACCTGGCACAACACCCAGGCCGCGTTTTCACACGTGCGCAACTGCTACAAGAAATTTGGGGATACGACTACTTCGGTGGAACACGCACCGTTGATGTTCACATCCGTCGACTTCGTTCCAAGCTTGGTCCAGAATTTGAATCGATCATCGGTACAGTTCGAAATGTTGGTTACCGCTTTACCGTTGATGCTTAACAATGCGTCACATACTTAAGCTGCACCGCGACCTCAACGCAGATTCCCTGCCGCAAGCCGATCACGATTACACAATTGAAACTTTTGAAGCCGCTCTTCACAAACAACAATGGCTAGAGCTGAATAACAACATCTTTGCCCATCACGCAGATCAAGGTAATTGGGCTATGCAAGATCTGGACAACCGCATGGCTGAGCCTTGGTTTGATGCCAATGGGTTCTTTCTGGCTA
>JBIKPC010000085.1:0-3673 GCA_044357675.1 Candidatus Planktophila sp. | reverse complement strand
TGCAGGTATGCACAGTGCAATTGCAAGTGAAGTCGCCTGAGCCGTCCAGGCAATCACCCAGCGCATAACAAAGACAAGAGCGATGTTTATGACTCCAATTTGGCCAATAACAACGCTGGAAGGAAACTTAGAACGGACATTTGCGATGTTCATCAGCGATGGTCCCAGGAAGGATGATCCAAGTCCTGCGACTGTAAAGCTAATGGAAAGAATAATCAGAACAACAGTCTTGTTGGAAGAACCAACAATACTTACAGCAATTATTCCTGCAATAAATGACAATCCTGATAGTAATGATGCACGCACTACCAAGAAATCAATGGTGTAGCGGGGTAAGAGATTATGAAGATTTAAGCGCCCAATAATCATTGCAAGTGTGAAAAGAATATATGGAAGAGTATGAATACCGCTCAGAATATTCATGTCTTCTTTAACATATATTGCAGCCCAATCGCTAACCGCGTACTCAAGCATAATTACCAACATAAGAGCAGCTGAGACTGAAACATCAATCTTAAAACCCTTAAACATATCTCGTGCTCTGTGTGTTGAATTAGGATTTATATCAGCCTTCACCAAATTTGGTGACATTCTCACAATAATTAGCGTCATTAAAAGAAAACATATAGTCGCTAAAAAGTTCGTGTAAGTAGCCAATGAGACCCGATCAACTAATAAGCCTGCGATCATTGAAGAAAGTAGCGCACCACTGCTCCAAAACCCGCTTAAGAGAGTAATGATCTGTCGCTTAGTGCGATCTTGAAAATAGAAACCTTGTGAATTAATCGAAATATGAAAAGCAGAGATTGCGCCACCTTGGAGAATCACAAAAACTAGAAAAACAATGCTGGAAGTACTGTGAGTCAAGAAAATTAGGCTAACTGACAATGTCAATGCCCCGATGTGAAGTATCCAGCGTGCACCGTATTTGTGGACAAGATGGCCAACGGTAAGGAGTGCAACAAGATTTCCAATTGCGCCCATACTGACGATAGAACCAAATTCACCATTGGTCAGTTTCAAGTTTGCTTTAACCTCGGGAAATCTGGGCACCCAGGACATGATTAATAGGCCGAATATAAAGAAAAGTGCTTTGATGAGGTTTAGTTCATGCTTAACATCAATAATCTCTCTCAAAATAGCGCACTCGCTAACTCTTTACGGGCTGCTGCTAAACGGGGATCTGATGGGTCTACCAAGGCAAAAAGTTCTAGAAGATGATTCTTGATCTTGGTGCGCTCATCACCCTGTGTTGCTTTAACCGCATGAAGTAAACGCGTGAAGGCTGCTTCAACTCCCCCATTAACAATTTCTACATCTGCAGCTTTTAATTGAAGATTGATATCCGTTGGTTCTGCAGTGGATTGGGCTATTACAGTATTGAGATCCAGGCCCTCGGTGCGCATCAACAACTGAGTCTGGGCTAGACCAAGTTTTGCTAAATTTTCAGAAGGTTTTCTGGCAAGCCACTTCTTGTAGGCAACTTCGGCAGCAATGTAGTCACCAGATTCAAGTGCGTTCATCGCATCAACTTCTTCAGGTTCAATCTGTTCTACTGGAGCTTCACCAACTCCTTGTTCAGATGCAAGGGTCAGAACTTTATCAATAACCATTTTCACTTGAGCTTCGGGGTAAGCCTGCTCAAATAATGGAACCATTTGTTCGGCAATTATTGCAACTGCATACGGTACGGACTTTGTCTGAAATGCTTGGCCAACTTCTGGATTTGCATCAATGTCCACGTGAGCTAAGGCAAAAGCTGCTTTGTAATCAACTTCGAGTTTGCCAAGAGTCTTAACCATGTCCACGGATTCTGGGCTACGAGATGTCCACATTAAGACAATGACTGGACGTGTCAGAGATAGCGGCAAAATCTCGGTGCTTAAATTTTCAACAGTTACTGTGATGCCAGGCATCGGAGTTGAAGGATCAACCTTTGGCTTAGTAAGTGAACTTAAATCAAAGGCTTGCCCAAAATTTGGTGGCAAACTCATGACACCATCCTATCGATTAAAGAACTATGTCCACGCCTGAGTCGCGACGCAGCGGCAAGATCTCAGCGCAATAATTATCAGCAGCCGCCTCTAACCCCACATCATGGCCCGCTTTTTCACTTAAATACCAGCGGTTTTCAAGGATTTCATGGAACATTTGCGCACGTTCAACACGACCGCGCATATCTGTAGGAACCCGTGAAATCACAGTTTCGAAAACTTCAGTAAGCCATTGTTTTGCCATTTCTTGTGCTGACAATCCCAATTTATTTTCACGCGCTCTGTATCGATCAAATGATGCAAGCAATCCCTTTGCCTGAAGTTCTTCTGTTTCTAACCCCATTAATTCGCGCAAGCGCTGTGTGTGATATCCAGCGGCAACTAACTTGGGTTGGAAAGAAAGCATTTGTGTATCACCATCGATCGTTACTGCAACTTCTTCAACTGCAAATCCAAGATCATGTAGTTGACGCATTGCGCGTTCGACTGCATGGCGATCCTTTGGATCTAATAATTGACGTTCCTTTAAAGCTGCCCAAATTCTGCGATAACGACGAATAACCGCCTCTGCTGCACGAACCGGATCCATCCCAGGATACAAAACACCTGACAAGGCAAGATCTTCAAGTTCGGCGGCAACATTGAAGTGAACAATATCTAAGTCATGTTCACGTTGTCCGTCGCTAAGAGTTTTTTGGAACTCGCCAGTTTCGGCATCAACTAAATATGCTGCAAAACCTTCAGCATCGCGGCGGAACAAGGTATTAGATAATGAGCAATCACCCCACCAGAATCCCAACAGATGTAAACGAACCAAGAGCAATGCAAGACCACTTGCCATGGTTGTAATCTCGTGAGCGGTTACCGCACCTGATAGCAAAACTCGATATGGCAATGAGTACGGCAAGAAGCGCGTAACGATTGCGCACGGGAGTTCTTCGCCATTTGCGTCAGTTCGTCCCTCGACTACGGCGACTTGTTCAACACAAGGAGCATTCAGCTGAGATAACTGGCGCAAAATTACATATTCGCGATTAGCAAACTCTGACACTGTTTCTTTAACCGCATAGACCTCGGCATCTGGGTCATCACTGGCTCGCACAAGACGCACTACGTGCCTGGAAATACCGCGTTTTTCGGCAAGAGCTGGGTCTTCTGGCCACTCTTCCAGGGGTAGGTGCCAGGGCAGGCCTGTAACAGAGGCGATCTCCTCACCTATACCTGTAATGCGCAGCGCCATAGACCGTATTCTCTCTCATAATTGTTACTAGAACATGAACACCACGTCTCAATAAGAGTGATCTATGCACTTTAGAATGTAACCATGGCAATTACACAGAGAATCAAGAAAGCCGCCGCTCGCTCCCCTAAATCTGAAAAAGCACCAGATGATTATGGAATTTTGGGTAAGCCAATTAATCGCTCCCATCCATTCTATTTTGGGTTTATTGCAACTCTTGGCGCATTAACTGCAATCGTCTTGATGCGAGCACTTGCAAGTGCCAGCCAGATCTTTGTTCTGATTTTGATCGCCTTGTTCTTGGCAACTGGCTTAAACCCTGCGGTTGAAGCACTACGCAAACGTAGGATGTCTCGAAGCACTGCGGTAACAGTTATCTTTTCTTCAGTAATTCTTTTCGTGCTCTTTTTTGCCTTAGTTGTCGTACCGCCAGTAATTA
>JBIKPC010000002.1:0-36964 GCA_044357675.1 Candidatus Planktophila sp. | reverse complement strand
TCAGCAATTGTTGAGGAACCTCGGCGGGAAATCATCCAACCAGCTACCAAGAACAACGCTGCCGTTGAGAAACCATGGTTAAACATGTACAAAATCGCGCCACTCTGGCCTTGTGATGTCATCGCGAAGATTCCCATTGTGATGAAGCCAAAGTGCGAGATCGATGTATATGCGATCAAACGCTTAATGTCTTTTGCACCGATGGCAAGGAATGCACCGTAAATGATTGAGATAACAGCAAGCACCATGATCACCGGCGTAAAGGTCTTACTTGCTTCTGGGAACAAAGTTAGGCAATAACGGATCATTCCGAAGGTGCCGACCTTGTCTAGAACGCCAAGTAATAGAACAGATGTTCCTGGGGTTGCAGATTGCGCAGCATCTGGCAGCCAGGTGTGGAAAGGCCAGACCGGAGCTTTAATCGCAAATGCAATAAAGAATCCTAAGAACAAAAGATTTTGAGTAGTTGATGACATCTGTAATTGTGACAACTTATTGATATCAAAGGTATGTCCACCCTGAGCACCTGACATTACATACAAAGCAATAATTGAAGCGAGCATCAATAATCCACCAACAAGGCTGTAGATCAAGAACTTAACTGCAGCAGCTGAACGTTCGCCAGAACCATAACCTCCGATTAAGAAGTACACCGGAATCAACATCGCCTCGAAGATTACATAGAACAAGAAAACATCTGTTGCGGCAAATACGCCGATCATCATTGTTTCAAGAACCAAAATAAGAATGTAGAAGGTTTTAACACTCCAACGTCCACCGTGTGCTTCATTCCACCCAGCAAGAACAACTACTGGTGCCAAGATTGTTGACATCAATATGAGCACTAACGCAATTGCATCAACACCTAATGCATAATTGATTCCAAAACTTGGAATCCACGCATACTTTTCTACAAATTGCAGATCTACATTGTCGCGCTGGAAGCCAATAGCCATTGCGATTGTTGCCGCCATCACCACAAGGGTTGTAACCAGTGCTGATTGTTTTGCAGCTTTTTCGTTTCCCTTAGGAAGAGCTGCAATGACTGCAGCACCGGCTAATGGCAAAAGCATTAATAGTGTTAACCACTTCATTATTGAACCACCACCCAAATTGCTGCGATCAGTGCAACCGCACCAAGCAAAATCAACGCCGCGTAGCTACGAACAAAGCCATTTTGCAGGCCTCGAAGTGCAGAACCTGAACTCATGGCCAGCTGCCCTACGCCACGAACCGTGCCATCAATAACAGCTTCATCGGTTGCAACCATTGTCGTTGTTAGCACTTGTCCTGGACGCATAAAGACAGCTTCATTAAAGCGATCTTGCATCAGATCTTGACGCGCAATCTTTGTGAAAATTGAAACATCTTCTGGGGCGGTATTGGCAACTTCTTGTCGTGAGTACTTAACAAAGGCGATAGCCACACCAATTGCAACCATGGTTAAGGCAAGTCCTGAAACAACTATTGGCTCTAGCAAATGATGTTCGTGTTCTTCATGATGATCAAAGAGTGGATACAGCCAGTTAACAAGAGCATCGCCACGTGAAAGTAAGAATCCTGAAGAGACTGAACCGACTGCAAGAACTGCCATCGGCAACCACATCAGCCATGGGGATTCATGAGGATGTGCATCCTCATCCCAACGCTTTGTTCCGGTAAAGGTAAGAATCATCACGCGAGTCATATAGAAGGCGGTTATTCCCGCACCAAGCAAAGTAACGCTACCGAGAATGATGCCCTTTGCTCCCCCGGCGTTAAACGCGGTTTCAATAATCATGTCTTTCGAATAGAAACCAGCAAATGGTGGGACACCAAGAATTGCTAGATATCCAAGACCAAATGTCACAAATGTAATTGGCATGAATTTACGAAGTGCGCCGTACTTGCGCATATTTACTTCATCATTCATTCCGTGCATTACAGATCCAGCACCAAGGAACATTCCGGCCTTAAAGAAACCGTGTGTAAGTAAATGCATGATTGCAAATGCATAACCAACTGGGCCTAAGCCAGCTGCAAGAATCATGTAACCAATTTGTGACATTGTTGATGCGGCCAGTGCCTTCTTGATGTCATCTTTTGCAGTTCCAATCAGTGCACCAAACATCAGAGTGATCGCACCGACGATGACAACTAACAACTGTGCGGTTGGAGCTGCATCAAAAACAAAGTTGGAACGTGTAATTAAATAGACGCCCGCCGTAACCATGGTCGCTGCGTGGATTAACGCTGAGACAGGCGTTGGTCCAGCCATCGCATCTCCCAGCCATGCCTGCAACGGGAATTGAGCTGATTTTCCAGCCGCTGCAATTAACAACATGATTCCCATACCCGTTAATGCAGCTTCTGAGGTGTTCTCTACCTGCTCTGCCACGCCTACAAATGAGACAGTGCCCATGGTTGCAAAAGCGATCATGATTGCAAATGACAATCCCATATCGCCAACACGGTTCATTACAAATGCTTTTTTAGATGCGGTTGCATATGCAGGCTTTTGGTTCCAGAAACCAATCAATAGGTAGGAAGCAAGACCTACGCCTTCCCAACCGACATAAAGACTGAGGTAACTATCACCCAGAACCAAGAGCAACATCGCTGCAATAAATAGATTTAGGTAAGCAAAGAAGCGACGACGATCATGATCATGTGACATGTAAGAAATGGAATAAATGTGAATCAAAGTTCCAACACCAGTAATCAGCAATACGAAACAAATCGACAATTGATCTAACAACAGACCAGCATCTACATTAAATGTACCGACGCTGATCCAATTAAAGAGTTTTTGAGCAACAGGTCGAGCCTCTTCTGTACGTCCCAGCATCTGGGAAAGTTGATACAGACCAACCCCAAATGATGAGGCTGATAATGCAGTTGCCAATAAGTGACCCCACTTATCGGTACGTCGGCCACCAAGAAGTAGAAGTGCTGCTCCTGCCAACGGCAGTGCAATCAAATAAAAAAGGCTTTGCGATGTAGTCATCGTTATCGCTTCAACAAACTAGCATCATCAACAGATGCTGATCGGCGGGAACGATAGATGGTGACGATAATTGCTAAACCAACTACAACTTCGCACGCTGCAACAACCATCGTAAAGAAAGCCATTACCTGACCATTGAGATCGCCATTGATTCGTGAAAATGTTACAAATGAAAGATTTGCAGCATTTAGCATTAATTCAATACACATGAAAACAACTATTGCGTTGCGGCGGACAACAACACCAACTGCGCCAATAGTAAATAACAGCGCGGAGATATAGAGGTAATTGGAAGCGTCCATTTACTTCTCCTCCTCAACCTTGGTGTTGATTTCACTGAGATCAAACTTCTTGTAATCCAACATGTCTCCACGTGCTTCTAGGCTTGCATTTATAGAAGCTGCTGCAGGTGTGCCATCTGGAAGCAGGGCTGGAACATCAACTGCGTTGTGACGAGCGTAAACACCTGGGCCCGGCAGACCAGCTGCTGTTCCCAAAGATTCGCCGCGGAAGCGGTCGATAGAAAGCTGTCGCTGTGTTGGCCTGGTAGTTGTTCGTTGATGATGGGCTAGAACCATTGCTCCCATAGCAGCTGTAATCAAAAGCGCGGAAACAACTTCGAATGGCCACACATACGTACTGAACAAAAGTTTGGCAATTCCTTGAACATTTCCTTCAGCATTTGCACCAGATAAACCTACAACACTGCGACCAATGGTTGCTTGACCTATCAATGAAACCATTAAGCCACCAAAGCCGACCGCTGCTGTAATTGCTATCGGGCGAAGTCCAGGAATTGTTTCGGTTAGCGAATCGGATGAATCAACGCCAACCAACATCAAAATAAACAAGAAGAGCATCATCACTGCGCCGGTATAAACAACAATCTGAACGATTCCTAAGAAGGCTGCATCTTGTGCGATATAAAAAATCGCCAAAACGACCATAACAAAAGCCATCAAGATTGCAGAGTGCACTGCCTTCTTAACAAGCAGCATTGCAAGTGCTGCAACTACTGCAAGCGGGCCAAGAATCCAGAACATGACTGCTTCTGGTTTAGCGGTCTGTCCGACCTCAAGGGCTAATTGCAACACTTACTTGGCCTCCTGCGAAGGGTGAGAATGCTTTACATCACCGTTGTAATAATTCGTGTCTGTCATATCTGGATACATTGGATGCGGTGGCATCAACATTCCTTGACGCAATGGCGCTAATAGATCTTGCTTTTCAAAAATCAACTTGGCGCGAGTATCGTCTGCAAGTTCGTACTCATTTGTCATTGTTAAGGCACGAGTAGGACAAGCTTCAATACATAAGCCACAGAAAACACAACGCAGGTAATTAATTTGATAAACCTTGCCGTAACGCTCTCCTGGTGACATGCGGTTTTCTTCGGTGTTTGTTTCACCTTCCACATAAATCGCATCTGCTGGACATGCCCAAGCGCATAGTTCGCACCCAATGCACTTTTCCAAACCATCTGGATGGCGATTTAATTGGTGACGGCCATGAAAACGTTCTTCTGTTGGCGCTTTTACCTCTGGATATTCAACAGTTAAAGGCTTCTTGAACATTGTGGAAAAAGTGACCCAGAAACCCTTCATGCTGCCAAAGAAGCCAACTGCAGGAGTCTGCTCTACTTCATAAAATTCAACATCGTTAATGCCTAACTCTTTTGGCTTTAACGGTTCTAGGTTTTCACTCACGGTTGTCCCCTACCTTCTGTGACACATTGATAGTTGAAACTTCCATAGGCAATGAAGGCACTGCAAACTTTGGTGCTGTTTTATTATCGCCCTCTGCAATTGCTAACTCTTTCTTCTTTTTCGCGCTTTCAAAACCAACATTTACCGCCATGATGATGAAAACGATGCTGCTTGCAAAAGCAATGATTACTGCCCGTGGTGCATTTTGTAATGAAAGTACACGAAGAGTTGCAACAACCAAGATCCAGACAATTGAGACGGGAATCAAAACCTTCCAACCAAATTGCATGAACTGGTCGTAACGCAAACGTGGCAAGGTTCCGCGCAGCCACACAAATACGAAGAAGAAGGTAAGAACTTTTAGGAAGAACCAAATCGCTGTGAACCAGCCACCAAGCCAGCTTTCGGTAAAGCCAAGTCCCGGTGGAGCTTTGTAGCCACCCAAGAATAATGTTGTTGCTAATGAAGATACTGCGATGATGTTTACATACTCAGCCAAGAAGAAGAGTGCGAACTTTAGTGATGAGTATTCGGTATGGAATCCGCCAACAAGTTCGCCTTCAGCTTCGGCAAGGTCAAATGGGGCACGGTTTGTTTCACCAACCATTGAAATTACAAAAATTGCGAATGATGGGAATAAAACCACCGCATACCACCATGATGATTGCGCAGCCACGATGTCCGAAGTTGACATTGAACCCGCATAAATAAACACAGCAACCAAGGAAAGTCCCATTGCAATTTCATATGAAATTACTTGAGCACTTGATCTAAGCCCACCGAGTAGTGGATAGGTAGAACCTGAAGACCAACCGGCTAAAACAATTCCGTAAACGCCAATAGATGCAATTGCCAGAATATATAAAACGCCAACTGGAATATCTGTTAACTGCATCGCAGTTTGGCGGCCAAACATTGTTACTTCGCCAGTAATTGGAATTACCGCAAAGGACATAAAACAGGTCGTGGCACTAATAATTGGTGCCAAAACAAAGACAACTTTGTCGGCTGCTGTAGGAATAATATCTTCCTTAAGCGCCAACTTAACGCCATCAGCAAGTGCCTGAATTAATCCAAATGGACCAACACGATTTGGCCCCGGACGTTGTTGCATACGACCAACAACGCGGCGCTCTCCCCAGACAGACATAAGAGTAAGCAGCACGCAGATAGCAAAAACAATTAACGCCTTTACTGCAATTAGCCATCCTGGATCTGATGCAATTAGTTCTGCATTTGTCATGCTTTCACCACCGTAACTACTGCGCCATGTGCGACGCCTAGGTTTGCTAACAACTGAGATCCGCGTGAATTACGTGGCGCCCACACTGCATCATCATGAATATTTTCAACTAAGGCTGACAGCGTTACTGATCCCTGTTGTGTTGAGATCTTTAATTGATCTCCATCAACAACACCCATTCCCTGAGCTCGCTTTGGAGAAATTACTGCAACTGTGCGGCGAGCTGTACCAGCAAGATTCTCTTCACCCTGTTGCAAAGTTCCACTATCTAAGAGACGACGCCAAGAAGTAATGAGCGCTTGATCTGGCGTGAGTGCCGGTTGTGCTGAAGCACTAACGGTGTTGAATGAAACTCGCGCACCATCCCACTTACCAATCGATGCAATCTCCTTGATAGCGGCGGTGACAGTTCCTAAGTTAAGAGGGGTGCCTATTTCTTCAGCGATCATTGAAAGAATGCGAAGATCGCTGCGATTTAATGAGTCGCTAACCGCTGCATCAAAGGAGCGCGGACGACCTTCCCAATTAAGGAATGAGCCAGACTTTTCAGTAACTGCTGCTACTGGCAATACAACGTTTGCTCGCTCAGTAACCGCACTTGGTGCGATTTCAAGTGAAACAACAAATGCTTTATCAAGAGCTGCAAGTGCTGCGCCACTGTGATCAGCATCTAATGGATCTACGCCACCAATAATTAGTGCACCGATCTGTCCAGAATTAACAGCGTCAATAATTTGGGAAGCGTTGCGACCAATTTCTGCTGGTATGGAATCTGAGTTCCACAACGCTGCAATGTCTACACGGGCTGCAGCATCTGTCACTGGGCGGCCACCTGGTAAAAGGTTGCCGATCGCGCCAGCTTCGAGTGCTCCACGCTCACCTGCGCGACGTGGAATCCATGCGAGCTTTGCACCGCTTGAATCAGCAAGTGCTGCGACTGCGCTTAATGCACCAGCACTTTCGGCAGCGCGTTCTCCGACAAGAATGACAGATTTACTTGTTAGTGATTGCGCTGTAATTGCTGCTGCCTCTTGCCCTGGTGCAACCTTTACAAACTCTGCCTTTAACTTGTCGACCGCAATTGATTCCTTAGAACCGATTGAAACAACCTTTAATGCGCGCTTACGGAAATGCTTATTGATGCGCAAGAAAACGATTGGTGACTCTTCTTCTGGCTCAAAGCCAACTAATAAAATTTGATCTGCTCTGTCGATGTCGCGATAAGTTGTTGAAGAACCAACAACACGAGCTGCAAGAAATTCACGTTCTTCATCAGATGAAACCCGTGAGCGGAAATCAATATCGTTTGTACCAAGTGCAACACGAGCAAACTTGCTATACCCGTATGCATCTTCATAAGTTGTACGGCCACCAACAAGTACGGCTGACTTTGCGGCCTTTAATCCTGCAGCAGCAACCGCTAGCGCTTCTGGCCACGATGCTTCTTCAAGAACTCCATCTGAATTACGAATCTGAGGAACCTTAAGGCGATCAACAGCTGTTATGTATTTAAATGCCCAACGACCCTTGTCGCAGTTCCACTCTTCGTTAACAGTTGCATCATCGCCAGCTAGGCGACGCAATGTTTTTCCGCGACGAACATCGGTTCGCATATCGCAACCAGATGCACAGTGTTCACAGGCAGATGGTGTTGAAACTAAATCAAAAGGACGTGCGCGGAAACGATATGCAGCACCAGTTAATGCCCCTACTGGGCAAATCTGAACAGTGTTTCCAGAAAAGTAGGATTCAAAAGGTTTGTTTTCATAAATACCAACTTGCTGCAATGCGCCACGTTCATTCAAGGTAATGAATGGATCGCTAGCAATTTGCTCAGAAAAACGAGTACAGCGTGCACATAAAACGCAACGCTCACGATCGAGCAATACCTGAGAAGAAATATTGATTGGCTTTTCAAAGGTGCGCTTTACGCCTTCAAAACGGCTTGAACCTTGTCCCGTACTCATAGCTTGATTCTGCAATGGACACTCGCCACCCTTGTCACACACTGGGCAATCAAGTGGATGGTTTACCAGCAAAAGCTCCATGACTCCACGTTGTGCTTTTTCAGCAACCGTCGAAGTTAAATGTGTTTTTACAATCATGCCTGTCTCGACAGGAATTGTGCACGATGCTTGTGGTTTTGGAAAAGCACGACCATTAATTTCGATATCAACCAAACACTGACGACAGGCACCGACTGGATCTAGTAATGGGTGGTCGCAGAAACGTGGAATCTGAATTCCAAGTTGTTCTGCGGCACGAATAACTAATGTTCCCTTTGGAACAGTTACTTCGAATCCGTCAATAACAACGGTAATCATGTCAACAACTTCAGTTGTCATTTACGCACCAGCCCCAGCAAATAGCGTTGATGCAACTGGATCAAATGGGCATGCGCCTTGCGTTAAGTGCGCAATGTATTCATCACGGAAATACTTAATCGAAGATGTGATTGGGCTAGTTGCACCATCACCAAGAGCACAGAATGAGCGGCCCATAATGTTGTCGCATAGATCAAGCAACTTTGCTAAATCTGCTTCAGTACCTTTACCAGCTTCGAGGTCACGCAGAATCTGTACCAACCACCACGTGCCTTCGCGACATGGCGTGCACTTTCCACATGATTCGTGCTTGTAAAACTCTGTCCAACGCAATACTGCGCGAACAACACATGTTGTCTCATCAAATATCTGCAAAGCTTTTGTGCCAAGCATCGACCCAGCAGCTGCAACACCTTCGTAATCCAATGGCACATCAAGGTGAGCATCTGTAAACAATGGTGTTGACGATCCGCCAGGTGTCCAGAACTTCAAGGTATGTCCTGGGCGAACTCCGCCAGCCATATCTAAAATTTCACGCAATGTGATTCCAAGTGGTGCTTCAAACTGTCCTGGGTTTACAACATGGCCAGAGAGTGAATAAAGCGTTGTTCCCTTGCTCTTTTCGGTACCCATTGATTGGTACCAATCAGCACCGTTATTAACAATTGCCGGAACAGATGCGATTGATTCAACGTTATTTACAACAGTTGGGCGTGCATATAGGCCTGCAATAGCTGGAAACGGTGGGCGCAAACGAGGTTGGCCGCGGAAACCTTCAAGTGAATCAAGGAGCGCAGTTTCTTCACCACAAATGTATGCGCCGGCTCCGATGTGCAGAACTACATCGATTCCGTTTCCAAGAATTCCTGCTGCATATGCATCGGCAATAGCTTGATTAACCCGACGAACAACATGTGTTACTTCGCCGCGAATATAAATAAATGCGTGCTTTGCACGGATAGCGTGGCACGCGATGATGCAACCTTCAATAAGTACATGTGGGTTTGCCATCAATAATGGGGTGTCTTTACATGTTCCGGGCTCTGATTCATCTGCATTAACAACTAAGTAGTGATCCTTGTTATCGCCTTGTGGAATAAAGCCCCACTTCATTCCAGTTGGAAAACCTGCGCCGCCACGACCACGAAGTCCTGAATCTTTGACAAGTTGAATCACTGCATCTGGATCCATAGCAAGTGCTTTTGCAGATGCTGTGTACCCGCCGTGACGCTGGTAGCCGGTAAGTGTGAATGAATCTTTTTCATCCCAATGTGCAGATAAAACTGGAGCTAGCTTTGTCATTACTTTCCCTCTTTCGAAAGTTTCAAACCAAGCAATGTTGGCTCACCGGCCTGTACACCTTCGTGTGCAAGTCCATCATTTAATCCTGCAAGAACTGCTGATGCTTCTTTCCAGGTAACCAACTTGTTAGGACCACGTGTTGGGGGCTTTGGATTTCCTGCACGCATTGAGTCGACTAAATCTTTTGCTGACTCAACTGTTTGGTTGTCATAAAACTCCCAGTTGGCCATAACCACCGGAGCGTAATCACACGCTGCATTGCACTCGATATGTTCTAAAGAAACTTTGCCATCGGCAGTAACTTCATCGTTTCCAATACCCAGGTGATCTTTCAGTGAATCAAAGATTGCATCCCCGCCCATTACTGCACACAAGGTGTTTGTGCAGACACCTACGTGGTACTCGCCCACTGGTGTTGGCTTGTATTGGGTGTAAAAAGTAGATACAGCAGTCACTTCAGCAGCTTCTAGTTGAAGAAGCTTTGCAATTACTTCGATACCTTCGTTGGTTACATATCCAGCTTTTGATTGCACGTAATGCAGCAAAGGCATGATTGCAGAACGAGGACGTGGATAACGCTTAATAATCGAATCCATAATCTGGAAATCTTCAGCTGTGTATGCCATTAGCGATCAACTCCTCCCATAACTGGATCGATTGATGCAACTGCTCCGATGATGTCGGCAACCATGCCACCTTCACTCATTGCAGCTGTAGCTTGCAAGTTGTTAAATGATGGTTCGCGGAAGTGAACTCGGTATGGACGAGTTCCGCCATCGGAAACAACTGAAGCACCAAGTTCTCCGCGAGGAGATTCGATCGCAACATATGCCTGTCCAGCAGGAACATGGAAACCTTCTGTTACAAGCTTGAAGTGGTGAATTAATGACTCCATTGATGTGCCCATGATTTGGCGGATGTGATCAAGTGAGTTACCCAAGCCATCGCCACCCATTGCAAGTTGTGCAGGCCAAGCGATCTTCTTATCAGCAACCATTACTGGTGCGCCTTCAAGTTTTTCTAACTTGTCAACACATTGTTCGATAATGCGAAGTGATTGCTCTAATTCATTCATGCGAATCAAGAAACGACCGTATACATCGCAAGTATCTGCAGTTACAACATCAAAGTTGTAGTTTTCATAACCACAATATGGTTGAACCTTACGAAGATCCCATGGCAATCCAGTCGAACGAAGAACTGGACCAGTGATTCCTAATGTTGTGCAACCTGCAAGATCAAGGTACCCAATGCCTTGTGTGCGCTTCATCCAAATTGAGTTTCCAATTAGTAATGTTGCATTGTCTTTAAAGTTTTTACGCATCAGCTTTACGCCATCACGAATCTTTGTAAGTGCACCTTCTGGAAGATCTTGTTGAACTCCACCTGGGCGGATGTACGCCATATTCATGCGCAAACCTGTGATCATTTCAAAGATTTCAAGAACAGTTTCACGATCACGGAATGCAAAGAACATAGGCCCCATTGCGCCTAATTCAAGAGCTCCAGTACCAAGTGCGACCATGTGCGATGAAATGCGGTTGAGCTCCATCATCATTACTCGAATAACAGATGCGCGCTCTGGGACATCATCTGTAATTCCCAAAAGCTTTTCAATTGCTAAACAGTAAGCAGTCTCGTTGTGAAGTGGACCTAGGTAGTCCATGCGGGTTACAAATGTTGTTCCCTGCGTCCAGTTGCGGTACTCCATGTTCTTTTCAATACCTGTATGCAGATATCCAATTCCACAACGTGCCTCTGTAACAGTTTCGCCTTCTAGCTCTAACACCAAACGAAGCACACCGTGCGTTGAAGGGTGCTGAGGTCCCATGTTGACAACAACGCGTTCTTCTTTTGTAGCGCCAATATCTTGAACTAGTGCGTCCCAGTCTCCGCCCGTAACAGAGAAAACTTTTCCTTCAGTTGTATCTCGTGAAGGTGCGTATGGATCAAAAGTTGTCACTTGTAGCTCCTTCTTTCACTAGGAGGCGGTGTTGTTGCACCCTTGTACTCAACTGCAATTCCACCAAGTGCGTAATCTTTACGTTGTGGGTGACCTTCCCAGTCATCTGGCATCAAGATGCGAGTTAAGCCTGGGTGACCATCAAAAATAATTCCGAACATGTCAAAAGTTTCGCGCTCGTGCCAGTTATTGCCCGCCCAAACTTCGACTAATGATGGAATATGTGCGTCAGCATCGGCAACGGACACTTCTAAACGAATACGTTGATTCTTTGTCATGGATAACAATGGATACACGGCGTGTAGTTCGCGGCCAGTTTGTTCTGGGTAATGAACACCATTAACGCCCATGCACATTTCAAACTTCAACGTATCACGCAAAATCAATGCAACTTCAACTAGTTTTTCACGCTTTACATGCAATGTAATTTCACCACGATCAACAACTACGCGCTCGATTGCTTCAGAAAAATCAGGATAAGCACGCTCTAGATCGTCAGCAACATCGTCAAAATAACCACCGTAAGGACGCTCAGAAGAGCCTGCAGTACTGGCTTTGCGAACTAATCCGCCATAGCCAGATGTATCGCCAGTGCCTTTTGCGCCAAACATTCCGTCAGTCATTACGCAAGCAAGCCCTTCATCTCGTGAGTTGGCTTTGCGTTCATTGCTGCAAGTTCAACTTCCTTAATGATTTGAGCACGGTTTGCACCAAGCTTTGTCTCATTAATTTGTTCGTGTAATTTCAAAATTGCATCCAGCAACATTTCTGGACGAGGTGGGCAACCAGGTAGGTAAATATCAACCGGAACAATGTGATCTACGCCTTGAACAATTGCGTAGTTGTTAAACATTCCACCAGATGATGCACACGCACCCATTGCAAGAACCCACTTTGGCGCTGACATTTGATCATAAATCTGACGAAGCACTGGTGCCATCTTGTTAGATACGCGACCTGCAACGATCATTAAATCTGCTTGACGTGGGGATGCGCGGAAAACTTCGCCACCAAAACGAGCAATGTCATACTTTGCCGCAGAACCAACAGCCATCATTTCGATTGCACAACATGCAAGGCCAAATGTTGCCGGCCACAACGAGTTCTTGCGCATGTATCCCGCAAGTTTTTCAACTGTAGTTAGTAAAAAGCCACTTGGGATTTTCTCTTCAAGACCCATTGTTTAGTCCCATTCCAATCCGCCGCGGCGCCACACATATGCATATGCAACAAAAACTGTTCCGATGAAAATTGCCATTTCAACCAAACCAAACAAGCCAAGAGCATCAAATGAAACTGCCCATGGGTAAAGGAAAACGATTTCAATATCAAAAATGATGAAAAGCATCGCTGTTAAGAAGTATTTAACTGGGAAACGTCCGCCTTCTGCTGCTTGCGGCGATGGTTCGATTCCACATTCATAGGCATCAAGCTTTGCTCGGTTGTATCGTGCTGGACCTGCGAGCGCACCTGCAGCTACCGAAAAGATGGCGAAACCAAAGCCGATAGCGCCAATTACCAAGATTGGGATGTATGGATTCGAAGTCACGGCGAAATCCTAAGGTCGATTGGCCTATGCCAGTGACCGCTAGCCCTTAATCCCGCTGTGAACTGCAACAACCCCAAAAGTAAGGTTTTTCCAGGTGACAGTGCGCCAACCCGCCTTTTCCATGCGCGCTGCTAGTGCCGCTTGATCTGGCCACGCCCTGATCGATTCGGCCAGGTAGATATAGGCATCTGGGTTTGTTGCGGTTTTCTTTGCGATCGCTGGCAACAGGCGCATCAAGTACTCCGTATAGATTGTGCGAAATGGGCGCCACGTTGGGTGGCTGAACTCAACAACCACCATTCGGCCACCCGATTTGGTGACCCGCAATGCTTCCCTTAACGCCTTATCAAAATCAGCGGTATTTCGGAGCCCATAAGAAATGGTGACAACATCAAAGGTATCGGCCTCAAAGGGCAGATTCAGGGCATCAGCCTTTGAAAAGTTCAGGTACGGGCGGGCTTTGCGACCCTGGGCCAGCATTCCCTCGCTGAAATCAGTGGCAAAAACCGTTGCACCAGCCTTAAAAAGGGGTTCGGATGAAGATCCAGGTCCCGCTGCCAGATCCAAAATCACCATTCCGGGCTGTGGGGCGATGATCCGGGTCGCCGCTTTGCGCCAGGCCTTGGTGCGACCCAGACTCAAAAGATCATTGACCAGGTCATATCGCTTGGCGACCCCATCAAACATTGCCGCGACCTCATCGGGATCTTTGTTCAAATGTGCGCGGGACATGCTCATATTCTCCCTTGAAGTAGGCTCATCCACAACTTAGATACATCGAAAGGTTCCCATGTCGCTATCTGCTACCTCGCTTCGTTCCTCACTGATCCCGCGCTCTACAGCTCTTTCAAACGCTGTTCTAGTTGTCAGTGGAGTTCTTGGCTTAGCAGTGTTGGCACAAATTGCTGTTCCGGTTCCGGGATCCCCTGTTCCAGTTACAGGTCAAACTTTAGGTGTCTTAATTCTTGGAACTGCGTATGGGTCAACCTTGGGTTTTACAACTTTTGCCATTTACATGCTGGCTGGAATTGCGGGTGCACCAGTATTTGCAAATAGTGGCCATGGCTTGGATCGCATAGTTGGCGCAACTGGTGGTTACTTAATTGGAATGTTGGTTGCAACATTTGTATTGGGTCAGTTAGCACGTTTTCGCTTAGATCAAAACTTCTTAACGGCACTTCCATCAATGTTGATCGGAACCATTACTACTTTTTCATTTGGTCTTGTGTGGTTACATCAATACACAGGGCAAAGTTGGGAGTGGACGATTAAGGCAGGATTAACTCCATTTATTGTTGGCGAAGTATTAAAGATTGCAATTGCTGGAACTTCGTTGCCTGTTCTTTGGCGCGTGCTTAAGCGCAAAAATTCATAACTATGTCCCAACTCATTCCAATTACAACTACTCGCCTAGGCGAGCATTTGCCATTGCTGGATTTACTTCCGGATTCAAATCCACTTGCCTGGGTTCGAAGTGGTGATGGTTTAGTTGGTTGGGGCACTTACGCGACAACAACGGTTAGTGGTCCTCATAGATTTGCAGATGCACGCCACTGGTGGCAAAAGCAGCTAGAAAAGTTAGCGGTCACTAACTCTGTTCATGGCAGCGGAACTGGCCCCATATTATTTACATCCTTTTCTTTCTCACCAGATGATGTGTCAGTCCTTGTTATTCCACAAGTAATTGTTGGAGCTAAGGGTGAAAAGTCTTGGATTACATGGATTGGTTCAGATCCTCAACCAGTTCTTAGAACTTCACCAGACCATGTTTCTAGCGCAGATATGAGCTGGGATGAAAATCCACAGTCCGATGTTGATTGGAAAAATCGTGTTGCAACTGCAGTTTCACGAATTCAATCTGGAGACTTAGACAAGGTTGTTTTGGCTCGAGACATCACAATTAAGTCCAATAAAAGTATTGATCCGCGGGCAATATTGAACAAGCTGGCAGCGGAGTATCCATCAACCTGGAAGTACGCGATTTCAGGTTTAGTTGGTGCGACTCCCGAACTATTGCTTCGCCTATCACGCGGAATGATTACTTCGCGCGTTTTGGCAGGGACAATTAGCAAAACTGGAGATGACGCGAAAGATTTAGCGTTAGCGGCATCTCTTGCCCGTTCCTCAAAAGATCTCGCAGAACATGAATATGCGGTGCGTTCTGTTGCAGATGCAATTGAACCATTTTGTTCATCCACAAATGTTCCAGAATCCCCATTTGTTTTACACCTTGCAAATGTCATGCACCTTGCAACTGATGTGACTGGTGCATTAGTTGAAACACTTGCACACACAGATGCATTTACAATTCTGGAACAATTACATCCAACCGCTGCTGTCTGTGGAACTCCCCGACCAATAGCTGCTGCTTTGATCTCTGAAATTGAAGGAATGTCGCGTGGTCGTTATGCCGGTCCTGTTGGTTGGATTGATGCAGCAGGTGATGGAGAACTTGGAATTGCACTTCGCTGTGGACAAATAAATGGTGACACTATTCGAATTTTTGCAGGATGCGGAATTGTTGATGGTTCAGATCCTGATATTGAATTAGCTGAAACTTATGCAAAGTTTTCACCTATGCGCAGCGCTCTTAAATAGAGGAAAGTGACTCCACAATCTTCTTTAAGTTATCTGCATTTGATTCACGATCAGGTACATCGCACACAACAACGCTTATGCCAGATATTGGTGCTTTGATTTCTGACTCTAACTCTTTAAGGGTTGTGATTTGCTTGGCACTTACCCCCATCGCTTGAGCAATTGCAGCTGGATTCAAGCCATGCGGTGTTCCGAATACCGTTTCAAAGCCATTCACGCCTCGTTGTGGGAGGGTTGAAAAAATTCCGCCGCCATCATTATTGATGACAATAAAGCGGCAGTTAATTGCCTCCTTATTTACTAATCCTGTTAAATCATGCAAGAAAGAAAGGTCGCCCAGCACCGCAATTGTGCTCTTATGGCCATAGGCAACACCTAGCGCAGTTGAGATGTTTCCATCAATCCCGGCTAAGCCACGGTTTGCATAGGTGTATACACCCGCACGAGGATGAGCAAATCCTTCAAGATCTCGTATCGGCCGTGATGAAGAAACAAACAACGCTGTGTCGTTAGGGATTGATGCAGCAATTGTTCGTGCGATGACCGCTTCATTCCATCCTTCTAATGAGTCGATCAGTTTTTGTGCGCGCTCGGAAACCTTGTTCCACTTTGCAAGCCATTCATCAGATTGGATTACACCTTGAAGATCCGGTAGTTGTGTAAATTTGCGATCTGCTTGGCGATCAGAATCCACAGTTACAAGACGTTGGTCTACAACGTATGTGATTGGACTGGACTTGATAAACGCATTTATGGATCGTGACAAAGTTGTGCGACCGATGACAAGAACAGATTGCGGAATTAATGTGCTTCTTATTTCAGGAGATGCTAAAAAGATAGATGCATGTGCGATTGCGTCAGGAAAAGAAAGCGGATCCTCGACAATTACTGGCCAGCCCAAAACCTTTGTGAACTGCGCGATTTCAGCAACCGTTAATCCACCACGATCATGCCCAATTACAACAACTCCTCGCGCACCGACCAATCGCAATGTCCCTGGCTTAGTACGTGCAACAAACTCTTTTGGTGACACATTGATGTGAGAAAGCCAATCTGAAGAATCATCTGACAATAAAGGTTCATCAAACTGCAGGTTCAAATGAATCGGCCCAGTACGCAAACTATCTAGCGGCAGCTCCATTGGGTAAACAGGCCCATCAATATCTGCAAAGTACCGAACAGCTTTGCCAAAAATACGAGCTTGTTCTGTTGTTTGATTTGCACCGGTTTTGCGCAACATTGCTGGGCGATCTGCTGTTAAAACCATGAGCGGTGCGTTTGTGTGGCTCGCTTCAAGTACTGCTGGGTGGTAATTAGCAACCGCGGTACCGCTGGTGCAGACAATTGGTACTGGTCGGCCCGTTGACTTAATGATTCCTAATGCAAAGAAAGCTGCTGTTCGCTCATCAATGCGCACATGAATTGTTATTAATTTCTCTTGTGATGCTTCAAAAAAAGCCAAGGACAAGGGTGCATTGCGAGATCCCGGTGAAATAACTACATCGGTGATTCCTGCTTCAATGATTTGGCGAACGATTACGCGCGCCAGCGAGGTTGAATTATTCACTTCAATAGCTCGGCAGTTCTCATAATGCGATTCTTCCACCATTCGTAACGATCCGCACTTACATCTAAGCCATCAAGGTTAGGAATCACATCACTAATTGCGATCTTTCCATCAACTATGGGCAATTCAGCAACATTCTTTGCAAGAAGCGAGCCTGTGCCAAGGCCACAATCAAATTTCATATCCTGAAATGAAGCGGCCAAGGTAAGTCCATAATTAATTCCAACGGCGCTTTCTAAGGCACTTGAAACCACAACTGGTAACTTGTGATGTTCTGCAATTTGATGTGCTCTTTTAATTCCACCAAGTGGTTGAACCTTGAGCATCAAATAATCAACTGCATCTGACAAATCAATTGCAAATGGATCCTTTACCTTACGCAGCACTTCGTCACCTACTATCTTGACGTCAATCCGCTTTTTAAGTTCACGTAACTCATCAATGGTGGCACATGGTTGTTCAACATATTCAATGTCCCCAACCGAACCCAGGAATGAAACTGCTTGATTAACTTTCCAGGAACCATTCGCGTCGATGCGAATTTTGGCATTAGGACGTAGTGATCTAATTGTATTTATACGTTCGAAATCTTCGGAAAGGCTTGCTCCAACTTTTACTTTAAATGTAGTGACACCTGGATACGAAGCAACGATTTTTTCTAATGCACCCTGATCATTAAGGGCTGGGATGGTTCCGTTGACTGGTACATGAGTGCGATATAGCTGCGGTTTTGGCTGGGTTGCCGCTTCGATTGCACACGCTAACCACGGTGCTGATTCAGCATCGTCATACTCGAGAAATGGCGAGAACTCACCCCAGCCACATTCGCCCTGAATTAAAGCGACTTCGCGAACGGTAACACCACGAAAATTAGTTGTCGTTGGCAGCGCAACTACACGCAAAGAGTCAAAGAGATCCATGGATTACGGGCGCTTTGGAAACTTTCCAAAATCAGGAGCACGCTTTTCTTTGTAAGCATCGCGACCTTCTTGTCCTTCTTCCGTCATGTAAAACAACAAGGTGGCATCTCCTGCAAGTTGTTGAACACCGGCAAGACCATCCGTTGCTGCATTCAAACTTGCCTTTAGTAAGCGCAGCGCCATCGGAGAATTGCGCAACATTTCGCGGCACCAGGAAACTGTTTCAGCTTCTAATTCTGCGATCGGAACAACAGTATTTACAAGTCCCATATTCAACGCTTCTTGTGCATCGTATTCGCGGGTCATAAACCAAATTTCGCGAGCCTTTTTTTGACCAACATGTGCAGCTAATAATCCAGCACCATATCCACCGTCAAAAGAACCAACCATTGGGCCAGTCTGACCAAACTTTGCATTGTCAGCAGCAATTGTTAAATCACAAACAACATGTAAAACATGTCCACCACCGATTGCCCAGCCAGCAACCATCGCAACAATTGGTTTTGGTGTGCGACGGATTTGTACTTGAAGATCTAAAACATTAAGGCGACCGATTCCCTTTTTGGCTAACTTGTCATCACCAAGGTATCCATCATCACCACGAACGCTGATGTCTCCTCCAGAACAAAAAGCTTCTGTACCTTCACCAGTAAAGATAATTACGCCAACTTCTTCATTGTCACGGGCTAAATCAAATGCTTCGATTAACTCAATAATTGTCTGAGGACGAAATGCATTACGAACCTGCGGACGGTTGATCGTAATCTTGGCGATGCCATCGCCCATTTGATATTTGATATCTACGAAGTCTTCTCCGCCGGGAGCTGTCACCCATTGTGGAATCTCACGGCTACCAAAATCGCGCTTGATCGGCTTGCTCACATTTCCTCCATCGTCGTTGCTAGCGATAGCCTACGGTGGCAATGGATACCTCGTCACAACGAAAAATTCTGCGGGTCAGCCCTGCATGCGAAATCTCCCAATTAGCCGGAGAAATCACAGCGGCCCTCGTGGGTGATGGCCCGACCCTTGGCTTCGGGGAAATCTCATCAGAATACGCTCCGAGCAACTCCGCGGTAGCGATCGGAACTTCGGGGACAACTGGTACCTCTAAAGAGGTTTTGCTGACGTCGACTGCATTGATTTCATCGGCGCGTGCTTCCAATAAATTTATCGGCGCGAAATCTGGTGAAACCTGGTCGCTCTTGCTGCCACTGACTCATGTGGCTGCTGTCAATGTAATTGTGCGCTCGATGGAATTAGGAACTACACCAATAGATCTGCGTAACTTCGAAGGCGAATATCCAAAAGCTGATTACACGGCAATTGTTCCCACACAGTTATTTCGTGCCTTAAATGGTGACCAACAATTGTTGAGCCATCTTCAATCAGCAAAAGCAGTTTTGGTCGGAGGCGCAGCCTTATCGCAAACATTGCGCAAGCAAGCTGAATTAGCCGGAGTAAAGATTGTTACGACATATGGAATGACTGAAACATGTGGCGGCTGTGTTTACGATGGCACGCCTCTTGAAGGCGTGCAGATAGAAATTCGTGACGGTGCAATTCGTATCAAGGGCCTAGTCTTAGCTTCTTCGATTTCACTCAATAATGGTTGGTTTGAAACAAATGATTTGGGTCAGTATGAGAATGATCATTTAGTCGTGATCGGAAGATCTGATGATGTCATCATTTCTGGTGGAGAAAATCTCTCACTCAATGCAGTTGAAAATTCTCTTGGAAATGCATTTCCAGATACTCAATTTGCTGCATTTGCAGTTGAAGATCCACAGTGGGGTCAAAGTTTACAAGTTGCTGTGGTTGGAACAATTAGTGATGATCAAATCGCTGCACACCTTGAAAAAGATCTTGGGGTCTTTGCAAAACCAAAAGGTATACATCGCATGAGTTCGTTACCATTACTGGGTATTGGCAAGATCGATCGAAAGAGTTTGGCGAAAGGTGTTGCGAATGAATAAGTGGGTACTGGGAGCACGTCCCCGCACTCTGTCGGCAGCGATTGCGCCGGTGGTCATTGCATCAGCATTGGCAGGAACAGATTTCAATTGGTTTCGTGCTGCTTTAGCGCTCAAGGTTGCTGTGTGGCTACAAATCGGCGTCAACTACGCAAACGATTTCAGCGATGGCGTTAAGGGAACAGATGAAAATCGAATTGGTCCAACTCGATTAGTTGCCAGTGGGCTGGCATCGGCGACAGCTGTGAAAAACGCTGCGTTTATTTCTTTTGCAATTGCAAGCATCGCCGGTGTTTGGTTATCTCTGCTCACTTCACCATTGCTTATTTTGATTGGCATGCTGGCAATCGCTGCTGCATGGGGATACACCGGTGGTAAGAACCCATACGGATACAGCGGTTTAGGTGAAGTTTCAGTTTTTATCTTCTTTGGTTTAGTTGCGACTATGGGTACGTATTACGTTCAAACAGAAAACATAACCTTGCTCGGTTTTATTGCAGCCATTCCAATGGGCGCTCTTGCCTGCGCAATCTTGGCTATCAACAACATTCGAGATCGCGCGCAGGATGAATTGGTCGGAAAGAAAACTCTTGCGGTTCGACTTGGGGATTTAAATGCCCGGAGGATGTTTGTATCTCTCTTGGCATTAGCCCATGCCGCAGCAATTGCCACCCTGATTCCAGCGGCCATGCTTACGCTGTTAGTTGCGCCAATGAGCTACTCAATTTCAAAGTTAGTTCTAAGCGATGTTTCCGGAAAGGATTTGATTCCTTTACTAGGCCGAATCGGCAAGCTACAACTTATGTTTTCGATAGTTTTTGCAGTCGCCTTAGCGATACACTAAAGGCATGTCACGGATTCTTCCACTCATACTCTTCTTCGGGTTAACAATCTATGCATTAATTGATTGCGCACGAACAGATGAATCTCAGATTAAAACCCTCCCAAAATGGGGCTGGTTACTTTTGATTATTATTCTTGGGCCACAGGCACTTGCAATTGGCCCAGTTGCATATTTAATTGCCGGAAGAAACAAGCCAAAGGGACGCAAGGCTCCTAAGCGACGCATTCTTCCACCAGATGATGATCCTGATTTCTTAGGAAAGCTCTAAAGACCCGAGTACGTGTGCTTTCCAGTTCCCCAAATATTGACGTACACATAGTTAAACAAGAAGGTAGACCCGGCAAACAAACATAGCCATGCTGCTCTGCGTCCACGCCAACCAATAGTCACGCGGGCATGTAAATATGCTGCATAAGCAACCCAGGTAATAAATGCCCACGTCTCTTTTGGATCCCAACCCCAGTAACGACCCCAAGCACTTTCAGCCCAGATCGCGCCCGCAATAACTGAAAAAGTCCACAAAGGAAATACAAATGCAACCAATCGATATGACAATTGATCAAGAAGTTCTAATGAAGGAAGGCGCTTAGCCCACGCTGTTCGCTCTCCCTTTAACTCCATTTTATCTAAATACAAATAAGCCGCTGCAATCACATTAGCTAACAAGAACACGCCACCTGAAATAATTGCAGTCGAAACGTGAATTACTAGCCACGGTGATTTTAGAGCTGGAACTAAGGGAGCGCTGGGGACATACAGAACAGTTACAGCAGTTCCAAGAGTAAGTAATACTGAAATTGAAACAAGTAAACCTAACCAACGAAGATCATATTTACGCAATGCACCAAGATATGCGCCGGTAAATGCGAGTGCTCCGGTAATCGAAAACTCGTACATGTTTCCCCATGGCACACGGCCGGCAGAAATTCCACGAGTCACTACACCTGCAAACAAAAGAACAAAACCTAAAGCCATCATTGCTGTTGCAATGCGAGCAACTTTTTCGGTGCGCTTGTAATCTAGGGTCTTCGTTGTCTCATTTGGAACTTTTACCGCCCATGCTGTCTCTAATGCATGAGCTAAAAATGCCAAGGTATAAACGGCCATGGCAGAGTAAATGAAATAGTTTGACGCAAAAGCCCACGAACGTGACATCTATTTCTCTCCCTTTAGCATCCGAACAAACTGTTCCATTTCGACATCTAGCCCTGGTGCGTCATTTTTTGCTAATCCAGCAACCTCTACCTGTGAATCAACTCGAATCCAAATACGTCGTCTGCGAGTAAATAGTGATGCGAGCAATCCAAGGATGGCAACAATACCGCCCAACAATGCGAAATTCTTTCCGGGATCTGCAACGAAGTTAAGGTTGACCCATTGGAGATAACCTTCAAATGTGATTGATCCACCTGGATACTCAAAGACTTCTCCTGGTTTTAAAGACTTAAGACCCACCTGAAGCATCTTCGAGGTATCTATTCTGTAAACAGATTGAGGAATACCAGAATCCAAGCCAAGATCACCTGCCCATGCCGCTAACAGCAAACGTGGATCAAGTGCCTTTGGGAATGCGCTTAGTGCGCCACCACCGTTGGGATCACGCACATAAGTTGGAACAAAAGATCCAACAAATCCAATCTGCGGATCTGCATCTGGAACTTTTATTGCACCGATTGATCGAAGATTTGAATCTTGTGGCAAGAAAGGAACAGGGCCCTGGAAGGCAACATTGCCTTTGGAATCTTTAACAGTAACAACTGGTGAATAACCGTTAGCTTGTAAATAGATTCTTGTGCTTCCAATTGTTAATGGACTATTGACCTTAATAGTTTTCTTTTCTACAACTGCTGAACCTTCACCAAGAAGTGAAATATCTAATGTGTAATCTTCAGGAGCACTAGTTTTTAGGTTGTACTGTGCATCGAACTTATCTGCAGTCAACATAAAAGCTGGCAAATTCGCATCTTTATACAATTTTCCATAAGTCAGGGTGTCATAACTTGTTGGCGTGTTTACAAATCTTTCACCCACATTAATAATTGCCTCACCGCGCATGCCAAAAAGTGAACTAAAACTTATTCCTAGCAAAACAAGAATTAACGCTAAATGGAAAAATAGATTTCCGGTTTCCCGCATAAAACCTTTTTCGGCCGAGATTGAGCCATCTTTTTCCAAAACCCTAAATCGCTTTGACTTAAACCAGTCGCGAGCCGCATTTAACTCTGTTCCATTTGCTTCCCACGTTGAATGATGTTCCATTCGAGAGAGATTTTTAGGTGTTGCTGGTGGCAATGCGCGTGCGCCATGAAAATGCTCAATTGTTCGAGGTAATACACAGCCAATTAGCGATATGAATAAGAGGATGTAAATAGCGCTAAACCAGGGTGATCCATAGACATCAAATAGATAAAAACGATCCATCCAGCGGGCTAGATCTGGGGAATCTTTGAAGTATTGACCCACCTGAATTGGGTTTTGCGTACGTTGTGGAAACAAGGAACCAGGAATAGAAGCGACCCCAAGCATTAATAGCAGAATCAGAGCGGTGCGCATGCTGGTTAGCTGACGCCAGGCATAACGCATAACACCAACGCTATCTAGCTCTGGAAGCTCTGTTTGCTGACTCATTAAATCACCGGAATGAAATCAGAGATTAGCGAACGCATTGAATTCAATATCTGACTCCAGAAACCAAGAACTTGAAGAACTCCAATTGCAATCAAGAAGATTCCACCAATTTTAGAAATCACATCACCACGGCGATAAATAAGTGAGCGCAGCTTCGCAGACTTATCAAGAGATAACCCTGAAAGAATAAATGGAAGTCCTAGGCCCAAGCAGTAACCAAAGGACAAAACTGCCCCACGGGTAGCACTTGATTCTTGAAAAGCTAATGTCTGCACCGCTGCTAATGCAGGCCCTATGCATGGTGTCCACCCAATACCAAATAACACTCCAAGTAAAGGTGCACCTAGCAATCCTCCGGTTGTTCGCATCTTTGGTCTAATTGTTGGAGAAAAAGGAAAGCGACCGTAGAAGATAAAACCCAAAAATATTGTGATTAAGCCAAGAACTCTAGAAATCATCTCTTCATTGGCGGATAGTTGATTTCCTAAGCCACCAAACAGTGCGCCATAGGAAACAAAAACGGCGCTAAAACCAAAAACAAATAAGAGTGAACCGAGAAAAACTTTGCCACGACTTACTGAAAATCCAGCTGCAAAAGAAAGATAGCCAGGAACTAAAGGCAGAACGCATGGTGAAAGAAATGAAACAACTCCTGCAATAAATGCAAATGGAAACGCTGCAACAAGAACTCCTGAAAATATTTGCTCTACGAAGAACTCTTTCATTCGGCACTTACCCGTTCAATCAGTTGGGTCAAGGAGGCCACCGTTACTACCCCAGAAATACGTGCTGCCACACGCCCATTCTTATCGAGAATCACCGTCGATGGGATGGCATTTGCTGGCAATGAACCCTTAAATCCAATCAAAATCGAATCATCGATAACTGTTGGGTAAGGAATCTTAAATCTACGTTCAAATGCTTCGGCATTTGCAGGATTATCACGGGTTAAAATTCCGATGAATGCAACATCAGTATATTTATTTGCTAAAGAAACAAGTGTTGGCGCTTCAGCGCGACATGGTGAACACCACGATGCCCACACATTTACAACTGCAACCTTGTCTTTTGTGTATGTGTAATTAGTGCCAGACAAAGTTAATCCAGATATGGCTGGAGCAATTTTTCTATCTGCAATCTTTATAAATGTTGTGGATCCATCACCGGAAACAAAACTTTCTTCTGCTGAAGAAGACCCGCCTCCACCGCACCCAGTAAGTGCAATTGCTAATGCAATCAGAAGTACAAATTTCTTCATTACTTTTTTTCGGGCAATAAGTGACGTGCTGGTTCGGAATAAGTAAGTCCTGAGATAAATCCTTCATCATCAAAATGAACACTGGTGACAGATGCAAGTGAGCACTCACGTTTGCGTGGATCATGCAATAAGCGACGATTTTCAATCGCGCTGCGCAAAATCCAGATCGGCAACTGATGCGATACGCATATTGCATCCTTGCCATTTGCAGCATCACGAGCTGCAAAAATTGCTGCAAGCATGCGATTGATTTGTTGATCGTATGGCTCGCCCCACGATGGCTTCCATGGATTCCATAAGTGTCTCCATGCCGCAGGATGACGCAAAACTCCATCACCCACGCCAAATGGCTTTCCTTCAAAGATGTTTGCTGCTTCTATTAATCGTTCATCAGTTGTAATAGAAATATTGTGTGCAGCCGCAATTGGTGCAGCGGTTTCTTGCGCACGTTGCAGGGGTGACACATGAAGAGCACCTAAATCAACGCTCTTTGACCAATCGCCGATTGTGCGTGCCATTTCTTGTCCACGATCGGACAAACGCCAACCAGGTTGGCGACCGTACAAAATCTTCTCTGGATTATGGACTTCTCCATGACGGATTACGTGAACTGTTGAACTCATTGGCAAAGCATAAAGCGTCCCGAATCCCCGTCTATCGGTAAGGTAGTGACATGGCACTCACGGGTAAAAGAGCTGCCTTCTTTGATGTCGATAACACGCTTATACGTGGCTCAACCATTTATTTCCTGGGTCGCGGCATGTATCAGCGGGGTTACTTCACCAAGAAGGATATTTCGCGCTTTGTTTTGGCAAACCTGAGATTTCGCTTAACGGGAAAAGAAAACAAGGAAGAGATTCAACGTTTTCAGGATGCAGCCACAGATTTTATTGGTGGACATAACGTTAAAGATATTGAAGCAATTGCTCAAGAAATTTACGACGAATTTGTTTCGCCCGCCATGTGGCAGGGAACAATTGATATTGCACAAAAGCTGTGCCAAGAAGGTGTTGAGGTCTACTTGGTAACTGCTGCACCAGAAGATATGGCAACTTTAATTGCTAAGAGACTGGGATTAACTGGCGCTCTTGGAAGCCGCGCAGAAATAAAGGATGGTCTTTACACAGGTCAAATGAATGGGCCTTTATTACATGGAAAAGAGAAAGCAGTTGCAGTTCGTCAATTAGCAGCTGACAAAGGATTTGATTTAGAAAACTGTCTTGCGTTTTCAGATAGCAACAACGACTTACCTTTATTGCAATGTGTTGGACATCCATCAGCGATCAATCCAGATGCATTGTTAGGTTTGCGTGCAATGGCTGAAGGGTGGCCAATCCATGATTTCCGTCGCGCACGCTTTATTGGTCGGGCTATCTCCCCAATCGTGGTTCGTCTTGCCGCGCTTGGCACCTGGTTGACCCCGCGCAAACGTAAAGGGTAATTAACAAGAACTTCCGATATGCCAGTAATGTAGGCAAGTTATGGAAATGCGCTCTTTCTCCGACTACCTTCGTAGTGTTGATGACGCTGCCCTTTTAAATTTGTTTTCTGCTCGTCCAGACTTAGTAACACCCGTGCCGCCAGATATGGCTTCACTCGCAGTGCGCGCCTGTTCCGCCCCAAGTTTGGCCAGAGCAATCGACTCGCTTAATCAATGGCAGTTTCAAGTTCTAGAAGCAGCCGCTTCGGTAAATGAACCATTTTTAGAAAAAAACGTTGTCGCACTTACCGATAAGGAAGCGAAAAACGCATTAGAGCATCTGGTGACAATCGGCCTTGTGTATCCATCCGAGGATGGAATGCGTTTGCCAACACAATTGCGCGATGTAATAGGAGTAGAGCCTGCAGGCTTAGGTCCTGCGTCGATGGCAAAGTTAAAAATTAGCGATTTAGATGCTGCGCCGGCAGATGCCAAGAAAGTTTTGGATCGTTTGGTGTGGGGGCCTCCTCGCGGAAGTGTTGGAGATATAAAAAATCCAGGACCTGGGGTTACTTGGTTGCTTGAGAACAAATTCTTAGTTCCACTTGATCAACGAACTGTGATCTTGCCTCGCGAAGTCGCGATTGCGTTGCGCGGAGGAAAGATTCATAAAGAGCGATTCATTAAGCAACCAGCCTTAAGTGGCGCAAAGCGCATTGAGAGCCAGGTAAATCTTGCGGCCATTGCAAATGTTTCGACTGTCCTGCGTTGGGTCGAAGAGCTACTTAATTTCTGGGCAGATGAACCAGCAGATGCGTTACGAGCTGGTGGCTTAGGTGTTCGTGATCTTAAAATTATTTCAACACACTTAGGCGTTGACGAATCCTGTACCGCCTTTGTTGTAGAACTTGCATACCTTGCATCGCTGATTAGTTTTGACGCTGATGACAGAATTTTACCAAGTAACAAATTTGATATCTGGCTGATGCAAACACCAGCTGATCGTTGGCAAATGTTGGCATCACAATGGCTAATCACTTCTCGAGTTAGTGGATTAGTTGGTCGAGTAGAAGCTAAAAACGTTGCCGCCCTTGGCCCCGAACTAGATCGAGTAAATGCTGCACGTGTACGTGCGTTAACTCTGCAGTTATTGGCGGAAAATGAAGGTATCGCCCCTGATTGGAATAGCTTTAAAGAAGTTTTATCCTGGAGAGCCCCAGTACGTCGCAACTCTTCACTGCAAGAAGAGCTTGCGGAATGGACCCTTCGCGAGGCTGAATGGCTCGGAATTACGGGGCAAGGCGCTCTTTCAAAATTCGGTACTCAATTTCTAAATGGGGATGACCTAAGTTCCATCAATGAAGATCTGCCAAAGACAGTTGATCACATCTTGATTCAAAGTGATAACACTGCAATCGCACCAGGGCCCTTAGAGCATGAAATTTCGCAAGCCCTAGCGATGATGGCCGAGATTGAAAGCCGCGGTGGTGCAACTGTTTATCGTTTCACTGAGAGCACAATTCGACGAGCTTTAGATCATGGCAAGACTGGCGATGAGATAAAAACTTTCTTAAGCAAGACATCTAAGACTCCAATGCCTCAACCACTTGAATATTTGATTGCAGATGTTGCCAAGAAGCATGGCAAATTACGTGTTGGAAATACATCCTCCTTTATACGATGTGAAGACACTGCACTGATTTCTCAAATTATGAATGACAAGAAACTTGAAATCTTAGCTCTGCGCCGGATTGCACCCGAAGTTGTGATTTGCGATATGGATGCAACAGATGCAATGCGCGTGCTACGTGAATGTGGATACTTACCTGCAGGCGAATCTGCAAATGGAATGATTTTGACTGGGCCAAAAAGTAACCGTGCATTAACAAAGCCTCGCCCTCCACGCATAATTGGTGAAGTCGAAATTCCTGACACGGAAAGTTTAAAGACTGCAATTCGCACATTACGTACTGGTGAAAAATCTACCTACCGCCAAACGCGTTTGCGTCAGGTAGCTAGCGAAGCGTTAGGTCAGCTCCCCCGCACAACTGCAAATGAAACAATGGATATTCTTAATCAATTCATTGTTGATGAAAAAACCCTTTCAATTGGATATGCCGATAACAATGGTGGAGTAACCCACCGAATCATTGACCCAATTCGTATTAGCGCAGGTGCCTTAATCGCACGTGATCATGCAACAGGTGAGGTCCAATCCTTCAGAATTCCACGCATCACAGGCGTGGCATCGCTATAGACTTATCCCATGTTGGCAGCCCTCGAAGCATTAGTTAAGTTGGAATCACCAACTGAAGATCTTGATTCCTGCCGCGATGTTGTTCATTTAGCCAGTGACATAGCAACCAGAATTTTAGGAACACCTGCAGAAATTCGCGAAGTAAATGGCCGTCCAGTTTTCTGGTGGGGTGCAACAAATCCTGATGTAGTAGTGCTTGCACATTTAGACACTGTTTGGCCAAAAGGATCTTTTCAACCTTTGTGGAGCGTAGAAGGAACAGCTGCTCGCGGGCCAGGAATTTTTGATATGAAAGCAGGATTTGTTCAGGCGTTATATGCCATGAAAGGAATTACTGGAAGCGCCGCATTAGTAGCTACTACTGATGAAGAAACAGGGAGTGCAACAAGTAAAGAATTTATAAAAGAGATTTCTGCACAAGCTAAAGCTGTTTTAGTTTTAGAGGCGACTCTTGATGGCAAGGTTAAAACTGGCCGCAAGGGTACAGCGATGTATCAAGTTAAAATTCATGGCAAGGCATCACATGCCGGACTTGAACCTGAAAAAGGAATTAATGCAACAGTAGAAATTGCACATGCTGTTTTAGCGATTACCGCGATGGAAAATGCTGAACATGGAACAACGGTCGTTCCGACCACATTGCATGCAGGTAACACAACAAACACAGTCCCAGACTTAGCGATTCTAGATATTGATATCCGTTCATATTCAATGGAAGATCTAAAACGAGTTGATGCTGCAATTAAGGGCCTAAAACCTGTCAATGCTGCAGCTCGTTATGAAATTACTGGCGGATTTAATCGGCCGCCATTAGAAACATCGTCAACGATGGCGTTATACGAACGAGCAGAGAAAGTTGCACAAGAGCTTGGAATGCCACCCTTGGGACATGCATCAGTTGGTGGGGCTAGTGATGGCAACTTTGCTGCTGCTGCAGGTGCACAAGTTCTAGATGGATTAGGCGCAGTTGGTGGCGGTGCTCACGCAGCCCATGAATGGGTAGACATCAGTACTCTTGAAGATCGCAGCAAGTTATTACACGCGCTAATAAAGGATCTACTTAATGACTGATGGTCCGCTAATTGTTCAGAGCGATAAAACGCTATTGCTCGACATCGACCATCCAATGTCAACAGAATGTCGACGAGCAATTGCGCCATTTGCCGAACTAGAGCGTTCACCTGAACACATACACACATATCGTTTAACACCCCTTGGATTATGGAACGCCCGTGCTGCAGGACATGATGCAGAGCAAGTAATAGATACCTTAATTAAGTACTCACGTTACGCAGTTCCACATTCAATTCTGATCGACGTTGCCGAAACAATGTCTCGCTATGGTCGTCTGCGACTTGAGATGGATCCAGTCCACGGCCTGATTCTGATTACAACTGACACGGCTGTTCTCGAAGAAGTTATTCGTGCGAAGAAGATTGCTCCCTTACTTGGTGCTCGAATTGATGCAGAAACAATTACTGTTTTGCCAAGCCAGCGTGGGCAAATTAAACAATCTTTATTACGTCTTGGTTGGCCAGCAGAGGATTTTGCCGGGTACGTTGATGGCCAAGCTCATGAAATTTCTTTGGTGCAAAAAGATTGGAAGATACGTCCTTACCAAGAACTTGCCGCTGAAGGTTTCTGGCACGGTGGTTCAGGTGTTGTAGTTCTTCCCTGCGGTGCAGGTAAAACAATTGTTGGAGCTGCAGCAATGGCACATGCAAAAGCGACCACATTGATTTTGGTAACAAACACAATTGCTGCGCGCCAATGGCGTGAAGAATTGTTAAAGCGAACAACTCTTAATGAGGATGAAATTGGTGAGTACTCCGGTGCAAAGAAGGAGATTCGCCCCGTAACTATTGCTACTTATCAAGTTATGACTAAGAAGAAAAATGGCGTCTATGCGCACTTAGATCTCTTTGATTCATATGACTGGGGCCTCATTATTTATGATGAAGTGCACTTATTGCCCGCGCCAATCTTTAGATTCACCGCTGACATTCAATCTCGCCGCCGTTTAGGGTTAACAGCAACCTTGGTTCGCGAAGATGGCATGGAAGGTGAAGTTTTCTCGCTTATTGGACCAAAACGTTTTGATGTTCCGTGGAAAGAAATTGAAGCGCAAGGGTATATCGCTCCAGCTGAATGCATCGAAGTCCGCGTTAATCTGACTGAAACTGAACGTTTGGCTTACGCAACAGCCGAACCAGAAAATCGATATCGCAACTGTGCAACAACCCGTACCAAGCGTGATGTGGTTCAGGCTTTGGTAGAAAAGCATGCAGATGATCAAGTATTAGTAATTGGCCAATACATTGATCAACTTGATGATTTATCAGAAGTTTTGGGAGCTCCGCTAATTAAAGGTGAAACGCCAATTAAAGAGCGAGAGATACTATTTAATCAATTTAGAACTGGTGAAATTAAATGCTTAGTTGTTTCAAAAGTTGCTAACTTTTCGATTGATTTACCTGATGCAACAATTGCGATTCAGGTATCCGGTGCATTTGGTAGCCGCCAAGAAGAAGCGCAACGTTTAGGTCGCATCTTGCGACCAAAGTCTGATGGCCGTGGAGCAAAGTTTTATTCAGTAATTTCTAGAGATACCATCGATCAGGATTTTGCACAGAACCGCCAGCGCTTCTTAGCTGAACAAGGCTATTCATACAAAATTATTGATGCTGACGATGTGTTTCAAGGGAAGATCTAAACCGTTCTGGATCTACTCGCCAAAAATCGTGGTGCTTTCCATCAATCTGCGTGACCGGAATTTTCTCGCCATACAGTTTTTCTAACTCTTCATTTCCATCAATCAGAATCTCTTCGAGATCAAATTTGAGTTCTTCTTGCATCGATTGCAGAAGCTTTAAGGCATCCTCGCAGAGATGGCACCCTGTTCGGCCATAAACTGTTATGAGGGTCATTAATAACCCCTTTCTGACCTGATAATTCACTTAGAGAATTAGTATTTCCTACCCCTGACCTTAAACCACGCTCGCTGCCCTGATACCGTTCGGCTCATGCTGCGCATTAAGAGATTAGGGGCAATTGCCTTTGTCGCCGCTCTTATCGCCTCGATTCTTACTGCGCCTTCTGCCCCAGCTTTAGCCTTCAAACAGATCCCTGCAACTAATTGGGGTTATGTGTATGCGGGCTCTGATCCTGTAACTAACTCTTCCCCGCGCCCAACAGCAAAAAATCTGGAAGCTAAATCTAAATTTGTTGTTAAGTACAACAACTTTCCGGACTGGGCTAAAAAAGAAATTCAGTCTGCAGTAAATGTTTGGTCTGCAAACTTTAGTTCGTCTGTCGCGATCACTGTTGACGCATCATGGGGTAGATCAAGCTCTTGGGGCGTATTGGGTAGTGCTCGTCCAGGCAGTTTCTTTTCAGCATTTTCGGGAGCACCCGATCCATCACTGTGGTATTCATCAGCAACCGCTAACGCATTGGCTGGAAAAGATTTAGATAAAGCTGATCCTGAAATTATTATTCAAGTAAATTCTGCAGCCACATGGAACATGCGAGGCGATGGAGCTCCATCAGCAAGTGAATATGATCTTGAATCTGTTTTCATTCACGAACTAGGTCATGGGCTTGGTTTTCTTTCTAATGATGCCTACGACCCATACTTTGGATTAGGAAGCTTGGATCAACCAACACCTTTTGATGCATACCTGCAGACATCAGATGGTCGTCGCCTTGCGGATTTACCAACACCTTCAAAAGAGCTAGGTGCTGCGCTCACTTCATCATTGGTGTGGAACGGTCCTCTTGGAATCAAAGCTAATGGTGGAATCAAGCCAAAAATGTACACACCAGCTAGATACGAATCTGGGTCATCAACATCGCACTTGGATGAAAATACCTTTTCAAAGTCTGGCCTCGATTCTGTAATGACACCAAGCCTTGATCCAGGAGAAGTATTTCGCCAACCAGGTCCACTTCTGTTGGCGATGATGGAAGATATGCGCAACAAGCCTCCAGCAGGTGTCGCAACAGAGCTTCCACTATCACCTCGAAATGTTCAGGCTTTCACGGGTGACTCATCTGCATTGATTTCTTTTGACCCGCCAGTAAATTTACGAACCGCCCAAATCAGCGAATATGTTGTGAAAAACATCAAGACGGGTGCTGAAAAGAAATCCTTATCGAGTCCTGTGCAAATGAGCGGTTTAAAAAACGGCACCTCATACACTTTTTCAGTCGTAGCAAAAAATGCTCTAGGTGTGTCGGATCCCGTGACAACTAAGGCGGTTACACCGCAACCTGGTTGGAAGAGCACAGTGTTAGATAGCACCGCTGATGGCAAGAGCGTTGTGAGTGCCACATTTAATGGCCAACCGGCAATTGCATACACCGATACAAAAAGTGGTGATCTAAAGCTTGCAACTTATGACGGTAAGAAATGGAAAAAGGTAACTGTTGATGGCGCTGGCGGAACTAGCGGGCGCACCACTGACACAATTTCTGGCTCTATTTCCATGTGCGTAAATGGCAGTGGCTTAAAACAAACTCTTCATATGTTCTACAGTGATTCGACTGAAAAAGATCTTAGATACGCAACGTACAACGGCAAGAGTTTTGCCATCGAAGTAGTTGATGGCAATGGTCCCGCTGTTAATGAGTACGAAGATCCAATACGAGTACGCACATCTAGTGATGTGAGCGTTGCTAATGCCTGCGTTGCTACGGCTAGCGCGGTGCAGGTCTTTTATCGTGACGAAACCCAAGGAGTCTTGCTTGGCGCGGTTAAGGCCAAGACTTCTCCTTGGAAATATGAGCTAATTGATGGTGATCGCAAAACTGAAGGTCGCACTACAGGTGATGTTGGATTCCACTTACAAGCAATTTATGTCGGTACCAAACTTTATGTTGCATACGATTCAGTTGTGTCGATGAACCTTAAGAAAGAAATTACTTCTGGCGCAATTCGCATTGCCACACGCACAGGAACTGATCCAACTACCTGGATTTATCAAACGCTAGATATCTCTACCGAAGAGGCATCGGTCTTTGGTTTTGATATCGCACTTGCAAATGTATATGGCGATGTAATGGCAACGTGGTTGGCTGCATCAACTGCTACAGCACCAAAACCTAATCAAGTGCGTTGGGCCCTATTGAGTGATCCAACAAATGTTTCTAGGTTAACCACCGAGAATTTCGGAACACCTGGCCAATACTTAGCGACAGATGGAAAAACAATTATTTTTAACTGCCAGGAAAGATTATGTGCTTTAGATATAAGTAAGAAAGATCTGGGTCAAGCTGCAATACGTTTAGTAAGCAGTACCCAAGGCTCCGAACATACTCAGAGCGCTTGGGTAACTGTTAATAGAGTTAAATATCTGCTTGCCACAATTAGCGGCAAGCTTGCACTTCTAAAGCCGTAATTATTACTTAGCGTTACGGCGCTGAATGCGAGTCTTCTTAAGAAGCTTCTTGTGCTTCTTCTTCGCCATGCGCTTGCGTCGCTTTTTAATTACGGAACCCATATGTCACGCTCTCATTTCTAATGTTCGCACTGAGTGTGCGGGGGTTTAGGTTACCGCGTAAGTAGGGTAAATATCGAAACCGATTCTGCGCTTGTAGTAAGGGCCAAAACCCCTAACTCCTTAGAAATGAGCAGTCCAAGTACTTCTTTCTGGCCTATCGGGCCGCTATTGGCTGCAGTGATAACACCCTTTGAGTCAAAGGTAAGCAATAAAGGTGTTGGGGATTTTGGGTTCCAATTCAATTGCGCAACAGCCCCTTTTGAAATGAAGAACACGTGAGTACTCGCTGCAGAAAGCGCTGGACCCGTTGAGGCAAATCGATATGTCCAAGTGGGAACAAAGGAAGTTGAAAACTTTGTAACCGCAGACTCTGTTTTGCTTGATGTACTTACTTCCCCGGCAAGAAGTAATGAAGAAGAGGCGCTGTTCCAGATTCGCGTACCTTTTGCAATCGAACTTCGCACCACAGATGTAACCTTCAAGGACTTTGATACTTTGACTAAAATTCCATCTGTTAAGCCAGCAACTTTTTTGCCCATTAGTGTTTCAGAACTAGAGCCCACCACTGTAAAACTTCCATCGGTATGCCGAACAATCGCATCTGATGTTGTGGAAGCTGTACCGATCTGCAATAACTTCGAAAAGACGCCGACTGAATCTGCGTTCACTAAGAAGCCAGAGTTTCCTTTTTCTGTTGCCATAATTCCAACTACAGATGCGCCGCTCTTATCAACATTTACTGCCGTTGGAAACACAACATAACTAGTTGGCATTGTGTTTGTAAATAAAAGAGTCCCAGTTGCGCTAACTTTCCAAATGGCTACAGCTTGTAAATCCCCAATGAAGGCAGATGGTGGAATAACTGCCTTATCTGGATCCAAAGGCGTTGCTGTTGGTGATGGTGTAATCAGTCCAGTTGCTAGTGGAGTTGCACCTGTTATCCAAATATCACCTGCTGAATCAACTGCAGCAGCTGTTGCAATAGATGCTGCTGATTGATCTAACAATAAGTTCCACAGCTCTTTACCTGTTGAATCAATAGCTCGGGCATATGCATTAGCAGCCTTGGTGCCGAAGACAATTATTGATTTACCGCTGACAACAGCGCCACTTACTTCGTCAGGTGTGCCGATTGATGTTAATAACTGCAAGGGTTTTACGCTGATCTTCTTAGGTGCAGCATGTGAGACTGGAGCAATTAATAATGATGCAAGTACAACAAAGGCTACAAAGCGTTTCACGCTAATTCCTGCGAACGATCGCGAGCCGCCTTCATTGCCGTGGCAACCATTGAATTGAGATCACTAACTGCAAAGGAAGCGAGCGCAGCCGCAGTTGTGCCATTAGGGCTGGTTACATTTTCACGTAGCGTCGTTGGGCTTTTGCCTGACTCATCTAACAACTGTGCAGCACCAACAATTGTCTGAATAGTTAACGTGGTCGCATCAGCTTCACTGAGGCCAAGACCTTTCGCTCCAGCAACCATAGCTTCCACAAATGCAAAAAAGTATGCTGGCCCAGATCCACTTGTTGCAGTAACTGCATCTTGCAAATCCTCCGTCACTTCAATTACTTTTCCCGTGGCCGCCAAGAAGCCAAGTACAAATTGCTTGTGTGCAGCTGTCACACCGGCTCCCATAGATGCTGCAGCCATTCCGGCACCGACCAAGGTTGGAGTATTTGGCATTACCCGAACAACAGGATTGCCAGTACCAAGGGCGTTGCTAATAAATGAAATTGTCTTGCCAGCAGCAAAGGTGATTACAACCGCTGCTGGGTTAATTGATCCCTTGATCTCTTCAAGTACTGCAGCCATATCCTGAGGTTTAACAACCAAAAGCAGAGCATCTGCAGCTGCAACATTGGTTGCCAGTGGTGCTTGCTTGATTGAATACTGTGCAACCAGCTCTGCACTTCGATCCGCACGCTTTTCTGAAATCGTGATCAACTCTGGATTAACACCAGATGAAATCAATGCAGCGATCAAGGCTTCGCCCATAATGCCAGCGCCAACAACTGCAACCTGTGATTGCTGATTCATGTATCAAGCCTACCTGTTATGCCTGTAGGCTCTGCGACTATGTCTGAAGTTAAAGCTGGATTTGCGCGCGATTGGGTTGAATTTTTCGACCCAAATGATGCTGAAACTATTTTCAAGTGCGACCTGACGTGGTTAACCTCCTATTGGACATGTATTTATGGCGATGGCTGCCAAGGTGTTTTTAAAAGCCAACCATTTTCTGGATGTTGCACAGAAGGTGCGATGTATACCGATAAGGCTGATGAAGAGCGCACAGTTAAAGCTGCTGCTTATCTGACTCCTGAAATGTGGCAGTTCTATAACGAAGCTCGCCCAAAGAAGCCCGGCGGAGATTTACGAATTTCAGAAAAAGATGAAGATGGCGAACGCAAAACTCGTCGCGTAGACAATGGATGTATTTTCTTAAACCGTAAGGGTTACGAAGCTGAAGGTTTCACTGGTTCATTTGGTTGCGTTTTGCACCATGTTGCACAACGCGATGGAAAGCACTTTGCAGATACAAAGCCTGATGTGTGTTGGCAGTTGCCGTTGCGCCGTAGCTTTGAAACTCGCGAATATGGCGAGCGCGAATACTCAGTGACTGTAATCGGCGAATACGAACGCCTTGCATGGGGCGATGGCGGCGAAGATTTTGATTGGTACTGCACAAGTAACAGTGATGCTCATGTTGGAACAGAGCCTGTGTATGTCTCTAACAAGTACGAGCTAGAACTTCTGATGGGTAAGGACGCCTATAACGAGTTAGCGCGCCTGTGTGATGTCCGCATGCAACACATCCGTGACTCTGCAGCCCGCAACCTTCCGTTATTTATCATTCAGCATCCAGCAACATTGGCTGCCCAGAAGAAATAGTCAGCCCCTTGTCATAGGGTTACCTCATGGCC
>JBIKPC010000084.1:0-3719 GCA_044357675.1 Candidatus Planktophila sp. | reverse complement strand
CTGGTGCTAGCGAGTTTGAAATCGTTAGCGATAACAGCGGGCTGTATCTCTTCCTTGCCTTGGTTCTGATTGGTGCAGGCGCAGCGATTTTCTAAAGATTTAATCATTGGCTTGTGCCAACTTTCGAGCTGTTGCTGATTCCTGGCGTTCTTTCTTAGAAATACGACGGCGCTGACGTGGATCAAAAGCATCACGCAATCCGTCACCAATAAAGTTGATGCTCAGGGCGATAGAAATAATAAATAGACCTGGGTACCAGAAGAGCCATGGACGAGTTGTAAATGAATCCTGGTACTGGCTAATAAGCAGACCCAATGAAACATCTGGTGGGACCACACCAAAACCAATGTAACTAAGGGCGGTTTCCAGCAAAATCGCACCTGATAGCAAAAGCGTCACTGAGACAATGATGACACCGATCGCATTCGGCAAAATGTGCTTGAAAATAATTCGCTTGTTGGTCGCACCCGCAACACGGGCTGCATCAACGAACTCTCGCTCACGTAGCGATAAGAACTCACCGCGTACAAGGCGTGAAAGACCTGTCCAAGCAAACAAACCAAGCAATAAGGCAAGGAACACAGCTCCAAGGTTTCCGTATCGGAATCCCACAACGGAACCAATAATGATTACAGGGATCGTGATCATGAAATCTACAAAACGCATCAAAATTGCATCAATACGGCCACGGTAGAAACCAGAAATCGATCCAACAACGACACCAAGAGTTGCTGCAATGCTGCCGATGACAACCATTACTGAAAGGGAACGTTGCGTACCCTTCATTACTAATGCGAAATAATCACGACCAATATCATCTTGCCCAAATGGATGTGTTCCTAATCCAATTCCGTTGCCACCTAAAAACTTAGGGACTAATGAAATAGTTGGGCATCCAACTGTTCCTCCAGGGCAATCGCCGAAGCGAAGCTCTGGAAGATCTTCAGGTGTCCACTTCCACCAACCAGGGATTCGCAAGACGCCAAAGAGCTTGAAATCCAATGCAGAAAATGCAAGTAGGACAATGCCAATAATTGTGCCTAGCGAAATAACCGCTGCACGGTGGCGAAAAAATCGCTTGCGAACAATTTGGCCCTGGCTTAAGCCCTCAATCTCTTTATTTTGAATTGCGTTTTCTCCAGAAAGGACCTCTGTTGACTCAACGCTAGCTTTTGATTTGCGTGCCATCTTTATGCACCACTTCCTACTCGAATACGTGGGTCTAAGGCTGAGTACAACAAATCTGCAACAAAGTTAGCCAATACCGCCATAGTTGCTGTCACAAAAAAGACTCCCATTAAGAGGTTTAGGTCTTGCCCGCGAATTGCCGACAACCCAAGTGTTCCCATTCCGGACCAGGCAAATACGCTTTCAGTAATAAAGGCTCCACCAATGACACCTGCAAAATCTGCAACCAAGATAGTTGCCATAGGAATCATTGTGTTCCGGAAAGCATGGCGCATAATCACTGTGCGCTCTGAAAGTCCCTTAGCGCGCGCGGTACGAATGTAATCCTGGTTTAAGACTTCTAGCAGTGTTCCACGAGCAAAACGGATATAGCCCGCAAACCCAATAAGAGTTAGTGCAAGCGTTGGTAAAAATAGGTGGGTGATCACATCTAAACCAGAAATCCAGAAATCAGTTAAATCTAACATGTCATTTCTTTCACCAACGGTTGGAACCGGTCGATAGTTAATTGCATCTGTTTCCATATATGGCTTCCAGGTCTGCATAAACTTATCGACCAAAACCAAGTTCGCTGAAAGAACTGCAGTAATAATGGTGGTTCGAACAACTGGAGCGCGATCGATCTTAGCGAATGCCAATCCGACAAATACGGCTGTTGTAATGAGCACGCACACCATTAGGAAAATGTTTAGTGACCCTGGGTGATTATCGAAGACCCAATTGACTGGATAAAAAGCAACCAGTGAAAGTCCGGCCATAGTCAAAGATGCACGGAGCGCAGCTTTGTTGGCTAAACCCACTGACAGTTGAGTTACACCAAATGCAATTCCGATGGATAGTGCCACAATAACGATAGGACCGAGTGATGGGTTTAGGAGCCAACCTGTAGCTCCAATTGTGTAGACCAATGTTGTCGATGCGACAAAGGCAACACCATATGTAGTCCAATAAGTTTTTCGCGAACCACCAACAACCGATGCCCAGAACAAACCAGTGACAAGCCCCATTCCAATAAGCCAATTAATAGGGATGTTTGGCTCCCGCAAAAAGTCATTAAATGAAATTGCTAGATACTCTTTGAGCAGAACAGCGACCCAGAAAATCGGAAGCGAGAACATCAGAAAGGCAATAAAGGTCATTGAATAGTCAAAGCGACTGTACTGACGAAGTGCGGTAACGATGCCGATCATGATTCCCAGAACTGCTGCAAGCAAAGTTGCCGCAAATACCAAACGTAAAGTTACGGGAATCGCCAGAGCTAATGAGTCGAGAACGGCCAAGCCATCGCGGCCAACACCGAAGTCGGGCTTACCAAGAAATATTCCAAAGACACCCTTTAGCCACAAGAAATAGCGCAAAGGTGGTGGAACATCCAGTTGGAGTTCGCGTGTCAGAACCAAAATTTTGAAATCTCTGTCCGGATCTGTACTTAATCGCAAGTCTGCCAATGGGTCTGCTGAAATCGCAGCAAGGTTGTACAAGATAAAGCTAGATCCAAAAAGAATTACACCCAAAACTCCGAGGCGTCTAAGAATAAAGGCTGCCATGTGTTGTGTATTCCCCTCGAAATGAATGTGAACTGAAATTACTGGGCGACTATACAGCCAAAGGACGCTCGGAGAGTGATCTCCGAGCGTCCAATGGACTTAATAGGTATTGCTAACTAAGGAAATTAATCCTTAGTATGACCACTCCCAGTAGTTCCATGTCAACTGTGGTGACAATGGAGCTGGCTTTACACCCTTAAGGTTTTTGTTAATTGCATTAACACCAGGGTGAGTAAAGACTGGAAGAGTTACAGCATCCGCAAATAGTGCACGATCTGCTGTGATGTACTTCTGAATAAGAATTGAATCCTTAACAGCTACATCTAGCTCGTTACAGACCTTATCTACTGTTGAGTTTGAGTAACCCATTACGTAGTTAGATCCACCAGTTGTCTCTAGAACTGAGCATGACTGCTTCTGTGTTACTGAGCTTGAAACCCAAGCAAAGAAGAACGCGTCATACTTTCCATTTCCAAGTAGACCGCCCCAACCAGATTGGACATCGCCAACTAGTTCGAAGCCGACCTTGGCCATGTTTGCCTTAGCAAGTGCGAACTGTGCAGCACGGCGAACGTTTCCACCAGGTACCAACACGTTTACCTTGATTGGGCTCTTTAGAGCATTTGGATAGAACTTCTGAACCAAGGCAAGTGCTGACTTGTTACGTGACTCTTGTGTTCCACGAGTGTAGAACGCTGAACCGTTAACAGAACAGATCTTGTCGTATGCAGCTGATCCTGGGGCAACCCAAGCAGTACATAGTGGCTTTGTGACTCCGTTGATTGGAGCAATGATCTTCTCCATGATTTCATCACGAGGAATACCTAACAAGAATGCTTGACGTAGAGCCTTAGCCTTTGCGCCACCATTCTTTGAGAAGATACCTGAGTATGGAGGCTCACCTTCGACGCTGTCGTAGTGCAAGTCCCAGTGCTCGTAAACAGCTTGCTCTCCACCAGTCACATTGACACTTGAGATCTTCTT
>JBIKPC010000001.1:0-36995 GCA_044357675.1 Candidatus Planktophila sp. | reverse complement strand
CTTTGAGATTTTCTTTGATTCAAGACGATCACGCTCGAGCATGTTCTTGAAGTCCATGTTTCCACCAACATTTAGCTGATAGGTGCGATCTAAATGAACGCCACGATCCTGGAACAACTTAGCCATGATGCGGTGAGTGATGGTCGCACCAACTTGGCTCTTAATGTCATCTCCAACAATCGGAAGTCCTGCATCTGCAAACTTCTTTTCCCATACAGGATCTGATGCGATAAATACTGGCAGTGCATTAACAAAAGCACATCCAGCATCAATTGCGCACTGTGCATAGTACTTAGCAGCTGTTTCAGAACCTACAGGTAGGTAGCAGATCAAGACATCGATCGCCTCATCCTTTAGAACCTGTACAACATCTACAGCTGGAGCATCTGATTCTTTGATTGTCTCGCGATAATACTTACCGAGACCATCATTTGTAACACCACGAAGAACTGGAACACCAGTCTTTGCAACATCACTAAATTTGATTGTGTTGTTCTCACTTGCCCAAATTGCATCGGCAAGGTCAAGCCCAACCTTCTTCGCATCAACATCGAAGGCTGCAACAAACTTGATGCTAGAGATGTGGTATCCCCCAACAACAGCGTGCATGAGACCTGGGATCTCTTGATCTAGGGCAGCATCTTTATAATATTCAACGCCCTGGACTAATGAGTTAGCGCAGTTTCCAACGCCAACGATTGCAACACGGATGTCGCCTTTACCGGTTGTGATATTCACTCTATTTCCTCTCGGTTTTGATCATGTCTTCCAGCCAAGCGATCTCTCGATCAGCTGTCTCCAGTGAATGACGTCGCCATTCCTCCAGATATTTGTCGATACCAACAGGTGACTTCTCGAGTTCACCACGAAGGATTTCGGCTTTCTCCTTAAGGCGACGATGGCGTCCCTCAAGAATTCTTACTCTGTTATTTGCTGAGGTCGGGCTAAAGAATGCGAAACGAATTTCGAAACCTTCATCCTCCCAAGTTTCTGGTGTTACTGATTCAGTCAGGGATTCAAATCTGCGAGCGCCCTTATCGGTGATGTCATAGACAATGCGAGAACGACGAGATGTAGCCTCAACAACGGTTTCTTCAATCACGCCTGCTTCAACCATGCGGCGAAGCTGCGGGTACAAAACGGAAAATGACAAGGCGCGGAATGGACCGAAGATGGTGCCTATGCGCTTGCGAAGCTCGTAACCATGCAATGGGGCTTGTGAGAGCAGGCCTAGGAGGGCGAATTCAAGTGACTCTGACCGTGAGCGCATCTGACCCCTCCTCTCATAGCTGATGGATACTCCGACATATGTATCTATTCGATATATCGAGCCGTAATCTATTGGGATATACCCGAGCGTGCAACTCAGGCTCGCCAGCCAGGCTCATCTTTAACCCTTCAGGATGCGTGGCGTAGACACAGGTAACGCCCAGCCTAGTTCTACCCTTTTAGGAGTGTCCTACTCCGGATACTCAGATGAAGGGAAGTTTCAAGTGTCTCTACTCTCGTGGAAACTCCATGGAAACGGAAAATCAATTAGCCATGGCGAGGTTGTTTTAACTGATGAGCGCCTCACCTGGCCCCGCACCATCGGTGTAGGTCTACAACACATTGCCGCAATGTTCGGCGCGACATTTCTGGTCCCAATCATTACGGGCTTCCCCCCAACAACAACTCTGTTCTTTTCAGGAATCGGAACGCTCCTTTTCCTAGCTCTTACCAAAAACAAAGTTCCTAGCTACTTAGGGTCATCCTTTGCATTCTTGGCACCAATTGCAGCTGCAAAGACAAGCGGCGGAATGGGTGCTGCTCTCGGCGGCGTTGTAGTAACTGGCCTAATCCTTGCCGCTGTTGGTCTGATCGTTCAGCAATGGGGCATTGGTTGGATCAACTGGATGTTGCCACCTGTTGTAACAGGAACGATCGTGATGGTTATTGGTCTTAACTTGGCAGGTGCTGCAAAAAATAACTTTGTAGCCGCTCCAATGATTGGTGTCATTACTTTGGCATCCATCGGACTAATTTCGGCATTTTCTCGTGGGTTCCTTGGCCGCATCAGTATCTTCTTAGGATTGATGATCGGTTACGGCGTGGCTTACATACAAGGCGATGTGGCTACAGATGGCATCACGGCAGCCAAGTGGTTTGCCCTACCTACATTTACAAATCCAACCTTTGATGGCAAAGCCATTGTTTTGTTCCTGCCTGTTGTGCTTGTTTTGATTGCAGAAAATGTTGGTCACGTTAAGGCAGTTGCCTCAATGACTGGCAAAGATCTAGATGATCAAATGGGTACAGCGCTGATGGCTGATGGTGTTGCAACAACACTTGCAGGCTTCGGTGGCGGTTCCGGTACAACAACATATGCAGAGAACATTGGCGTCATGGCTGCCACTCGCGTTTACTCAACAGCTGCATATTGGATCGCAGGTGTTGGTGCGATTGGACTTTCATTGTCACCAAAATTCGGCGCAGTGCTTAGTGCTACTCCAGTAGGAGCACTCGGTGGAGTCGGTGTTGCACTATTTGGAATGATCGGTGTTGTTGGTGCGCGTATCTGGATCGAAGGAAAGGTTGATTTTGCGAACTCAACTAACCTTTTGATCGCAGGTTCTGCATTGATTATCGGTATTGCAGATATGTCATGGACTCGTGGAGATTACACATTCAACGGAATCATCAACGCTACCTTGGTAGCAATCCTTGGATACCGAATTCTTCACTCAATTGCAGATGCACGAGGTAATAAGTAACATCCCTGCATGATCATTCCATCGCGGCTGCCTGAATACATCGTTGCCGCGATGGTGATTATCTTGGCGCCTGGCCCGAGCGTATTGTTTGTCATCGCTCGGGCCATCGCGTGGGGTCGAAAGACAGCGGTGTTTTCAGTCGCTGGAAATGTAACTGGAGCTTTTTCACTCTCGGTCTTTGTTGCACTTGGCCTTGGTCCAATTTTGCAACGTTCTGAACTTGCCTACATTGCAGTGCAATGGGGAGGCGGGCTTTATCTGATTTATCTTGGAATCGATGCAATTCGAAAACGCAGCGTGCATGCCGCTGACATGACTAACCAAGGTGATGTGGCACCGAGTGCCCGACGTTCTATGTGGGATGGCTACTGGGTTGGCGCACTCAACCCCAAAGGTATTGTTTTCTTCGCAGCGGTTCTGCCCCAGTTCATAGATCGCGAACGTGGCAGCGTTACTTCTCAGTTGATTCTGCTCGGTGCAATCTTTGCGATTTTGGCATTTTTTTCAGATGGAACTTGGGGGCTGCTAGCCGGAACTGCGCGCGAATGGCTAGCCACCGATTCCAAGCGATTAGAAAAACTTCGTGCAACCGGCGGAATCATCATGATTATTCTAGGAATATCAGTTTTGGTGTCAGCAATTGTCAGCGGCTAAGTACACAATTGCGTCATGATTAAACCAGCCAAGCCCGCCCGTGAAAACATTTCTCCATCAGATCTAACATTTGGTCTATCTACCTGCAAAAGATGTTTGTGGATTAAGTACTGGTACAAAGTCACAATGCCCGGTGCATTTCCGTTGGTTGGAACAATGGCGGCTTTGCAAGAGGAACATTTTCAGGGCGCAGATATGCCGACTATCGACCCTTCCCTTCGCGCAGGAACAGTAAGTAAGTGGGGCGAATGGGTTAAGAGTAAGCCGCTCGTTGTTAACGGTTTGGAAACTCGTTGGCGCATTTTAGGAAAGTATGACTTGGTCGCTACAAACGAGGATGGCACAATTGGCCTGATCGATTGCAAGGTTTCAGATAGTCAGCGCGACAGTGGACAGTTTTATTCACCTCAGCTCGAGGCATATGCATATAGCCTTGAAAATCCTGCTGCAGGTAAGTCCCAAACCGTTGCTTCAATTGGACTACTGGTGTGGAAGCCAACGACTGCTATTGGAACATCTGTTGCAGATTATGGCTTTGGAGTTTTTCAAAAATATGTTCCAGTTGAGAGAGATCAAGCAAACTTCCTGAAAGTAATTGGCGAGTTCATAGATGTTCTAGAAGGCGAACTTCCCGAAGCTGGCGCTGAGTGCCAAACATGCAACTATCTGGTTGCACGCAACGCTTTGGATTAATCCTCTTCTTGAATTTCGCCTAGCTTTGCTTTTTTTGGAGCATAGATATCGATGTACTCCTGGCCAGACATGGCATGAATCGCATTCATAATCTGATCGGTTACATCTCGCAGGTGTTGGAGATCTGTTGAATCACCATCAAAGTACATTGGTTTTCCAAAATTCATTCCAACCCGTTTTACATTTGGAATAACTTGCCCTGTGGGTTGAATTTTGTCGGTGTTTGACATCGCCACTGGAATTACTGGCGCACCAGATTCAATAGCCAAGCGAGCAATGCCGGTGCGACCTTTATATAAACGTCCATCGGGTGATCTGGTTCCTTCTGGATAGATGCCGATGCAATCTCCATCTGCTAAAACCTTGAGTCCTGTGATCAACGCTGCTTCGCTGCGACGACCACCGGAACGATCAACTGGTACTTGACCTAGCGCAATGAAGGTTAACTTTTTCAACAATCCCTTTGGTCCAGGTGAGGTGAAGTACTCACTTTTGGCTAGGAATGTAACTTTACGGGGAACAACCAGCGGCATGAAGATCGAATCACTAAAGGACAAATGGTTCGAGGCAATAATTACTGGTCCCTTTGCCGGCACATTTCGAAGTCCGCGCACCTTGGGACGGAAGGCAAGCATCAAAAATGGGGTCAGGAATGCTCGCAATGCTCCGTAGGGCAGGTTGTTCAGCACGGGGTTAATTTACTGGTTATTGACGACTATGACACTATCTGAGGGTGAGTAACGCCAAAAAAGAACCAGATGAGTTTGATGAAGAGGATTTGATTCGTTCTGAGTTCGAATCCATAGTCTCTGGCCTCTCCCTTGATGAATCTGCTCCAACAACTTATTTGGATGATCTCGATCGAATCGATCAAGCAGGCTTTGTTCAACCCAATCCCCCACGACAAACGCCAAAAGGATTTATTGCTTCTGCGCAGCGCGCAATCAATCGTTGGTTAAAGCGTGGTTACCACGAAGATGATGGTGCAACGCTGTGAGTGATTTCAATTGGGGAATTTTAGGTCCTGGAGGAATCGCGCGAGCTTTTGCAGCAGATCTACAGCAACTAGCTGGGCATCGTGTTGGCGCAGTTGGTTCTCGAACTTTAAGCAATGCACAAGAATTTGCGCAAACTTTCGGAGGATCCGCATACGGAAGTTATGACGAGTTAATCTCTGATCCAGCAATTGATGCAATTTATGTTGCAACACCGCATCCTGCACATAAAGACAATGTCATTGCTGCGCTCAATGCCGGTAAACCAGTTTTATGCGAAAAACCTTTTGCGGTTAATGCAGTTGAAGCACAAGAAATGGTGGCTGCTGCACAGAAAAATAATGTTGCACTGATGGAAGCAATGTGGTCACGTTTTCTGCCCCATTACGCCCAAGTGCGAGAAATAATTGCGAGTGGCGTTTTAGGACAAATCCTCACCATCCATGCAGATCACGGACAGCGTCTGGCTGATCAAAATATCCCACGATTAGTAGAACCCTCACTTGCAGGAGGCGCACTGTTGGATCTTGGGATTTATCCTGTGTCATTAGCTCATATGATTTTGGGTAATCCAACAAAAATTACAGCAAGCGGTGTTCTAACTGCCAAAGGTGTCGATGCCCAAACATCAATGATTTTTGATTATGCCAATGGGGCGCAGGCAGTTTTGAACACAACAATGATTGAACAAACCCCATGTCGCGCTGTCGTTGCTGGAGTAAATGGGTGGTTAGAAATTGATCGCGTCTTTTACACTCCAACAAGCATGCGGGTTACTTTGTTTGATGGCTCTGTAACGCAATATCCGAATACCTACATCGGACATGGCCTACGTCAACAAGCAGAAGCATTCAAAAAACTTGTTGTTTCGGGACAGAATCAATCAGAGATTTTGAATTGGAAAGACACTGTGGACATCATGCAAACGCTAGACACTGTGCGTTCTCAAATCGGGTTGCACTACCCCTTTGAAAACTAGACGCTACTCTGAATTAGTGTCTGGCTAAATCTGCAACACCAACAAGTCCCGCTTCATTGCCTAATTCAGCAGCAATTAAAGTCGGATAAGGATGTTTTCCTGCAAATGGCATAGTTCTTTCTAGCGCTTCGCGTGTTGGCTTCAACAAGATTTCTCCTGCATCAATTACTCCCCCACCGATAACAACACAGCTCGGATCCAATAAAACCGATAATGAAGCAATGCCCGCACCAAGCCATTGGCCCGTTGTATTAAATGCGGCAAGTGCAACAGGATCGCCTTCGCGCGCTGCATCTGTTATTGCTTGTCCAGTTAATCCAGCAATAGTTCCATCACCGCGCGATAAAAGATTTCGGGCAATTTCAGGGCTTGCGCTAATTGCCTCACGAGCGTGACGCAGAAGTGCATTTCCAGATGCATACTGCTCAAAACAACCACGTGCACCACAACCACATAGATGACCATCAGGAACAACACGTAGGTGACCAAACTCGGCGGCTATTCCAAATGCTCCTCGGTATAAATCACCGTTAACAACAATTCCTCCACCAATGCCAGTACCGACAGTTAACATCATCATGTGATTTTGATTTCGACCAGCACCAAATTTTGCTTCGCCCCATGCTGCAGCATTTGCGTCATTTTCGATGACAACAGGTAATCCAATTAAAGTTGTCAGTTCGTGATCCAAATCAACGCCATTCCAGTCAGCGATGTTCGGAGTTGCAAGCATTGTTTTGCGGTCCGATGAAACAAATCCTGCTGCAGATACACCAATTGATGTCACATCAAATTGAGCCATCAGTTCAAGAGCGGTGTCAGCAATTGTCTGAGTTAGCGCCGCGCCACCTTGACGAGGAGTGTCTTTACGTGCAGTTGCACAAATCTTTCCACTTTCATCAACTACACCGCCAAGAACCTTGGTCCCACCGACATCGATACCAATTGCATACGACATAAAACTAACCCTCTAAATGAGTTTTGAGTTGTGACAACGCTGCATCAATCGTTGCCTTCTCTGCTTTCTGTCGCATCATTGCGGGAATCGGCATCGAAAGTGAAACTTCTAATTCGTATGTAACCTCAGTTGTATCTTCGTCAATGCTCTTGAAAGAATAAATTCCATCCATGCCCGTTAAAAGATCTGCCTCATCTAATGAGAAGCTCAGCTTGCTCGGCGCACCACTCCAGTCGTAATCCAAAGTCGGGCGATCTTTCATCATTCCTGCATCGATACTCATCTTTACCTTTGTAATGCGCCCCTGATCATCGCGGGCTAACGCCTCGGCTGACTTTATCTGGGTCGACCACTCGGGGTACTTGTCTAAGGCGAAAAGCGCCTCCTGAACGGCGGATAGTGGGGCATCGATACTGATTGTGGATTTGCTGAATTCGCTCATGGCGCAAGATTACCCTCTTTACCTTTCCACATTGCTCACGCTAGCGTTGCCCCATGAATGAAATCACAATCCCTCCTCTTGTTCCCGCTGCTACAGCCGGAAATCTCACCAATTTGATCGCTGAACGCGCCTGGTTTGAACCAGAGCGCATCACCATGTCTCGTCCCTTGGGCGAGGGATGGCAAGCCGTAACCGCGCGCGAAGTTGATGAAGAAGTTCGCGCAACTGCCAAAGGATTAATTGCAGCCGGAGTTCAAATTGGAGATCGTGTCGCAATCATGGCGCGCACACGATATGAATGGACGATTTTAGATTTTGCAACTTGGTATGCAGGTGCCGTCGTAGTACCTATCTACGACACATCCTCTGCAGAACAGATCGATTGGATCCTCAATGACTCACACTCCGTGGGAATTATTGTTGAAACTCCTGCACTTCGTGATCTAGTTCAAACAGTTTTACCATCTCACACCCGTCATGTGTGGACGATGACAGATGATGTATTGGCAATCTTGCGCGAGGCTGGAAAACACATTGGTGATGATGAAATCGATCGTCGCCGTAATGCGGTTACTCCTTCATCACTCGCAACTTTGATCTACACATCAGGAACAACTGGAAAGCCAAAGGGCGTTCAGTTAACGCATGCTAATTTCCTTTCAGAAACTGGAAACGTTGCGCAAGGCGCAAGTGAACTATTTCTAAAGCCTGGCGGATCAACACTGTTGTTCCTTCCAGTCGCGCACGTATTTGGTCGCATGGTTCAAATTGGAGCAATTGCATCTGGTCTACATTTGGCACATTGCAGTGACCCAGTAACACGTTTACCAATGGATCTAGCTTCCTTTAAACCTACTTTCGTGTTAGCCGTGCCTCGTATCTTTGAAAAGATCTACAACGGAGCAGAAGCTCGCGCAGAGGCAGCCGGTAAAGGAAAGATCTTCAAGAAAGCAGCAGATGTTGCTATTGCTTACTCTGAAGCACTCGATAAGAAGGGCATGTCGCCAGTTCTAAAGTTTAAGCACGCCCTCTTTGACAAGCTGGTCTACAGCAAGCTTCGTGCGGGTATGGGTGGAAATGTAGAGGCTGCTATTTCAGGCGGTGCGCCACTCGGTGTCCGACTTGGACATTTCTATCGCGGTGCCGGAGTAACAATTCTGGAAGGTTATGGATTAACTGAAACAACAGCTGGCGCAACTCTTAATTTGTACGGTGCACACCGTGTTGGATCGGTTGGAAAGCCAATCCCAGGTACTTCAATCAAGATTGCCGATGATGGCGAGGTTCTTATTCGCGGACCAATCGTGATGCAGGGATACTGGCAAAACGAGGCCGCTAATGCTGAAGTCTTTGATGGTGAGCGTTGGTTCAAGTCCGGAGACCTAGGAAAACTTGATGATGAAGGATTCCTTTACATCGTTGGTCGCAAAAAGGAAATCATTGTGACAGCGGGTGGAAAAAATGTTGCTCCAGCAGTTCTAGAAGATCGTTTACGTTCTCATCCATTGGTTAGCCAATGCATGGTGGTTGGAGATAACCAACCATTTATCGCAGCGCTAGTGACTATTGATCCAGATGCTCTTAAAGCCTGGGTCGCAAACCACAAGAAGGATGGTGCATCAATCAACGATTTAATTAATGATCCTGATTTGATCGCCGTTGTTCAAACTGCAGTTGATGAGGCGAATAAAGCGGTAAGTAAAGCTGAATCAATTCGCAAGTTCACAATTCTTCCCGTGGACTTCACTATTGCTGGCGGTCATTTAACTGCAAAGCTTTCTATAAAGCGCCACGTAGTTGCAAAGGAGTTTGCTCAAGAGATCGAGGCATTATTTACTAAATGACCGATCGGCAGGTAATACTCGCTCAGGAACTTCATGATGGAATCGCCCAGGACCTTGTAGGCCTGGGCTTTTCCATTGACTCATTAATTGCTGCAACTTCGGATCAAACAATTAGAGAATCATTACGTCACCTCCGATTTTCAATTACAGAATTGATCAATAAAGTAAGGCTAGAAATTCATGAACTGCGCTCTGCCTCCGATTTGATTTCTGAAACTGAAGGAGCAGATTTCAACTACGAACTATTGCGCGTGCTTTCAGAGATTCTTCGGAATGTTTCCGAGCACTCGCAAGCATCGCTCTTGTCCATTCAGATTACTGACAATGGCATAGGAGGCGCACACAGCAAAGAAGGTAGCTTCGGCCTGCTCGGCATACAGGAACGAATCACACAGATCAATGGGGATATCCGTATTGACTCAAACCAACTAGGGACAACAATAAACATTGAGCTGCCTTTAGAAGGGTAACAATGAAGGTAATGATCGTTGATGACCATGCCGTTGTACGTCATGGGTTGAAATCTGCGATTGAGTCACATGGTTATGAAGTTGTTGCTGTAGCAGGTTCTATCAATGAAGCCCATGCCTATATTGCGCAAACAAACCCGGATGCAATCATCATTGATATCAACCTGCCAGACGGATCCGGATTTGAACTAGTGACGTGGGCGCGCACAATATCGCCAACCATTGCAATTATCGTACTAACGCTTAATGACGGAGCAGATTATTTAAGGGCCGCGAAGAATGCTGGTGCAAATGCATTCATCGTCAAAAATGCACCCCTGTCTGATCTACTTGCGGCGATTGATTTTGCACTATCTAGTCCAACCTCATTTAGCAGTAAAACCATATTTAAGGTCGGTACCGATTCTGGATTGACAGCGAGAGAGTTAGATATTTTGCGATCAATCAATCTTGGTTGGAGCAACACATCAATTGCTACACATTTATACATTTCGGTCTCCACCGTGAAGACTCATATCTCATCTATTTTCCGAAAATTAGAGGCAGAAAACCGGGTTCAGGCATTAGCAATCGCCCGAGAACGTGGATTACTTGTTTAGTAAATCCTCAAAATCTTTAGACCAGATCTCCCAGCGCCAATTTTCAACTATCCATTGACGCCCTGCTACACCCATCAATTGTGCGGCAGCGCTATCGCTTAGTAATTCAATGGCAGCAGCTGCAATCTGTCTATCATCTGTTCCATCAACAACCAGTCCGGTTTCGTTCTGCACAACCGCATCGGGTGCTCCCCCGGAATTTCCTGCCAAAACTGGTAAACCACAAGAACTAGCTTCTAGATAGACAATTCCAAGTCCTTCAACTTCAAGACCCATCAAACGCGAGCGGCTGGGCATTGCAAATACATCGCCAGCACACAGATACATCGGCAGATCTTTGTATTGGATTCTGCCAATGAAAGTTACAGAACTTTCTAGACGGTGTTTGTGTACCAATTTCTGAAGGTGTTCTCGGTATGGTCCCTCCCCAATGAGCAATAAGTGCGCATCGGGAACACTCTTAAGAATTTCTGGCATAGCTTCGATCAAGCGATCTTGACCTTTACGATGAACTAAACGCCCAACAGAAACAATTACTTTCTTATGTGCGATACCTAATGAATCTCGAAGTGCTGATGCATCCCTTGGAATGAAGTGATCAACATCTATTCCAGGAGCGATCTTCACCATAGATCGATGCGCCTTAGCGCTAATGCCTTGCGAAATGGCGTTGCGAGTGAAATCCCCCAAGTATGTAAGCACATCAACTGTTGAACCAATTCTTCGCAGTAAGAGATTGAATGGAAATACTTTCGCCCACCAGACTTCATGCCCATGAGTAAGTGCCACGGTTCGTTTAACACCAGCACTTTTTATGCTGGCAGACAAAAGACCCAGCGGGGCTGCAGCTCCAAATGCTGCAGTTGTAATACCTTCGCTCTTAACAATAGCGCGCAGGTGAAAGGCGACCCTTGGTGTCGGCAAAAGAATTTTTGTGCGATCTCTGATCACGCGTACACCGTAGTTAGTCATCCAGTCGGCATCATATTGCTCTGAATTATCTTGAAAAGATGTATAAACAATTGTGGTGCCAAAAGGGCGCCGTTGAATTAATCCAATAATAAAAGTTTCAATGCCACCTGCTCGTGGACCAAAGTCATTGGTGACAAACAGAAGTTGATTAGAAACGGCGGGCTCCAACCAATGGCTTACTTCCAAGAGACCCACTGCCCGTAACCTTTACGCGCGAGCCAGAACGGGGTGCGTGCACCATTTTGCCGCCACCCATGTAAATTCCAACGTGCGAGACTGGTCGACCATAAAACAAAAGATCACCAGGCTTTAAAGAACTAAAGGAAACCTTTTTACCCATTCGAGATTGCGCAGCCGATGAATGGGGCAAGGAAACTCCAGCGGCTTGATAGGCGCGCATAGTTAGACCAGAACAATCCCACGTGACCATTCCAGCGGCTCCAAAAACGTAACGATCTCCAATTTGTTTCAATGCGTACTTGAGAGCCACGCCTGCACGCCCCGAAACTCCACTTGCACTTTTTGCCGCTTTCAATGATGAAGCTTGATCGGCATTCTCCTCATCTTCAGCTAATTTTGCCAATCGTTCACGTTCTGCTTTTGTCAGTTTCGATAACAACTTTTCAGCCTCTGCCAATTTGCTTAGAGCAATTGCAGATTGCGCCGCCAACTTTTTCTGTGCTGCTGCTACAAGAGCGATCTTGTCATTGACAGTAAGTGTGGTTGCATTTAAACGCTGCTGCGCAGCTTCAAACTTTCGCAGTTGTGCAGACTTTCTGCGGGTGATTGCTTCTAAGGATCCTGCCGATGAAAGGTACAAGGTTGGATCACTGGAAAAGAGGAGTTCAAAGCTTTGGCCAAATCCGCCAGATTTATACTGCTCAATTGCTATCGTCCCCAACGAGCGCTGCAAGGTAGACACTGTTTGTCCTTGGATTTGAGCTTTCGCTTTTATTCCATTGAGAGTCTTTGTCAGGCCAGCCAACTTAACCTTTGCTTCTTGCGCACCTTCAGCCGCCGAAGTTGCATCCTCTTCCAATTGACGAACCTTGGCTTGGACTTGAGCCAAACTCGGGGCGGCGTTGGCCGAGACAGGGGCTATGACTCCGGCAACCATCGCCAGAGCAACACCAATGCGCAGGGAAAAAGACATGGGCACAAGGCTAACCTCGCCTATACCCCTATCTCAACCTCAGATCGCTCAAAAAGGCTGTGAATTCGGATTGAACTAGGCTCCACGAGCGTCATATTGAAGCGGAGGGGTTAATCCACTGTTAGCTAGAACGGTAAGAGCGGAGACGGTGGCCTCGCTGATTTCTCGTGATGGTTCGAGGAAAAAGGCCACGACACATGTGTTGCAGGCGATCGTAGCCATGGTGCAGGTAGTGCAATCGATGATCATAGATACAAAGGTAAAGGCTGCCACTGACAGATTCTTTGAGAAATTTTATGTGCCGTGAGCAATAATTAATGCCGTGAGCATCGTTGCAACACTTGTAGTCGGCGCGGACGGCTCTACCTCAAAGGAAAGCCGATCGGCCGGGGTTAGTTCGGCATCTGATCGCCAAGTTTTTCTGCAACGCCGCCGCGAGGTTGATTGCATCATCATTGGTGGAAATACCGCCCGCCACGAGCCGTACAACCGAACCCCCGTGCCGCTGGTTGTGGTTTCTCGCTCACTGGTAAATCCCGTACAAGGAAATCATCTCGCCCTGTTGTGGAATTGTTCCCCGGTTCAAGCTGTCGAAAAAGCGCGCGCGCAGTTTGGTCCCACAATTTTGATTGAGGGTGGGATTTCGTTAATCAACGATTTAATTGAACACAATGTTTTGGAACGAATCGAACTTAGCGTTACACCTGCAACGGGCGGTGACAACAGAATTGATTGGAAAGAATTGTTAGCACGCTTTAAAAATTGCGAATCTCGAGAAGTTGATGGCACTACCTTCTATTCAGCGTGGAACTAAAAGGCTGAAATAATAGAAACTCCAGTCACCGCAAGTGCTATTCCGATGTACTGAACTGTGTGTAGCCGCTCATTTAAGAACTTAAACGCAAGTACGGCTGTTGCAATTGGATACAGAGAACCAAACACCATTGCTACAGATACAAGTCCCTTCGTGCAAGCAATTCCCAGAAGCAAGTTGGCAAGGAAATCTGCTGCTCCAATAAAAATAAGAACTGGCATGTCTTTCTTGTTGAAATTTCCAGTCGTCTTGAATTTAATGGCTAATGAGATGGTGACAAAGAATGTCGCGGCTCTCATCGAGACCATGGTTAACAAAGCACTGCTTTGCGAACCAATAGCTAAGAAAGTCAACGCTAAACCAAAACCAGCCGCTGCGCCTAGAGCAAGAAGAAGTGGCTTTATTGGTAAACCTTGAGACAGTTCTGGTCCGCTTGCACAAAAGACACCGATCAATGCAATCACTACGCCAACTAAAGTAATTGTCGAAAGAACATCACCTGTAATCAGTGCATAGGCCAAGGGAATTACAGTACTTAAAGAACTGATCGGAGATACAACTCCCATTCGACCAGTTGATAGCCCTTCGTACAAACAGGCAAGTCCGATATAGCCAAAGATTCCGGCAAGTGCGCCAGGAATCAAAAATCCATCGAGACCCAATACTTTTCCTTGCCAGCTTCCCGAAACAACCACAATTAAAATTCCGACAAAGAGGCCGATAACTTGAGAAAAACCCAGAACTGCAAATGGATGATGTTTTTTGCTAAGACGCCCGGCAAAATAATCAGCGGTTCCCCACATTGCACTTGATAGAAGTGCCAGTAACGAAGCCATTGCGTAAGGTTACAGCCCCGCCTCCCATAAAATGCAGTATTAATTCTTTATTCTTAGACAGTGGATGCGAATGCTTTTGAGCGATTAGTTGATCACCTTCGCACTTTTACGCCGCGGTCAGAAGTTACACTCATCGAAGTCCCTGCTCCTCAAAAATTAGCAACATTTTCTTTTGCATTCTCTGCAGATGTATCAAATGGCTTAGTTGCAGATGAGGAAGATGAAGTGGCGAATGGTCGCTTCGTACTGCTGCACGAACCAGGTGGACAGGCCACATGGGATGGCGAGTTTCGTTGCGTCACCTTTGTTAGCGCAGATGTAGATCCGGTGATGCAAGAAGATCCGCTGCTTCCTGAAGTGGGCTGGAGCTGGTTTCTAGAATCACTAGAAAGAAATCAGTGTGTATTTAACGCACCTAGTGGAACCGTGACCCGAGTATCCAGCGCCTCTTTTGGAAAACTTTCGCCGCGCAACGATGATGCTGAAATTGAAATTCGAGCTTCGTGGACTCCTATCATCACCGAGCCTCAAGAATTAATGAAACATATTGAAAGTTGGTGCAACTTAATTTCAGAGGTAGCGGGATTACCGCCCGTACCTGAAGGCGTTTCTGCTATTTCTTCTGCACGTCGTAATTAATCATGAGCGAAGAAATCACTGCTGTACCTTTACTACAACCTGCTGAAGGAACGCCACCGGTAATCGATACCGAATCTAGCTTCAAGGATGCCTTGAAACAGTTGGCGCAGGGTCACGGTCCATTTGCAGTAGATGCAGAAAGAGCATCAGGCTTTAGGTACAGCGCACGTGCTTATTTAATCCAGATTAAAAGACACAATGGCGGATTGCACCTGATCGATCCAATACCTTTTGGACCCGGCCATGAGCTGTTTGTGCAACTCAATGCTTTGTTAAACACTGATGAAGTTATTTTGCACGCCAGTACCCAAGACCTACCCTGCCTGCGTGAATTGGGCATAAATCCAGTTCGCCTCTTTGACACTGAATTAGCAGGCAGAATCGCTGGTTTGCCACGTGTTGGACTGGGTCCGCTCTTGGAAACGCTCATGGGAGTTTCACTAGCAAAGGAACATAGTGCTGCGGATTGGTCTGCACGTCCATTGCCGCAAGAATGGCTGACATATGCAGCATTAGATGTTGAACTACTTGTAGAACTTCGGGATCGCATGAACCTAATTTTAGAGAAGTCAAAGAAACTGCCGTGGGCCTTAGAAGAGTTTGCATCTATTCTGAATGCACCGCCGGCTCCCCCTCGCGTTGATCCTTGGAGACGCACATCAGGGATGCATAAAATTAAACGTCGTGATCAATTAGCAATCATCAGGGAGTTGTGGACTGCGCGCGATCGAGTTGCTTCTTCACAAGATATTGCAGCAGGTAAATTACTTAATGACACAGCAATTGTAGAACTTGCAATTGCAGCCGCTGTTACCAAAAAAGAGTTTGAAAAAGCGCTACGCCCTCTGGGGCTAAGGGCGCGTTGGTTAGAAAATTTGCCATTGTGGCTTAGTTGCGTCTCTGCCGCTATTGCCTTACCTGAAGATCAATGGCCAGCCATGCGCACAAATGCCGACACATTGCCGCCGATTAAATTGTGGCGGGATAAGTTTCCGGAAAAGTACGCACCACTTTCACATGCTCGTGCTGCAATTGAAGTAATAGCGCACGACAATGAAATACCAGTAGAAAATTTGATAACGCCAGAACATGTTCGACGTGTCTGTTGGAAAGCTCCGACCGGCTCCACAGAAACTCTGTCGATTGCTGCCGTTGAACAAGCATTAACCGAGCTAGGTGCTCGCCAATGGCAGATAGCCCTTGTAGCCCCGGCACTTGCTGCTGCCCTGCTGGAAAAGGAGCCGCTGCCTGTACCTGAGGCGGTTGAAGTGACGGAAACCACGCCTGAGGAGGGCTGATTTACGCAACATAAGAGTTGCGTAAATACCCCTTTTCCCTTAGATTTTGGCTCATGCTCAGTACATTCATTATTGCTCTTCGAGAAGGCCTAGAAGCCTGTCTCATTGTCGGAATCCTGGTTGCCTACATCGTTAAGACCAATCGCCAGGGTTATCTCAAGCCTTTGTGGACCGGTGTTGTTACAGCTGTCATCGCGAGTATCGCACTTGGTGCATTCCTAACGATGACATCGGTATCACTGAGCGATCGTGGACAAGAGCTATTTGCTGGTGTCACATCATTTATCGCCGTGGCACTAGTGACGTGGATGGTTTTCTGGATGAAGCGCACTGCACGAAATCTTCGCAATGAGCTGCAAGGAAAAGTAGAAAACGCAGTAAGTGCAGGGCCGCTAGCCCTAGCCGGAGTGGCTTTTATCGCTGTTATTCGTGAAGGTCTTGAAACATCGATATTTGTTTACACAAACTTCCAAACAGTTGCAGATGTAACAAGTTCAACAATTGGTTTACTTCTAGGATTTACTGTTTCAATCGTTCTTGGATACTTAATCTATAAGAGCGCGATCAGATTGAACCTTGCAAAATTCTTCACCTATTCAGGTGTGGCTTTAATCATCGTTGCAGCTGGCGTCTTGTCCTATGGAATCCACGAATTCCAAGAGCTTGGGTACCTGCCAGGCCCTGATGCTTTTGCTTGGGATGTCACCTCATTTATCGCCAAGGATTCAATTCTGGGTGCATCCCTTTCTGGCACCGTCGGCTTTGATACAACGACCTCATGGCTGCAGTTGGGCGTCTATGTTCTATATCTAGGCGCAGTGTTGGTTCCATACCTGTCTAAGCCACGTGTAAAGACACCAGTTAACGCCTAATTCGCTACTGTCCTAAACCCTTACTGACGAGTAACATTTGGGCTACGCCCTAGGTAAAGGAAGTTCCATGTCCCGCACAGTTGTCCTTGTTGATGCCGTCCGCACCCCATTTGGAAAGGCCGGCGGAATGTATGCCGGTACACGTGCAGATGATCTGATGGTTCGCGCGATACGTGGATTGCTAGAGCGAAACCCAAAGGTTGATCCCGCATCGATTGAAGATGTCGCAATTGCTGCAGCAACACAAACTGGTGACCAAGGTATGAACATCGGTCGAAGCGTAGCTTTGCTTTCAGGATTACCCAACACTGTTCCAGGTTATTCAGTTGACCGCTGGTGTGCCGGTGCGTTGACCGCAGTTACAACAATTGCTGGTGCGATTGCAATGGGAACAAATGAAATTGCTATCGCTGGCGGTGTAGAACACATGGGCAACCATCCAATGGGCGAACTCATGGATCCAAATCCACGGTACTTAGCCGAACGTATTGTTGAGCAAGATGCTCTTGCAATGGGCGCAACTGCAGAAAGATTGCATGATCGCTTCCCACAGTTAACTAAGGAACGTGCCGATAGCTATGCGATGAATTCGCAGTTGAAAACAGCGAAAGCATATGCAGATGGAAAGATTCAACGTGACTTGATTCCAACAGCAGCGCGCAGCGCAGAGCTTGGTTGGACAGTTGCAACTGTTGATGAAGCACCCCGTCCACAAACAACTATGGAGGGCCTTGCAGGATTAAAAACTCCGTTTCGTCCAGCAGGACGTGTGACACCAGGTAACTCATCAGGATTAAATGATGGTGCTACTGCAGCGATACTTGCTAGCGAAGAAAAAGCGTTAGAACTCGGATTAACAATTAAAGCCAAGATGGTTACTTACGCATTTGCAGGTGTTCAGCCAGAGATCATGGGCTACGGTCCAGTTCCATCAACAATTAAAGCGCTGAAGCAAGCAGGTTTAACTATTGAGGACATTGGCGCATTCGAAGTTAATGAGGCATTTGCGGTGCAGGTTATTGCGTTCTTAGATCACTTTGGGATTGCAGATGATGACGTTCGAGTCAATCCATATGGTGGAGCGATTGCTGTTGGTCATCCATTGGCATCATCAGGTGTTCGCTTAATGCTTAATTTAGCTCGGACCTTTGAAGCACAACCAGAGGTTCGTTATGGCATTACAACTATGTGTATTGGACTGGGCATGGGTGGCACTGTCATCTGGGAAAACCCACACTTTAAGGGAGCAAAGTAATTATGAGCGCAGAGATCACACTTCCAGCTGGAGCACCTGAAGAGGTTGTTACAAACGCACTTGTACGCGACATCGATCTTTCAGCTTTTGGTGGTAAAGGAATGATGGCGCTGATTACTTTAGATAACGGGCACGATCACAACCGACCAAATACTTTTGGACCTCAATCTGTTACCGCGTTAAATAGCGCGATTACAGATGCAATCGGTCGTAATCCAGCAGCAATCGCTATTACGGGTAAGCCATTTATCTTTGCCGCCGGTGCTGATCTTTCAGCACTATCTTTTTTAACCGATCGCAGTCAAGCACTAGCGATTGGAAAACTTGGACACGATGTATTCCGCCGTTTAGGTGAGTCAAAAATTCCAACATTTGCCTTCATTAACGGCTTGGCACTGGGTGGCGGATTAGAAGTTGGATTGCATTGTCATTACCGCACTGTTGCTTCCACCGCCTTTACCGCACTTCCAGAAGTATTTTTAGGTTTGGTGCCAGGATGGGGTGGAGCAACTATCTTGCCTAAGCTAATTGGGCCAGAGCGCGCGGTTCAGGTAATCATGCTGAACGCCTTAAATAACAACACCATGATGAAAGCAAAGGATGCATTAAAGCTTGGCGTAGTCGATGCCATGTTTGATCCCGCAGATTTCTTGGAACGTTCCATCGGTTTTGCAGTTGGTGTTCTCAACGGCACAACAAAGATTGAGCGCACTGACTACAGCGATGACCCAGGTTGGGAAGCGGCATTGGCAACAGGCAAAGCCGCCGCACTAAAGAAGTATGGTGGTGCAACGATTGCATCACCTATGAAGGCACTTGAACTTATTGCGGCTGCGCAACACAACACTTTGGGCGAAGGCTTTGATGCTGAAGATCAAGTACTAACGGATTTAACAATGTCCGACACGTTGCGATCATCTCTGTATGCATTCAATGTGATTCAGAAAAAGCGCAAAAAGGTAGAAGGTGCTCCAAAGCCTGCCTTAGCCCGTAAGGTGACTAAGGTCGGCGTTGTTGGCGCAGGATTGATGGCTTCACAGTTGGCACTGCTTATGGTTCGCAACCTTAAGTGCCCAGTTGTCATGACAGATATTGATCAAGAGCGCGCCGACAAGGGTGTGGCCTGGGTTAAGAATGAATTGGCAAAGTTGGTTGAAAAGAAGCGCATGAGCCCCGAATCAGCTGGCCGCCTTTCACTACTTATTTCAGGATCTGCTGATCAAACAGTCTTTGCGGGCTGCGACTTCATTATCGAAGCAATTTTCGAAGAGCTTTCTTTAAAGCAAGATTTGTTTAAAAAGCTAGAGACAATCGTTTCGCCTGAATGCGTATTGGCGACTAATACCTCTTCCCTATCGGTTGAACGCATGACTGAGGGATTGAAGAATCCAGAACGTGTCGTTGGTTTCCACTTCTTTAATCCAGTTGCCGTTATGCCGTTACTTGAGGTTGCTCGTACTTCAACAACAGATGATGCAACAACGGCCACTGCAATTGCAGTTGGTAAAGAGCTCAAGAAGACCATGATTATTTGTAAGGATGCTCCGGGCTTTGTAGTTAATCGCTTGCTGACCCGCTTTATGGGCGAGGTAACAGATGCCGTTGATGAAGGAACTTCACCTGCAGTGGCAGATTCTGCGATGATGGAAATCGGATTCCCAATGTCTCCATTCCAGTTACTTGATCTTGTTGGTCCGGGTGTGGCTTTACACGTTTCCGAAACACTGCACAACAACCTTGGTCCTCGTTATCGCATTTCTCCGACAATGCAACGCATGGTCAAAGAAGGCGTACGCCACTTCTACATTAAAAATGAGGATGGCTCAGTTGGTGCAAACCCTGCAGCAATGGCATTGGTCGAACAAGGAACAACGCCATCAACAGCAGAACAAGTTCGCACACGTGCACTAAGGGCGCTAGCTGAAGAAGCTCGTGCGATGCTTGATGAGGGCGTCGTCTCAACTCCTGCCGAAATCGATCTGTGTATGTTGATGGGCGCTGGATGGCCAATGCATCTTGGAGGAATTTTGCCGTACCTGGATCGCGAAGGAATTAGCGAATCAGTAACTGGCAAGCGCTTCCATGAAAAGGGTGTTGCTTCTCTTCCTTAAAGCTAGGAAATCCATCCTGCTATCTGCTGCACAATCGCAGCAGGTGTAATGGCGATGTCGTCAAGGATTTCAGCACGCTTTGAGTGTTCGATAAATTCTAGCGGAACGCCAATCGAATGCAGTGAGCAAGTGCTACCGGATTCACGTAGCATTTCCGAAATCGTGCTAGCAATACCTGCATGCTTAATTCCATCTTCCATCACAATGACAGTGCCATACTCTGCACACATTTGGATTAATGATTGTGGAATTGGTTTAACCCACAGCGGATCAACAACAGTAATTTCAATTGCTTGCGATTTAGCCAATTGAGCAACTTCAATCGCCATTCCGGCCATTGAACCGACGCTGATAATCAATACTTGCTGCGTTGCGCCTTTGTGCAGAATATCTATGCCCTTAAGGCGTTCGATCGCTGCGATGTCGCCAGGGACCGCACCCTTTGGAAATCTGACCATGGACGGCGCATCTGAAATTGCAACACATGCTCGCAAGATCTCTTTAAGACGCGCCCCGTCGCGCGGCGCACCAACGTGCATATTAGGAACAATTCCAGTGAGCGCTAGATCCCAAATACCGTGGTGTGAGGGACCGTCATCGCCCGTGATTCCAGCACGGTCTAAAACAAAGGTAACTCCGGCCTTGTGTAGCGCAACATCTAACAACAGCTGATCAAAGGCTCGATTTAGAAAAGTTGAATAAATTGCAATGACCGGGTGCATCCCTGCATAGGCTAATCCGGCAGCGCTAGTAACCGCGTGCTGTTCTGCGATACCAACATCGATAGTTCTTTCAGGAAAATTCTGTGCAAACTTGTCTAAGCCTGTAGGGCCCAGCATCGCCGCTGTAATTGCAACTACCTTTGAATTCTCTCGACCAACCGCAGTAATTTCTTCAGCGAAAACATTTGTCCAAGAAGGCGCTGATGCCTTTAGCGGTTTTCCCGTTACTGGATCAACAATTCCAACTGCATGGAATTTTTCTGCCATATCTTCGATGGCCGGTGTATAGCCTCGTCCTTTTTCAGTAATTGCATGGACAATTACAGGTGCGCCAAACTCCTTAGCCATATGTAAGGTTTTTTCCATAGCTACAATGTCATGGCCATCAATGGGACCAAGGTATTTGAATCCCAAATCCTCAAACATTCCCTGCGGGGCGACCATGTCTTTAATTCCCTTTTTCAAGCCATGCAAAGTTCCATAAATATACTTTCCAACGACAGGGGTATTGTGAAGCATTCTCTTGCCACGACCCAAGATGCGCTCGTACTCTCTGCTTGCGCGCAAGGTCGTTAAATACGTTGCTAACCCACCGATAGTTGGTGAGTAAGACCGTTCGTTGTCGTTAACAACAATTACTAAATTTCGCTCTGACTCGGGCGATAAATTATTCAGCGCTTCCCACGACATGCCACCAGTTAATGCACCATCACCAACCACTGCAACAACATGTCGATTTGACTGACCGGACAATGAAAAACCTCTAGAAATTCCATCTGCCCAGGACAGTGCCGTTGATGCGTGCGAATTTTCGATTACATCATGTTCGCTCTCGCGACGATTGGGATAACCAGAAATACCATTGCGCTGTCGCAAGAGATCAAATTGAGCTGCGCGACCAGTAAGAATCTTGTGGACGTATGACTGGTGGCCGGTGTCAAAGAGAACAATATCTTTGGGTGATTCAAATACTCTGTGAATAGCGATAGTCAGTTCGACAACTCCAAGATTGGGACCAAGATGCCCACCTGTTTTTGAAACTTTATCGATTAAAAACACTCGGATGTCGGCGGCAAGATCCTTTAACTGGGCAGGGCTCATATCATGAAGCTTGCCTACAGAAAAAGTATTCAGATCCATAATGTGAGAGTGAGTTTACTCAGCCAACAAAGAACGCAGTACGTACTGCATGATTCCGCCGTGGCGATAATAATCGGCTTCTCCCGGTGTATCGATACGAACCTTTGCGGTAAATGTTATTGACCCTGCAGTTACTGTCAGCTCCTTTGGAACTCCCCCAGTGTTAAGTGCAGTAATTCCAGCAATCGCAAATGTTTCAGTTCCGGTCAGGCCAAGTGATGCCGCAGTCTCGCCATCTTTAAACTGCAATGGAAGCACTCCCATGCCAATCAAGTTTGAACGGTGAATGCGTTCGAAACTTTCAGCAATAACTGCGCGAACTCCCAAGAGCGCCGTGCCCTTTGCAGCCCAGTCACGTGAAGATCCAGATCCGTATTCCTTGCCGGCAAGGATGACTAGTGGCGTCCCAGCATCTTGGTAGGCAACTGATGCATCGTAAATAGTTGTTTGTTCTCCGCCAGCTAGGAAGTTGCGAGTAAATCCACCCTCAACACCATCTAGCAGCAAGTTCTTCAAGCGAATGTTTGCAAATGTTCCGCGAATCATAATTTCGTGGTTACCGCGGCGTGAGCCATAAGAATTGAAATCAACGCGGTCAATTCCATGCTCTGCCAGATATTTGCCGGCTGGTGAATCAGCTTTGATGTTTCCAGCAGGTGAAATGTGATCTGTTGTTACCGAGTCACCCAGAACTGCCAATACGCGAGCTCCAGAAATATCTGTTACCGGCGTTGGCTGCTTAGGCATACCTTCAAAGTAAGGAGGTTTACGAACATATGTTGACTTGGGATCCCATTCGAAAACTTTGCCTGTTGGGGTTGCAAGCGACTTCCAACGGTGATCACCTTCGAAAACTGTTGCATAATCTTTGGTAAACATTTCTGATGAGATTGAAGAGTCGATAACACTCTGGATCTCTTGAGGCGTCGGCCAAATGTCCTTTAGAAATACATCGTTGCCTGCGGTGTCTTTGCCCAAAGAATCAGTCTCAAAATCATGATCCATTGTTCCAGCTATTGCGTAGGCAACTACTAGCGGAGGTGATGCCAGATAGTTCATTTTCACATCTGGGCTAATTCTTCCCTCAAAGTTTCGGTTTCCGGAAAGAACTGCGGTGACCGCCAAATCAGATTCATTAATTGCCTTGCTTATCTCAATTGGAAGCGGGCCAGAGTTTCCGATACAGGTAACGCAGCCATAACCAACCAAGTTGAAGCCGAGTGCTTCCATGTACCGAGTTAAATCAGCACGATCGTAGTAATCAGTAACAACCTTTGATCCTGGAGCAAGCGTTGTCTTGACCCATGGCTTTGATGTGAGTCCCTTTTCTACGGCTTTCTTTGCAAGCAGCGCAGCACCAATCATTACAGATGGGTTTGAGGTATTGGTACATGAAGTAATTGATGCAATTACGACATCACCGTTTTTCACACGAGTTGATCCAGCAGTAACTTCACCCTTTGCAGTTTTTTCGCTGTAATAGGTTGGAACAATTGTTGAAAAGGCCTTCTTTGAATCGCTGAGGGAAATGCGATCCTGTGGACGTTTTGGACCTGAAATAGAGGGAACCACCGTTGAAAGATCTAACTCAACAACTTGAGAGAAACGTGGTTCGATAGCTGGGTCATGCCACATTCCCTGCTGCTTTGCATACTGTTCAACTAATGCAACCTGGTCATCGCTGCGGCCAGTCAGGCGCAGGTATCGAAGTGTTTCCTCATCGATTGGGAAAATCGCACATGTTGATCCATATTCAGGACTCATGTTTCCGATTGTTGTTCGGTTGGCCATTGGAACAGTTGTAACTCCAGGACCAAAGAACTCAACGAACTTTCCGACAACGCCTACCTTGCGCAAAATTTCGGTAATGGTTAAAGCCATATCAGTTGCAGTGGTTCCAAGTGGCAGAGCACCGGTTAGTTTAAATCCGACTACGCGCGGGATTAACATGGAAACTGGCTGACCCAGCAAGGCTGCTTCTGCTTCGATTCCACCGACACCCCAGCCAAGCACACCCAGACCGTTAACCATGGTTGTGTGTGAATCTGTGCCTACAACGGTGTCAGGGTATGCGCGAAGAACTCCCTTGACGCTGCGAGTCATAACTACTCGAGCCAAATATTCAATATTTACTTGGTGGACGATTCCTGTTCCAGGTGGAACTACCTTGAACTCATCAAATGCGGTCTGGCCCCAACGCAAGAAACGGTAACGCTCTTGATTGCGCTGGTATTCAATATCTGTATTTTGCTCAAATGAATCCTTGGTTCCAAACTTATCGGCGATGACTGAGTGATCAATTACGAGCTCAGCTGGTGCAAGTGGGTTTACCTTTGAAGCATCTCCCCCAAGCTCAACGATCGCTTCGCGCATCGTGGCAAGATCTACAACGCACGGTACGCCGGTGAAGTCCTGCATAATGACGCGTGCGGGTGTGAATTGAATTTCAGTATCTGGTTCAACTGATGGATCCCACGAAGCCAGCGCCTTGATGTGATCGGCGGTGATGTTTGCGCCATCTTCGGTACGAAGTAGATTCTCGAGCAGGACCTTGAGGCTAAAGGGAAGGTTATCAGCGCCTTCGATTGAGGAGATATCGAAAATCTCAAAACTCTTACCCGCAACTTCTAGATTCTTCTTTGCGTTGAAAGAGTTTTTACTCATAATCTGCCTTTCGTAGAAGCTTTCAGAGTGCTGAAGATACCTCAGCGCGCTCATACAGGGCAACACATTCGATGTGATGTGTCATCGGAAAGAGATCAAAAGCACGCACTTTTACGAGTGAATATCTGTGATCTGCAAGATAGGCAGTATCTCTGGCCAATGCAGCAGGGTCACAGGCCACATAAACAATTGCACGTGGCGTTAATCGTGCTATGTGAGCGATCGCTTCCTTGCCCGCTCCGTCTCGGGGTGGATCCAGGACAACTACATCTGCAGCAGTAATTCGTGGCAACAATTTTGTTACATCCCCCGTTGCGATAGTGATGTTCGAATATGAAGAAAAGTTGCGAGCAGCATCGGCGGTTGCAACTTTGCTGCCTTCAATTAAATCAACATGACCAGTTGGGCCAACAGCCTCCACAATGGCTGCCGTGAATAAACCAACACCACCATATAGATCTAACACATGGTCTCCGGTTTTAAACCCTGCATAATCAAGGATTGCTTGTGTCAATACTTCTGGTGCTCGCTTGTGGCTTTGCCAAAATGATTCTTGACTAACCTCTAAAGATCTACCTAATACATTTTCGTGCAATATGGCTGGGCCTTCAGTTAGTCGTGCTTTTTCTTCACCGCGAGTTGGGGCTAAAGCAATTGAACGCTCGCCAGTATTTGATGCACTGATTTCTACTCGAACATCACCTTTGAGATCACGGCCAGCGATCTCACTGAAATCCATACCTTCGACACAAATGAGGCAATCTGTTACGGGTGCTATTGAGTGAGATCTGGACTTAAAAAATCCGAGTTTTCCATTACGGTCAGTTGTAGCTATTGCTCGGGTACGCCAATGAGTGCTCCCATCAACCTCTTCTACATCAACGTGTAGGTCAATCTCTGCAATACGTGCAAACTGTTCGGTAATGACATCGGATTTCAATTTACGTTGATGGTCCACTGAAATATGCTGGAAATCGCAGCCACCGCAGCCATTGCGATGAGCAAATGTGCACGGTGCTATGACGCGGAATTCAGATGGAGTTTCGACTGAAATCACATCGGCGCGATTAAATGAGGATCCAGTGCTTGTGATTTGAATAGTGCAATTTTCACCGGGAATCCCATGGCGAACAAAGATCACCGCCCCGTCATGACGCGCAATGAAATGTCCCCCGTGCGCCACTTTTTCGATGGTGACCTGAACTAGATCTCCAGTTTTTAGGGCCGAACTCTTGTTTGATGCCATGGATGTAAGCCTATGGGTGTAAGTTACCTCCTGTGCACGTAGTCATCATGGGTTGCGGTCGAGTTGGTTCATCACTCGCCACCGAACTCGAAGCAGCCGGTCATACAGTCTCAGTCATCGACCAGGCTCGTGAGGCATTTCGCAGATTAGGTCCTAACTTCAAAGGACGTACAGTCACTGGAGTTGGCTTTGACCGTGAGGTGTTATTAGAAGCAGGTATTCAAGATGCCGATGCCTTCGCAGCTGTTAGTAATGGTGATAATTCAAATATTCTTGCTGCACGCGTTGCACGCGAAACATATGGTGTACAAAATGTTGTTGCCCGTATTTATGACCCAGGACGTGCTGAAATCTATCAGCGCCTAGGAATTCCTACCGTTGCAACAGTTTTGTGGGCAACGGATCAAATACTTCGCCGCCTTGCTCCAGAAGGTTCACGATCTGAATGGCGCGATGCAACCGGAATGGTTCAATTGTGCGAGATGCATCCACACAATTCTTGGTATGGACGCCCAATCCTTTTGATAGATGCCTTAACGCCGGCGCGCGTTGCATTTATTACACGCCTAGGTGAAGGCCTGATCCCTGATGAGCACACTGTTTTGCAGCAAGGCGATCTGATTCATGTGATGGTTTCTGATACAGATGTAGTTCGAACAGAAGAAATTCTTGCAAGTAGCCCAGAAGGTGAACGTTAATGAGAATAGCTATAGCAGGAGCAGGAAATGTAGGACGAGCGATTGCTCGCGAACTTTTGGATAATGGCCATCAGGTTTTGTTAATCGACAAAGATCCTAAGGCGCTGAAATTGGAAAGCGTGCCGGATGCTGAATGGTTGATGGCCGATGCATGTGAAATTACATCTCTTGATAACGCACATCTGAATAACTGTCAGGTGTTGGTTGCTGCAACGGGTGATGACAAAGCAAACCTGGTGACATCCCTGCTTGGTAAAACTGAATACGGTGTCCCACGTGTTGTTGCCAGAATTAATCACCCAAAGAATGAATGGCTCTTTGATTCCTCATGGGGTGTTGATGTAGCTGTATCTACTCCCCGCATAATTTCTGCACTCGTTGAAGAAGCAGTAAGTGTTGGCGATGTAGTTCGTTTATTCTCATTTAGAAAAGGCCAAGCAAATCTAGTAGAACTTACATTGCCAGATGGATCTGCGTGTATTGGGAAAACTGTAGAAGAGATTGAGCTTCCAGAAAATGCTGCAATTGCAGCGATCGTTCGTGATGGTCGCGTAATTACAGCTAAGCCGCACGATGTTTTTGCTGCTGGCGATGAGCTGCTCTTTGTTGCATCAGCCGATGCTGAGGCCCACATTAAAGCCTGCTTTATTTCTTAATCAGTTACCTTTTGCGCAGGCGGTCCAGCCTTAATCACCAACCATGTTGCATACGCCGTAATGAAAAATAGCGGATATCCCATTGCTAGATTTACCGTACCTAACAGATTGAGATTTCCACTCTTGTAAATCGGATACTGAACCGCAATTCGCAGAAAGAACATCGCTACCCAAAGCCAACTTGCTTTGATGTACATCTTCTTGCGCGCAGGATTCTTTCGCCAAGACAGGTTCTCGCCTAAAAGTGGACCAAGTACTAGACCTAAAATCGGCCATCCCGCAAGGTTGGCGATCAAATACACACTTCCGTATCCCAAATTTGTCAGTAATTTTGGAATATAAAAATCAGTTGCGTTTCCGCTGCGATTAGCAAAGTAAGCACATATCAAGACACCAATCACACCTGATACTGAGTGTTGGATTGTGTCCTTGCGAGCTAATCGATAAATGGCAAGAAGCAGCGAAAGTCCAAGAGCCGCCCAGATAGCGGTATTTACCTCTTTCGTGATGTTAAAAACAATTAAAAAAACAACAGAAGGAACCCCTGAATCAATCAGGCCTTTTTTTCCACCTAAAGCGTTAACAACTTTGTCACGGTCTTCATCATGTTGACTCATCCCGTTGATCCGAATCCACCAACACCGCGGCCAGAGCCCGGCAGATCTTTAACTTCAATAAAATCAGCGCGCTCTACTTTTTGAATAACTAATTGTGCGATTCGATCACCTTTGTGAAATGTAATAGCTTCCTTAGGATCATGGTTAATCATGATGCATTGCAATTCTCCGCGATAGCCAGCATCAACAGTTCCTGGTGCATTAACCATTGTTACGCCATGTTTGATTGCCAAACCTGATCGTGGGTGAACTAACGCCACATATCCATCAGGCAGGGCAATTGAAATTCCGGTAGGAACAAGTGCGCGCTCCCCTGGTTGTAATGTCACATCAACGCGGGTGGCAAGATCTGCCCCAGCATCTCCACCTTTGGCATATGTTGGAAGTGGTACTGATGGATCTAAACGAGTAATTAGAACTTGAACTGTGCCCATGTTTATGGATTGATCTCGAAGGTTGGATCTACAAATGCCATAACCTCAGGAGTCTTAGCAAGGTGTTCTAGATACTCTTTAGGCGCGTTATTCATGAAGTGATCCATTGGGACAATTATATAAAGTGCTGCAGCCCGAACCGCGATCTCTCCATCTGGTGAATTAATTCGACCAACTGCGGATGTATACACTTTTCGATTTACCTGACCAGTAATTTCTGCAGTGATGTGCAGCGTGGTTCCCATAGGAACTGGCTTTATAAAATCTGTCTCTAAACGCCCTGTAACCGCTGGTGCACGCAGCAACCACATCAATTTTCCGAGAGCTTCATCAAATGCTAAAGACAAAAGTCCACCATGGGCTAGCCCCGGTGCACCCTGATGGTTTTCATTGACAGTAAATTCGGCGGTGATATCTAAGCCAGCACCGGCATATGCAGCAAGATGTAAACCTGTTGGATGTAACTCTCCACAACCGAAGCAATGTCCAAAGTGTGAGGGTATTTTCGATCCGGCAACTGGCGCCATTGGGTGACGCTCTGGAATAGGTGAACCTTCTGGAGCTGTGGTGCTTGGAATCCGAGCCATATGGCAAGGTTACCGCCTTCATATCCGATACGGTAACTCCCATGCGTTACCGCGAAGTGATACGTGCACCACTGTGGCTTTTGCTCCTCGTGTACTTCTTCATGCTTACATTGGTAATTTCAATCTGGGCTGCTCTTGGAGACAATGCCGCACTGATTGCGCTGGCAGTGGTGACAGCAGCATTGATTTGGATTTATGTTTCAACCGCTTTGTTTATCGAAATCGACAACAAAGAACTTCGAGTTGGAAAGGCACACATTGATTTAGCTTTTATTGGGGATTGTGTTGATCTAGACAATACAGCGATCCGTTTAGCCCGAACCCGTGATGCTGATCCGCAGGCATTTTTGGCGATACGATTTTGGGTATCAGCAGGGGTTCGTGTCGATATTAACGACACTAATGATTCAACGCCGTATTGGTTGATCAGCAGTAATCGCGGAGCTGAATTGAAACAAGCGATAAAAAGCTAGTGCTTGTGAGTTAGTTGCACTCTTTACAAACAGCCTTAGCGCCTTCGCCTTTAGCAAGTTGAGTCATGTGGTGTACCAAGAAACATCGTGAGCAGGTGAACTCATCAACTTGCTTTGGAACAACACGAACAGCTAGCTCTTCTCCTGATAAGTCTGCGCCAGGTAATTCAAGATTTTCAGCAGCTTCTGCTTCATCGACATCGATCTGACCGGATTGAGCATCAACACGCTTGGCCTTGAGTTCTTCTAGAGACTCCTCATGAAGTTCCTCATCAGTTTTTCTGGGTGTGTCGTAATCTGTTGCCATTGCTCTCACCGCCATTCAATAATTGCTCTTAAGTGCTATCGGGCGCATCATGGCGCATTTAACTGTGTTCTGTTGGATTTAACCAGCGGCGTGTCGGTGTTATTGCCCACTTATATGGGAATTCTCGATTCTTTGAGCCAATCCACCGTTAACACGGGCGTGAATCGAAGTTCCTTCGGGTAAGTACTGCTCAGAAAAAATCTCTCCACTTTCATGAATGGCATGAACCAAATCTCCGCGGTCATATGGAATTACCACATTAATCTCTACCGAAGGTCTAGGCAGAGAGCTTTCAATTGCATGCAATAACCCTTCTATTCCAAACCCAGTACGTACTGAGAAGGCGTAACTATTGGGTTCCTTACGCAAGATTTCCATGATCACTTCAGGGTCAGCAACATCAACCTTGTTGATAGCGATAATTTCAGGAATATCCTTGCCGCCAATTTCATCGATTACTAATCTGACAGCTCGAATTTGTTCAAACGGATCCGGATGTGAACCATCCACCACATGCACAATCAGGTCTGATTCAGAGACTTCTTCAAGAGTTGATTTAAATGCATCAATCAATTGGTGTGGCAGATGGCGAACAAAACCAACAGTGTCACTCAATGTGTAGACACGACCATCTGCAGTTTCAGATTTGCGAACGGTTGGATCTAATGTTGCAAAGAGCGCATTTTCTACAAGAACGCCGGCATTTGTTAGCTTATTCAATAATGAAGACTTGCCAGCATTTGTGTAACCCGCAATCGCAACTGATGGAATATTAAAGCGGCGACGCTCTTGGCGCTTGGTGTCTCTAGAGACTTTCATTTCAGCAATTTCACGACGAAGCTTTGCCATCTTGTCGCGGATACGACGTCTATCTGTTTCAATCTTGGTTTCACCTGGACCACGGCCACCGATACCGGCACCACCAGCTGCTCGACCACCAACCTGTCGAGACAGTGAGTCTCCCCAACCACGAAGACGCGGTAACAAATATGCGATCTGTGCCAGCTCAACCTGAGCCTTACCCTCTTTGCTTTTCGCATGCTGGGCAAAAATATCTAATATCAAAGCTGTGCGATCTACAACTTTGACCTTCAACTTATCCTCTAATTGCCGCAGTTGTGAAGGTGACAGTTCTCCATCGCAAACAACAGTGTCAGCTCCCGTTGACATAACAACTTGTTTTAGTTCGATGACTTTTCCTGAACCAATGTAAGTTGCAGGATCTGGCTTATCTCGTCTTTGAATTAAACCTTCCAAAACTTCAGAACCAGCAGTCTCTGCCAACGCTTTTAGCTCGGCTAAAGAGTTTTCTGCATCCTTAATTGTTCCCTCGGTCCACACACCGACTAAGACAACTCGTTCGAGTTGTAGCTGGCGGTACTCGGCTTCTGAAATATCTTGAAGTTCAGTTGAAAAACCTTTTACACGCCGCAGCGCATGTCGCTCGGAAAGCTCTAGTGATTGATCGCTGTGATCATCCTCTTCGCTCGCATCATATTCGGCAGCAACTCGGGCACTTTCGCGCAGCAATGATTCGAATTCATCATCGAAATCCTTACTCAACCAAAAACCTCGAAATATCTACATCGCGAATTAATACCGCAGGTCCAGTGAGCGTTGCATTGGAGTGACCATCAATCGAAACTTCTAGTCGTCCACCAGGTGGCGTAATAATCCATGTCGCTGGCAACTTCGACTTGGTATGTAAGGTTGCAGCTAGCGCCACGGCACAGGTACCAGTCCCGCATGATCGAGTTTCCCCGGAGCCGCGTTCAAACACCCGCATCGCAATTGTGTTTCCTTCAATGATCTTCACAAATTCGACATTAACGCCTTCTGGATAAGAATCTCGCGGGCGTACAACCGGGGCAACATCTAGTGGACCAATGTCAGACATATCATCGACAAAGACAACTGCGTGAGGGTTGCCAACACTAATGTTGTAACCGTTCCAGATGTGCCCGTTAGTCGCTGCGGTAATCGCCTCATCTTCATCAGTAACCTGACCCATGTTGACGGATATGTCATCTGTTAGTGGGACGCGAAGGTGTTTAATGCCATCTCGAGTATTGATAGCAAAAATACCTTCAGGCTGATGCCCTCTTTCTACTAAGTATCTAGCCATAACGCGAATTCCATTGCCGCACATTTCAGCCAAGGACCCGTCAGCGTTGCGGTAATCCATAAACCATTTTTCATCACGCTTGATAATACGAATTAATCCGTCAGCACCAATCCCAGTTTCGCGATTACAAATTGCTGCGGTTTGAGCAGTCGTTATCGAATGTTCATCCTTTGGATCGAAAATGAGAACAAAATCATTTTCGGTACCGTGGCCATATGTAGCGATCATTACCGTTAGTTTATCGATTCAAGTATGCGCTGGAGTGCGTTTTGTGTTGGTGAAATCCAAGTAATGCGCTCATCTCGTGAGAACCAGGTCTCTTGCCGACGTGCGTACTGTCTGGTCGCTCGCTTAGTCTCTTCCTTCGCTTCTTCTTCTGTGACCTTTCCTTCAATCTGAGCAATCACTTGGGCGTAACCTAATGCGCGTTGGGCAGTTACTCCCTGTGTTATTCCGGCAACTAACAACTTCTCTGCCTCTGCTACCAATCCTTGTTCCCACATACGCTCAACTCGGTTTGAGATTCGTTCTGAAAGTGCATCCCGATCCATCACTAAACCAAACTGTTGTGCATACGGGTATCTGGAACTCTCTTCTCGGGGCAGATTTGCAGTGAAGGGTTTGCCTGTAATTTTGATTACCTCTAACGCACGAATTACGCGGCGAGAGTTAGCTTTATCTATAGCTAGCGCTGCAGCCGGATCTAACTTCTCCAGTCGTTCAAAAAGTGGGCCTATCCCCTTTGTTGCAAACTCCAACTCTAGCTCTGCTCTGACTACTGGATCTGTGTCCGGAAAATTCAGCTCATCTAATATCGCCTTTATGTATAAGCCTGTTCCGCCTACGACAATGACATTTTTCCCGCGAGCATGTATTTCGGTAATCGCTGCTCGTGCGTGCTCTTGATACCACGCCACATTTGCATCCTGGGTGACATCCAACAAGTCCATCAAATGATGCGGAATGCCTTTGCGCTCTTCAACTGTGATTTTGGCGGTTCCAATATCCATGCCTTTGTACAACTGCATCGAATCAGCATTAATAATTTCTGCATTAATCTCTTGAGCAAGAGCCACCGCTAGATCACTTTTACCTGTGGCAGTTGCGCCACAAATGACAATCAATTTCATCGTTTAACCGTTGGAATTCCAAGCATCGTTGCAGCAGGCCCAGGTTGTGCGATTCGAGCAGCGTGTGCTTCTGCTCCACGAGTCTGTCGGATAGAGATTGGGTTACCAATTAAATAATGGGCGGATGCATCTGTAATTGTGACAGTTACTTCATCACCAGGGCGTGCAACAAATGTATTATCAAAATGCACCAAGCGGAAATCTTCGCTTCGCCCAGTTAATCGTGATTGCGCCTCATCGCGACGGCCCTCGTAATCCCCCACTAAAATTTTATGGTTTGTTCCGATTGCTTCTTTATTAACTGACAATGAAATAGCTTGCTGATGGTTGTGCAATCTGGTGTAGCGATCTGCAACTACATCCTGCGTTATTTGATCAGGCATTGTTGCAGCTGGCGTACCGGGGCGGATGGAGTATTGATATGTGTAGGCAGCTGTAAACCGAGCTGTTGTACACACATCGAGTGTTGCTTGGAAATCTTCTTCTGTCTCGCCTGGGAATCCAACAATAATGTCGGTTGTTATGGCCGCATGTGGCATCGCTGAGCGAACTCGATCTAAAATTCCTAAATATCGATCTGATCGATACGAGCGGCGCATCTGCTGTAAAACTCGATCGGATCCTGATTGCAAAGGCATGTGTAAATGAGGCATGACATTTGGTGTTTGTGCCATTGCTTCTATTACATCATCAGTGAAATCTCGCGGATGAGGAGACATGAAACGAACTCGTTCCAATCCATCTATCTGACCACATTCGCGCAATAAATTGGCAAAAGCCTGACGATCTCCAAAATCAACACCATACGCATTCACATTTTGGCCAAGTAATGTTATTTCAATAACCCCTTGAGCAACCAAGGCCTTAACTTCATTCAAAATGTCTACTGCGGTGCGATCTTTTTCGATTCCACGAAGCGTGGGAACAATGCAAAAGGTGCAGGTGTTATTACACCCTACTGATACAGATACCCAGGATGAAAATGCAGAAAGACGACGAGCTGGCAGAGTTGATGGAAAATGCTCGAGAGCTTCCAGAATTTCTATCTGTGACTCTTCCTCGATACGTGCCCGTTCTAGTAATACAGGCAGCGAGCCCACATTGTGCGTTCCAAAAACAACATCAACGTATGGGGCTTTCTTAATGATCGTCGCCTGATCTTTTTGTGCAAGACAGCCACCAACGGCAATCTGCATATTGGGATTTAATTTCTTAATCGGCGCTAGGAAACTGAGATTTCCATATAGTTTGTTGTCGGCATTTTCTCGCACAGCACAAGTATTGAAAACTACTATGTCAGCTTGTTCCCCAACTGTTACCGGAATATAGCCAGCCTCATCCAACAACCCTGCGATTCTTTCGGAGTCATGGACATTCATCTGACAGCCGTAGGTTTCGACCGTGTAAGTACGGGTCATAGAGAGGAAATTGAATACTCTAAAGTCGAACGGTCTACCACGAGCATGTGATGGTTATCTAGGTGCTGCCAATCTGAGTTACCCCAACCAGTCGAAGCGATAACTACATCATTGCCTTCCTTTTTGAATCTAAGTTCGTAATGATCCTCTGAACTCCATTCTGTCTTCACATCTGGATTGAATTCACAGACCGCAATAAGCGTCTCTGGAGTTTGAACCATGATGTTAAGTGAGGAGTAATCGGCGATAGCACGAACCAAATTGACAGTCTTACGAACACCTTCGACCAAACCAAGTTGATCCACCATTGAAATTAATGCATAAAAGTAACGCTCACTATCGGTTGTCCCTTGAATCAAGCCTTTGTATTCATCAGAAATGAATTGCTCTGCAGTATCACCTGGGCGGATTGTTCCATTGTGCATGAAAGTGATTGTGCCGTGAGTAAACGGATGGTTGTTGTTGATGTCAACGCTGATCCCCTTGGAAGCTTGTCGCAAATGTAGCAAGGCCCCATGTGTTTCTAAATTCTTACCCGTTTGGGTTAAAAGATCGCTTTCCTTGGCAGGCTTTAGGTCTTTAATAACTTCACCTTCGTAGCCGATACCCCAACCATCTTTATGCTCTGCTGACATGGCGACAAATTTGTCGAACTCGTTTCCTACAAGATCGTAGAAACTCTTACGCTCAGAAGAAGTAAACCCTAGAAGTCTGCACATAGTAGTAACTCTACTTGAAGACTAGAGATTCTTCTTGGCACGCTCTTGTGCTTGCGCCGCACGCCATTTAGCAATCTCACCATGATTACCGCTGAGCAAAATTGCTGGAACTTCAAGATCACGCCAAACAGAGGGCTTTGTGAAGTTTGGATACTCCAAGTACCCCTCTTCGTTGTGTGATTCTTCAGCAAGTGACTCTGGATTTCCCAATACTCCCGGAATCAATCGAGTGATTGCCTCGATCATGACAAGGGATGCAACTTCTCCGCCACCTAAAACATAATCACCTATTGATACCTCATGCACACGGTAATTCTTTGAGGCATAGTGTTCGCGAACTCGATCATCAATACCTTCATAGCGTCCACACGCAAAGACTAAATGCTTAGACTGCGAAAACTTTGCTGCCATTGGCTGATCAAAACGCTTGCCTGCTGGTGTCAAAATAATTAAATCTGTTTCTGGTGTCATTAATGGATCTAAAGCACTGCCCCAGATTTCTGGCAACATAACCATTCCTGCTCCACCACCATAAGGAGTGTCATCAACGGTGTTGTGATTGTCCGTTGAAAATGAACGTAGGTCATGGATTCCGACTTCAATGAGACCTTGTTCTTGTGCTTTACCTAATAAAGAAAGCTGTAGTGGTGCAAAGTAGTCAGGGAAAATTGTTACCGCATCAATCTTCATGAGATCTCCCCCGAAATTGTTGGCGGAATAACCACCACTTTCTTGTTTGCGATATCCACTGTTGGGACCAATTGATGGACAAAGGGAATTAACTGCTCACCTTGCGCCGTTTTGATCGCCAATAAATCTTGTCCTGGCAGATTGATAACATCGGTTACTTCGCCAAAAGCTTCGCCAGATTCAAGTACAGCAGCACAACCAATCAACTGCATTACGTGATACTCATCTTCGTCATCATTGGATTCGTTAATATCTACATCGGCATAGAGCAATGTATTGCGAAGTTTTTCGACGCTATTGCGATCAGTAATTCCCTCGAAGCCCAACAATAAAATACCGTTATGAACACGGCCAGAGATGACTTTTAATTCACCATTGGAATCTGTTTGAACTGTTGCACCAATAGCAAAGCGACGATTAGGTTCATCTGTACGAACCTCTATCGTCGCTTCACCAAGAATTCCGTGAGCGCGACCAATTCGCCCCACGAGTAAGCGCATAGTTATCGAGCTTCGTCGGTCTCGATGAGATCGACGCGCACTGTACGTCCTGCGAGCGCACTTACAACGGTACGAAGTGCCTTTGCTGTACGACCATTACGACCAATGACCTTGCCGATATCTTCAGGGTTAACTCGAACCTCTAAAGTTGTTCCGCGACGTCCACTCTTTTCAGAGACAACAACATCATCGGGATTATCGACGATTCCCTTGACCAAATGCTCTAGGGCTTCATCCATCATATTTACTCTGCAGCCGCTTCTGCTGCTGGAGTTTCAACTGCTTCAGACACAACGTCTGGAGTTGTCTCTTGAGCTGGAACCTCGGACACCGCTTCATCTGCAATTGGTTCGGACACAACAGGGTTTGCTTTAGCTGCAAGCTTCTCCTGTGCCTTCTTCTTCATTGTTGTTGCACCTTCTGCAGGCTCGTTAGCAGCAGCCTTCATCGCTGCTTCGTAAGCAACAACCTTTGATGGCTTTGGTGCTGCAACGCGAAGAGTTCCTTCAGTTCCTGGAAGACCCTTGAACTT